>NZ_MNUD01000033.1:0-307818 GCF_001917295.1 Akkermansia sp. 54_46
AAGCGTCGGCTACCGCTACGACTTCTAAAAGAAAGAAAACCCAAGGAGAAGGCACCCCACCCACCCCCGAAAAGCCTTCCTCCTGGCCCTCCAGAGCCGTTCCGGAATAATTCCGGAACGGCTCTGAGTTTTTGTTTATCGGAAGATTATTCCTTTGGCCTGTTTCCAAAAAGGATGATTAATTCAAATGACGTTTTACAAGAACAAACGGCCAAGATATCAACATTTCTGTTGCGGAAACCATTGTATCCGGCAGATGATCAATTAGGAAACAATTTCTCATTCATTTCCAGAGGAAACCTGCTCTGTAAAAAAATTTCCAGAAACAAAGATAACATCCGGATGAAGAACAAAAACATCCCGGCCTCTCTATTTGGAAGAATAAACCTGAAGCATGGCGAAAAATAATTTTCCGGGCAGTTTTTCTTTCCATAGCCGGGAATACTCGATTCCCGGTACATTGCATTCTGTTATCCCCCTCCAGTAAAAATAAAAAAGACGGCCTCCATGCGGAGACCGTCCTATGATTAATTTGTCTGCCGGCAGGATGCCTTAAGACCGGCGACGGCGCATCATCAGGGCGGCCAGTCCCAGCAGTCCCAGGGAAGCCGTGGCAGGTTCCGGCACTGAAGCCAATTCTCCCGTCATGGAAGCCGTGAATGTAGAATCATTACCCCTTCCCTGATTTGACTCAACGAATACATAAACGTTTTCAGAAGTCAGTTTGTTTCCGGAAAGATCTGCCGTCACAGTAATCGTGCCGGACGTCGCCTGCGACTCTACCGCCTGCCAGCCATTTTCCGTCTGGTAGGCCAGATAAACCCGATAAGTGCCGCCGGTGGAGGTAGCCAAATCCACTGTGAATGTCAGAGAAGAATAAAGCATCAGCAGAATACCCCGCAGCATCCAGGGAAACTTTGAGGCCTACGCCGGAACCGCCATATCCCCGTCTATTGGTATAGGTCACCGTTACAGAACCGTCTTCGCTCCCAACAGCGCTTTTAAAATAACTTGAGGTTTCAGAAGATGTATTGGCTTTAGATCCGCACCATCCGGAAGAATTCGCCAACCACTCATTCAAGTGATTCGCCATGGCGGAAGGATCGCCACGGTAGGCTTGGAAGGAAGAATTAACATCGCTTCCTGAATCATACCCTGACAGATCAATCTGGACGGTTGCGGCCGTTGCGGAAAGAGCGGCAGCCCCCAGCAATACAATTGTGGTTCCCAGTATTTTTTCCATCGTTTACTAATGTTAGTAACTATAAAACGGAGATAGCGGATTTTGAATCCGAATTTATCGATAAAATATTTATTGTTAAAAAATTACAATAAATAATATATCAAAAATTATAGATAGAATATCGGTAAGAACAAAATATTGATTTCTATAATTTTCTTACCACCAATTTTTTTTATTGATACCGGATTCAAAATCCTATTTGTTGAAGAATCAACGTCTCCCATCCGATCCGATTTTTCAAGACAGACGGGGTCATTAACAAATTCAAAACAGTTGTGCTGACGTTTCCCCTGTAAACAAATCGAAGTCCGTTAAAAAAGAATCCGCGGATTCCACTGGCACCAACAAACCCGTTAACATTGCAAATACCGGTATCAAGAAGAATGACGCCGCTATGAACGGCGCATTCCTTCCGCAACCTCAGGGAATGAATGCCGCTGCCGGTGCGCAGGATGCTCTGCTCTTTCGGCCATCCTGGCCGTGAAGCCGAAACGGCAGGCATCATTCATTGTCCATGAAATAGGCCTGCAAAATACAAATGATATGCAGGACAATAGGAACGAGTGCAAAGATGAACCAATACAGGAGGCCGTAAGCCGCACCTACCACCAGGAACCAGAGAATGGCCTGGACAAAGTGGCCCTTGTACAACTGGCCGAGGCCGGGAATAAATAGGCTTAAAATGGCTGCTAAAAAAGATTTCATATGCTGGCTTGGTAAGAAATGGCCGCACGGGAAAAGGTTCGCGTGCCTGTACCAGTTGAGAGCCTTCCTTCTTCCCTCACGTTCAATCTCCCGGCGCAGCCCCTGTCATGAATGACGGTTTTCCCGGAGCGAATGAAGCCGACGCGGCAGGGAACGGGAGGCAGTCATGTTCAAGTCTTGACCGCCGCATGGGCTATGTTACCCTCCCCGCGCACAGGGCACTCATGTTAGAAGGGTAGAGACCACCATGTCCATTGAACTGACTCGCAATTTCTCCATTATCGCTCACATCGACCACGGAAAGACCACCCTTTCCGACCGGCTGCTGGAAAAGACGAATACCATTTCCGAACGGGAGAAGCAGGATCAGCTTCTGGACGCCATGGATCTGGAGCGGGAAAAGGGCATCACCATCAAGTCCCACCCCGTTACCATTTTCTACAAGGCCGGGGACGGAAAGACTTACAAGCTCAATCTTCTGGATACGCCGGGCCATGTGGATTTCTCCTATGAAGTGTCCCGTTCCCTGGCGGCATGCGAGGGAGCCCTTCTTATTGTGGACGCGGCCCAGGGAGTGGAAGCCCAGACACTTGCCAACATGCACCTGGCCATGGATCTGAACCTGGCCATTATCCCCGTCATCAATAAGATTGACCTTCCCAGTGCCAACCTGCCCAAAGTATACCGCCAGCTGGAGGACATCGTCTGCATCCCCCATGAGGAAGCCATCCATGCCTCCGCCAAGATGGGCATCGGCATTGATGATATTCTGGAAGCCGTTGTTCAGCGCATCCCTCCGCCTGAAACGGAACAGGACGGCCTTCTGCGCGCCCTGGTGTTCGATTCCGTTTACGACGCCTACCGCGGCGTAGTCTCCTATGTGCGCGTCATTTCCGGCAGCGTGCACCGCGGCATGAAAGTCAAACTTTTCGCAACGGACGAAGTGTATGAAGTGAAGGAAGTGGGTATCTTCACCCCCAAAATGACCCGAACGGATTCCCTGGAAGCCGGCGACGTAGGCTACATCATCGCCAACATGAAATCCGCGGCTGATGTCAAGATCGGGGACACGTATACGGATTACATGCGCCCCTGCCCATCCCCCCTGCCCGGTTTCAAGGAAATCCGCCCCATGGTCTTTTCCGGCATTTATCCGGTGGATTCCTCCGATTTTGAAGCCCTGAAAGCGGCCATGGCGAAGCTTCAGATTAATGACGCCGCTTTCTCCTTCCAGGCGGAATCTTCCGTAGCTCTGGGCTTCGGGTTCCGTTGCGGCTTCCTTGGCCTGCTCCATATGGAAATCATCCAGGAGCGTCTGCGCCGGGAATTCAACATGGATATCATCTCCACCTACCCCTCCGTGATTTATGAGGTCACCAAGACCAATGGAGAGGAAATCAATGTGGACAATCCCAGCCTGCTCCCGGAACCGCAGGAAATTCAGGAAATCCGGGAACCTATCGTCAAGGTGTTCATTATGCTTCCTGGGGAATACATCGGGGATATCATGCAACTTGTCCTGGAAAAACGCGGCAGCGTGGACAATACGGAGACCATTGACGATATGCGCGTAATGCTCACCTGCACCGTCCCTCTGGCGGAAATTCTGGTGGATTTCAACGACAAGCTCAAATCCATGACGCGAGGCTACGGCTCCATGGATTATGAATACGCCGGCTATCAGGCCGCCAAGCTCATTAAAATGGACATGCTCATCGCCGGGGAACCGGTGGATGCCTTCTCCATGATTGTTCACCAGGACAAGGCAGCCTCCCGCGGCAGGGAACTGGCGGAACGCCTGAAAAACGTCATTCCCCGCCAGCTCTTCACCGTCGCCATTCAGGCCTGCATTGGCGGAAAGATTATTGCCCGGGAAAGCATCTCCCCCATGCGCAAGGACGTGACGGCCAAATGCTACGGCGGGGACGTCACCCGCAAGCGCAAACTTCTGGAAAAGCAGAAGGAAGGCAAAAAGCGCATGAAGGCCATCGGAAAAATCAACATTCCGCAGGAAGCGTTCATCAAGGTGCTGAAAACGGGGGATTAACCCATTTTCTTCCCGGCTTTATATCGTTTTTCCGTTTGAATATGGGAAAACAGTTTATTTGCAGGGAGAATATATTGGCTATTTTGGAAAACAGGGTATTACTCGCGTTTTAATCGGCAGATTTCCTTCCCATTACTCTGATGATAGAGAGTATAACAAGGAACTGTTTCTGTTTTCCCGGGTTCTCGCGGCCTGCGTTTTGGTGAGCATTCATGCCCCGGCTAAATGAGCCACTTCACGTGGTCCTTCTTCCGTAGCAAACATTCGTTCAAAAGCGCCAGAAACAGCCTTTCCATCAGGATTCAATGGATGAAAATGGACCATGAGACACTTCCTGCACTACTTCCCCAACCATTCCCGGGAGGAGGAATGCTACATCAGGCTGCCGGCTACCGGGAAAAGGAGGAAATCGACGAGCTGATCTACCGGACCGTGGGCCGCGTTCCGGAGTCCGAATTCCTGTTCAGGAGAAACCGGGGCAAACGGTACGAAAAGAAGCTGCGCACCGGCAGGGCGAGCCACATCAACGACCGCTACATGCACCCCCCTGGATATCGCCATACGGGACCGGAAGCAGAAGGAACAGGAAGCCAAGAAATACTGAAACCGCTGCGACCGTTGAACAATTCCCGGTTGCGTATTTTTCCCTGTTATGCTATCAGGTCAGTCATGAGTCTGCCCCGGCTGTCCATGTTCCTGTTTGCGTCCGCGGCTCTCTGTTCCTGCGTGGGAACCTCTCCGGAACAGGAAGAACCGAAGGTAAAAAAAAGCCTTTCGGAATACATGCAGGATAACAAGACCAATTCCATCGCCAATGTGCCGACGGGGCTGTTGAGCACTACCCCGAATCAGCAACAGGCCACCCATCTTACCGCCACCACACAGGAGGAAATGACCAGGGCAGACAGCGGGGCCGTCTATTACACGGACGCTCATGACCCGGACGCCCCCATCCCCGGGCTGGAAGAAGCTTTCGCCCAGCGTAAGGAAAACGAACGCTGGATCCAAAGCTATCCCACCGCCCTCCGGGAAGCCCAGAGTACCGGAAAACCCATTCTCATCTGGTTCCACCATTCCGTGGGCAGCCCTCCCAGCAAAAAGCTGGGGGCAGAACTCCTCCATACGAAGGAATTTGAAGACTGGGCGAAAAGGAATGTCGTCCGCGTCTGTTACGACCAGGCGGAAAAATTTGAAAGCGAACCTGTTTACAGGAAGCGCCAGAAGATGCTGGAGTATGTGAAAAAGGCTCCCTCCCTGTTTGGCGTGAGAGGAACGCCCGTGCTTCTGGTCATGTCTCCGGACGGCTCCAAAGTGGATACGTTGCGCGGTTATTATACCGGACAAAACGCCCTTTATTTTGACCAGATCAAGAACAGCGTCAAACTGGCGAAGCAGCAATATGAAGAGTTTAAAAAAACGCTGATTCCCAAAGGCTACCGGGTCTGGACAGGAGTCAACGGAAATACCGTCTTCGCCAAACTTTCCCGTTATTCGGAAAAGACCCAGACCCTCTGGCTTCAGGAGCTGGACGGACACCAGAGCAGAACATCCCTGAAAAAGCTCAGCCTTGAAGATAGAACATGGCTCCTGGAACAGAAAGAATCCCATGAAAACAACGGCCGGAACAAGCGCTCCGGCCCACGTGGCACCTGAACGGCTTTTCCCCTGCCGTCCGGCTGCGGAACGGTTTATTCATGGGCTTCCGCTCCATCCCCATTTTTGTATTGAAATATGAAACTGATGTTTTATTTTTCCTAAAACTCTCTTCCAGCATTTTTTCTTTCGGGGATGTGGTCTTTTCCGTACCGGCAGGAATGCCCTTGCGGACAAATTCCGCCGCTTCCCCCCTCTCCAACCATTGCCTGTTTAATTCATGATTTTAACAATGAACCGTCATGCCGCCACCGCCCTGATGCTTGCGGCCTGTCCCCTGTCCGCTTCCGCGGACCAGCCTCAAAAGCAGACGCCGGACCAGCGCCCCAACATCGTGGTCATTGTCACCGACGACCATTCCTACCAGACCCTGGGCACCTGTGAAAAGGATTCTCCCATGCCTTATCCAAACTTCCGCAAACTGGCGGACGAAGGCATGGTCTTTGACCGGAGCTACTGCGCCAACTCCCTGTGCGGACCTTCGCGGGCTTGTATCTACACTGGCCGCCACTCCCATATGAACGGGTACCTCTTCAACGAACATGCGGCTCCCTTTGACGGTTCCCAGCCCACTTTCCCGAAAATGCTCCAAAAGGCCGGTTACCAGACGGCCATTGTCGGCAAGTGGCACCTGGAAGCCATCCCGCCGGGCGCCAAGGGAGATACGTCCAAATATGAATCCGACCCCACCGGATTCGATTACTGGGAAATTTTCCCCGGCCAGGGCAACTATTTCAATCCGGATTTCATCACTCCCGGCAAGGACGGCAAACGCGTGGTGAAAACGGAACCCGGCTATGCCACGGAACTGGTCACGCAAAAAAGCCTCAAATGGCTGGACCAGAGGGACAAGGACAAACCCTTCATGCTCGTCGTGGGTCACAAGGCACCCCACCGTTGCTGGTGCCCCTCCATTCAGAATCTGGGCCGCGCCAAACAGTATGCGGACGCCATTGACCCGCCCGCCAATCTGGAAGACGATTTTGCAGACCGCCCGGAATTCCTGAAAATGACGGAACAAACCCTGCTCAACCATTTCAACGTATGGTCTGACGAGCACCTGATCAAGGAGGTGGTCCCGGAAGACATCCAGAAAATGCTTTCCTGCCCGGAATCCAAGACCCTGCATACTCAGTATGACTGGGAAATGCCGGAATGGGTGCGCATGGACCCGCAGCAGAAGGAAGCCTGGTACAACTACCACAAGGCCCGTACTGTACAGCTTGTCAAAGATATTAAAAACGGGAAAATCAAAACGCAGCGCGACATTTTGCTGCGCCGCTGGCGCCATTATATGGAAGACTATCTGGGCACCGTTCTTTCCGTGGACGAAAGCATCGGCCAGATCATGGACTATCTGAAACAGAACGGCCTGGACAGGAATACGCTGGTGCTCTACTGCGGAGACCAGGGATTCTACATGGGCGAACACGGCCTGTACGACAAGCGCTGGATTTTTGAAGAATCCTTCCGCATGCCCCTCATCATGAGATGGCCTGGCCACATCAGGCCGGGCGTGCGCTCCTCCGCCATGGTGCAGGAACTGGATTATGCTCCCACTTTCTGCGACGTGGCCGGGGTAAATACCAAGGAAAATATGAATACCTTCCAGGGCCGCAGCCTCACTCCCCTGTTCAAGACCGGAGAACATCAGGATTTCAAAAACCGTTCTCTTTACTACGCTTTTTACGAAAATCCGGGTGAACACAACGCTCCGCGCCATGACGGCCTGCGCACGGACCGCTACACGCTGTCCTATATCTGGACCAGCGACGAATGGATGCTCTTTGACAACCAGAAGGACCCGGCCCAAATGCACAACGTCATCAACAAACCGGAATATGCGGAAACCGTGAAAGAACTCAAAACCCTGTACGGCAAGCTCCGCAAAGACTACCAGGTACCGGAAGGCTTCCCCGGGGCCACCGGCAAACTGGCCGTCAAGCCGCAGTGGGACTGCGCTCCCTCCAGAGATTGACGCCGCCATTCACCGTTCCTCCCGAAACACGGTTGTCCGGAACACGCCATTGACGACGGAGGGACAGGGTTTAAATCCTCACACAAACAACAACCATTACTATACGGCGCCGCATGAAATCAATTTTGCTAGCCGCAGCGTTCCTGGGTTCCCTCTGCTGGGCCGGAACCAATCCCTACAACATTATTCCGGAGCCCGTCAACGTGACGACAACTTCCGGAACTACCAAAAACCTCAAAATCATCCATGAGCAAAAAGTCGCCGGACTGGGCAATGAAGGGTATGCCATGAAACTGACGCCCGGCGGCGTGGAACTCCGTTATACCACGCCCAACGGGAAGGCCATGGCCATGGCGACCCTGTTCCAGCTCCAGGACCAGCTTTCGGATACTCCTGAGGGCCTTCCCTGCGGCAGCATCCAGGATTCCCCCGACTTCGGCTGGCGCGGCATGATGGTAGACGTAGGCCGCTACCACTATCCCATGAAGGAGATCTACAATTTTGTGGACGCCATGCATTATTACAAATACAACGTCCTGCATCTCCATCTGACGGAAGACCAGGGCTGGCGTCTCCCCGTGCCGGGCTACGACAAGCTCCGCACCATCGGCGCCGTCCGCCCTTCCGCTCCGGAAAACCAGAACAATTCCCTGCTGGCCAATGAAGGCATGTATACCAAAAAGGAACTCCAGGACCTGGTAGCCTACTGCAAAGCGCGCGGTATCCAGGTGCTGCCGGAAGTGGAAATGCCGGGCCACAATATGGCCCTGGCCGCGTCCTATCCCGAATTCTGCTGCAACACCAAACGGGCCCAGGTATGGACGCACGGCGGCGTTTCCTCCAAGCTGATTTGCCCGCAGAAACCGGCCACCAAAAAGTTTCTTAAGGATACCTTCAATACCGTCCAGCAGATATTCCCTTTCCCGTACATCCACATCGGCGGTGACGAATGCCCCATGGGAGACTGGAAGAAATGCCCGGACTGCCAGGCCGCCCGAGCCAAAAAGGGCCAGGGGGATAATGTGGAAGTCCAGATGAGCGATTTCACGAAAAGCCTGACGGCCATACTCTCCAAGCACCGGAAAAAGCCCATCCTTTGGTATGACATCAACAAGAGCTATTACCACAAGGGGGAAACCGTCATGTCCTGGCTGCCGGGAGAATTCCCGCGTTGCATTGATAAGACGAAGGAACAGGGCATCGACCTCATCGTCACCCCCCAGTTCAAGTACTACCTGGCGCGTACCCAGATGAAATTCCCGGCGGACGACGTGCGCGCCCGGCCCGGCGGAGCTCCCATCCTGCTGAAAGACTGCTACAACTTCGATCCCCGCAACGGACGGGACAAGAATGACGTCAAGCACATCAAGGGAATCAACCTCTGCATGTGGGCGGAATGGATTCCCTCCGGCGAATTGCTGATGTACATGACCTACCCCCGCGCCATGGCTGTTTCCGAAACCGCGTGGGGCAGCCACAAGAACCGTCCAAGCCTGGAAGAGTTTGAAAAGAAAATGGAAACCCACAAGAAACATTTCCAGAAGCGTTTCGGCTATACTCTGGAACGCACTGTGGAAAACAAACCCTACCGGGAAAAATTCATCACCCAGGAGGAAATCGAACGTATTAACGAGAATTATAAAAAGGGCCAGCAAAACGCGGACAAATAGCGTTTCCTTTTCTCTCGCCATCCTCTGATTTCTTCAAAGCCGGGGACGCGGACAACCGCGGATCCCCGGCTTTCTTTTCCCGCTTGACCGGAAAGCCCTCTTCCCTTCTAATCGTTCCGCCATGTTACACCTTTACGATACCCGCACCAGAACGGCCCAGGCCATTTCCCCCATGGATGGAAAAACACTGCGCTTTTACTGTTGCGGCCCCACGGTGTACGGCCCGGCCCACATCGGCAATTTCCGCACTTTCGTGATGCAGGACGTCTTCCGCCGCGTCCTGGAGCTGGGGGGGGTTCCCACCACGCACATTCGCAATCTGACGGATGTGGATGACAAAACCATCCGGGATTCTCAAAAAGCCGGCGTTTCCCTGGCGGAATTCACCGCAGGCTGGGCGGACCTGTTCCACCGGGACTGCGCCGCCCTTAATTGCCTGCCTCCCCATGCGGAACCCTCCGCCGTGGGCCATATTCCCGAACAGATACGGATGGTCCAAACATTGGTGGAAAAGGGCCATGCCTATGTCTCGGAAGACGGTTCCGTGTATTTCAGAATTTCCTCCTTCCCGGAATACGGAAGGCTTTCCCACCTGGACGAACGTGAACTGGATTTAGGAAAAACCGCCAATACCCGGTCCAACGCAGACGAATATGAAAAGGATTCCGTGGCAGACTTCGTGCTGTGGAAGAGCCGCAGGCCGGAAGACGGCGACAACTTCTGGACCTCTCCCTGGGGAGAAGGACGCCCCGGATGGCATCTGGAATGCTCCGCCATGATCCATAAATACTTCGGCAATGACTTTGATCTCCATTCCGGCGGCGTGGATCTGGTATTCCCCCACCATGAAAACGAAGTGGCCCAGTCCCGCTGCGCCTGCGGAGGCGGCTTCGCGCGCCTGTGGTTCCACATCACGCACCTTCTGGTGGACGGCGGCAAGATGTCCAAATCCCTGGGCAACATGTATACGCTGGCGGATTTGGACAAACTGGGCCACAAGCCGTCCGCGGTCCGGTACGTACTGGCGGGGGGCTATTACCGCCGTCCGTTGAACTTTACCCTTTCCTCGCTGGAAGACGCTAAAGCCGCGCTGAACCGCCTGGCCAAATTCGACACGCAGCTCAGGAACGCCTCCGGAACGGATTCCGTTCCCTCCTATGAGGAATTCTGCGCGGCATTCCCGAAATTGGGAATTTTCCAGCCGGCATGGGACAGCCTGAACGATGACCTGAACACTCCGGAAGCCCTGGGCCATGTTTTCAGCGCCATCAAAAAGGCGGATATCCCCTCCCTTTCACCGGAGGAGGCGCTCCGCCTGCGGAATGCCTTCCATTTTATCCTGGCCGCCTTCGGCATTATTCTTCCAGAGGAGGAACGGGAGGAAGCCCCGGAAAAAGTTCGCATCCTGGCGGATCAGCGCTGGCAGGCCAAACAGAACCGGGACTGGACGGAAGCCGACCGTCTGAGGGCGGAAGTGGCAGCGCTGGGCTGGGTCATCAAAGACCGCAAAGACGGATACGACCTGGCACGCAAATAAACGAATGGACGCCTTTTCTCCCATTCCCGATCATACGGGCTTCAAGGCCAGGAACCTGTTTGCGGACGGGCAGCAAATCCTGAAAGGCGGAGCTTTCGCCAAAATAGCCCCCGGCGGCGGCGGCCCCCTTTCCCCGCACCGCCATGCCCACGCTCATTTATTCATTGTCACCCGTGGAACGGTCTCTGTCATGCTTGACGGAAAAGAAAGAACGGTTCACGAGTACGAATCCCAGCTCGTTCCCGGCGGCGTTCTGCACGCCGTCTGGAACAAAAATCAGGAACCGGCGGAAATTCTGGGCCTGACGCTGGAAACGCCCCCTTCACCCGCACCATGATGCAATGAGTTCCCGCCAGCGTACCCTGGGCCATGCAGCCGCCCTCATGACCATTCTCATCTGGGGAACGACTTTCGTCTCCACCAAGGTGCTTTTGCGGGATTTCACACCCGTCACGGTACTCTTCACCCGCTTTGTAATAGGATATGCTTTTCTCTGGTGCCTGAAACCGCGGTTTCTTCCATTCTCCGGTTGGAAAAAGGAATTCCTGTTCGCCGGAGCGGGATTGACCGGGGTTACCCTGTACTTCCTGCTGGAAAACATCGCCCTGACCTATACCTTTGCCTCCAATGTGGGGATTATCGTGGCAGTGGTTCCTTTCTTCACAGCCCTTCTGGCTCATTTCCTGCTGAAGGGGGAAGGCTTTTCCCGCCGTTTCTTCCTGGGTTTTGCCGCCGCCTTTACGGGTATCTTCCTCATCATGGCAAACGGAGCCTTCGTGCTGGAACTGAATCCGGCGGGAGACATCCTGGCTCTGGGAGCGGCCTTTGTCTGGGCGGCGTATTCCATTCTGATGAAAAAAATCGGCGTCAACACGTCCAACATGATCATCTGCACGCGCCGCATTTTTTTCTATGGCATCGCGCTGATGATCCCCGCCCTGTGGGTCCTTCCGGCAAATATGGACTGGCGTCTGATGGCAAAACCCGTCAATGCCGTTAACCTGCTGTATCTGGGCCTGTTCGCTTCCGCACTGTGCTTCCTGACCTGGAACCGCGTGGTGGAAATTCTGGGAGCCGTCAAGTCCAGCGTTTACATTTACATGGTACCGGTCGTAGCCGTGGTGGCCTCAGCCATCATTCTGGGGGAACGCCTGACCTGGATATCCCTGGCGGGGATCCTGCTTACCCTGTTCGGCGTCACGATTTCAGAGTACAGGAAAAAAACACGGAAAAGCGGGAAGAAAAGGCCATCCTGAAAGAAATCTGATTTTTCCCGTTCCGGTTCTCAATATCTTCCCCCCTTGCAGGGAAATGGACGGAAGCCGCTTTCAGGACATGCCAGGCTTATGATTTCCCGCAACGGACAAACATTCATTTATCACGTTGCGGAAAAGCTTGTCTCCGGATTAGATATCCGGCAACAACAAAGTTTCCTAAAGAAAATCCCCTCAGCTCCCGGAAACGCTTCTTTCCGCCTCTTCTTGAATGCGCGCTTCCGTCTCTTCAATCTTTTCCGAAAGATCTGCCCATTGCGTAAAACAGGTTTCCAGCTGCCGGTCCGTCTGCTGAAAACGGGAGGTAAGCTCCATGACGGCTTCCGTATCAGCCGCCACTTCCGGACGCTCCAATTGAGAAGTAATTTCCGTCTTTTCCGTTTCCAGCCGCGCTATTTCTTCTTCCAGCAGCTCCAGTTTCTCCTGAAGCGGACGTAGCAGGCGCGTCTTCTTCTGACGGATTTCCGCCTCCATGCGCCTGCGTGCCTTGCGATCCAATCCGGCGCCCGGTTCCGCCGCTCCGGAGGGGGGTGAGGCGGCTGCGGCAGCCAGGGCCTGCTCCCTCTCCACCTTTTCCAAATAATCAGAAACATTGCCCAGGTAAACGCGCGGTTTCTCTCCCGGTACAAATTCCAGCACTTTCGTCACGATGGGATCCAAAAAACTGCGGTTGTGGGAAACGATGCAGTAGGAACCCGGATATTCGGACAGAGCCTTTTGAAGCACCTGCTGGGACTGGATGTCCAGATGATTGGTCGGTTCATCCAGAATCAGGAAATTGGCCGGATGCAAAAGCATGCACACCAGCGCCACGCGGGAGCGCTCGCCTCCGGAAAGCACGCCAACGCGCTTGTGTACGTCATCCCCCCGGAACAGGAAACAGCCAAGCAGATTCCGGACCATGGGCGCAGATTCCCGCGTGGCGGCAGCTTCCACGCATTCCAGAATCGTTTTATCCGGATCCAGATCATCAGCATGCGTCTGGGAGAAAAAAGCTACCTGCGTATGGCGTCCCATGGTCACGCTGCCGGAACTGGGGGCCTCTCCGCCGGAAATAAGGCGGGAAAATGTGGATTTCCCCGCCCCGTTTACTCCTACAATGGCAATGCGGTCCCCCTTGACGATTTCAAAATCCACATTCTCAAAAACGGAAACGGAACCATAATGTTTGGAAACCTTTTCCAGCCTGACCACAGAATGGGCGCCAGCGGGAGGAGCAGGAAAGTGAAAGTTCATGACGGCATCATCCTCTTCCACCTCAATCAGTTCCACTTTTTCCAACTGCTTGATGCGGGACTGAACCAGAGAAGCCTTGGTGGCTTTATAACGGAAACGGTCGATAAATTCCTTCGTTTTGGCAATCTCCCGGTCCTGAGCCTTTTTCTGGCGCAGCAGAATTTCCTTCCGCAGCACGCTTTCTTTCAGAAAATAGGAAAAATTGCCCGCGTACTCCTCCGCCCGGCCGTGGTAAAAAGCAATCGTACGGGAAACCAGAGCATCCAGAAGCGCCACATCATGGGAAATAAGGATGATAGCGCCCCGGTAGGAGCGCAGATATTGTTCCATCCACCGTTGGGACTGGATGTCCAAATGGTTGGTAGGTTCGTCCAGAAGCAGCACTTCAGGCTCCCGGAGCAGCAGTTTGGCTAATGCGATGCGCATTTGCCAGCCGCCGGAAAATTCTCCGCAATCCCGGTCAAAATCCCTGTCTTTGAATCCCAGTCCGCGCAGGATGGATTCCGTCCGGGGACGCAGCCGGGCGGAATTATGGGCATGCAGCACCAGTTCCAGTTCCCCGATTTCATTGAGAACTTCAGAGTAGGCGGCGGAACGGGGATCCAGCCCCGCCATTTCCCGCGTCAGGACATCAATGCGCTCCTGAAGATCCATCAGGTCCGCAAAGGCGGACATGGCTTCATCAATCAGCCTGCGCCCTCGGATATGAATTCCTTCCTGGGGCAGATAACCCACCTGGGAATGCCTGGATTTGATAATGGAGCCGGAATCCGGTTCATTCAAACCGGCGATGCACTTCATCAGCGTGGATTTCCCCGCGCCGTTATGGCCCGCGAGGGCAATTCTTTCCCCATCCTCCACTGTAAAGGAAAGGTCATTGAACAGGACGCGCGCGCCATACTGCACACGCAGGTTTTGAACAGACAGAACCATGTACTGAAAAAGCAGAGAGAGGAAAACAGCGGAACGGGCGCCCCCGCGCCGCGCTCCGCCGAGTGAATGCCGGAATGAGGTTATTTACCAAGCGCCTTGTTCCACGCGGCAATGCGGTCGGCCTGTTCCGCAAACAGATCATCCGCATTATCTTCAATCGTAATGCCGGAGATGGTGTCTCCCTGCTTAATGGAATCCACCACGCTCTGGCCTTCCGTCACCTTGCCGAAGACGGTGTGCTTACCATTCAGCCAGTCGGTGGGCACATGGGTGATGAAGAATTGGGAACCGTTGGTGCCGGGGCCCGCGTTCGCCATGGAAAGAACGCCGGGGCCGTCATGCCTGAGGTCCGGGCGGCACTCGTCCTCAAACCTGTAGCCAGGGCCCCCCATGCCTGTACCGGTGGGGTCGCCGCCCTGAATCATGAAATCCGGAATCACGCGGTGAAACTTGAGCCCGTCATAAAACCCCCTAGACGCCAGATTCAGAAAGGAAGCCGCCGTCACGGGCGTCTTGGAAGCAAACACCGTCAGCCTGATGTCGCCCTTGGAAGTATGGATGGTGATATTCTTGTCAGTTGCCATGGGTGCATGTTAAACGCGCAAAAAGGCATGGTAAAGGCTTATTGCGTACAGTCTCCGGGCCCCTCCGTTATTTCCCGCCCGTTTCTCCGCCGCACCTTTCCCTGCCGGGAAAAAGAATACTGCCGCACCTGCCTGTCATGATGGTTCCTAATGACAGGAGGAACGGTTGATTTTCCACAAAGGAAGACCGAATTTGAATGACATGAGCGAAGAACTGGTAGAAGAATTCATTACGGTTGAATCCATCTTTGTCCGCGGACGCAATTGCCTGGCGCTCAGGTCAAAATTTTCTCCCCTGTTTACGGACTACTACCTTCACCTCATGCAGTACGGCCTGCGCAACGAAGAACTCTGCGACAGCCTGCTGAAAGAACTCATGGCCTATTTCACCCTCTATATGGTCGCACGGCCCTGGGCGGAGCAGCATGCCTGGACAGTCAATCTCCGGACGCCTGCCGTCGCCAATCTGTTTGTCACCGGTTCTTCCCTGACGGAATCCGTAGTGGGGCGCGTCTTCACACAGGACATTAAGGAACCTGAAGAAAACACGCTGTATTCCACCCTGCTCCGCAAGGGGTTTGAACCGCAATACTCCGTCGTACCCATTCCGGGAACGTCTCCGGCCCGGTGGGTGGAGGAATTCTACAGGCAAAGCGAACAGAGAAACGCCCGCTGCATTGAGCTCCCGGATGAATGCTACACCATGGTGACGGCCCAGCCTGACGCGGATGAAGAATGGCTTGCTTCCCTCACCCGGGAGAAAATGGCCCATCTGGAAGAAGATGAAAATACCCGAGTGCTGGAAACGCGCCGGTTCCGCTTTTACTGCGGCTGCACGCTGGACCGCATCCTGCCCACGCTCAAGACCCTTCAGGACAACAAGGAAGACCTGTTCCAGGGAGAAGAGGAGCTGGAAGTCACGTGCCCCAGATGCGCCGCCATTTACCGTGTCACGAAAGAAAATCTGGAAGATTGAGACATACATGATTTCTTTCTGACAATTAGTCTTTTCGGCAACGAACTTCGTGCTTAAACTTTCCTTGTGCCGACTTGTCCGAAGTGTTTACATAATTTCCACCGCGGGGCGGAATCATTGTGCCCTCACTGCGGTTTTTCCCTGGAAAACCTGGACAAAAAATACGGCAAAGACGCCATACCCTACCGCCGCGTATGCGACAACGCCGGCGCTCTCCGGCAGCAGGACCGCATGAGGCTGAATGCCCTGCTGGAGAAACTGGAACGCCGCATCCCCCCCGTTCTCCTGTCCGTCTATTTCCCCAACATCCTGGAGCCCTTTTCCCTTATTCCGCACAGTTTCTGGACGATGAACCACCTGACGGTGGATGAGGCCGGCTTCCCTAACCATCAGGGACCGCTGGATCCCCAGTGGCTCCTGGTTCTGGTGCTGGACGTGCGCACGGACACGGCCTGCTTCATGTGGGGCTATGAACTGGACCCTTATGTAGAGCCGGACCTGATCAACAAATCCATCATGAAAGCCCGCATTCCCCTGCGGGAAAGCATGCTGCTCCAGGCTGCGGGGGCCATCATGAAAAACGCCGTCCAGCTCGTAGCCAGGAAAGCGCGCTCCAAAGTCAGGCATCCCATGCGCTACGGATTAACGCCTCCCACCCCCGAGGACCGGAAAGGAGGAGGCGCATGACCCCCCTTTTGTTCCCATGCCTGCTGGCGGCGGCCATCTTTCCGGCTCCCGCCCAGGAATTACCCGCCCAGGAATTACCCGCCCTGAAATGGACCAACCACGACCAGCAATCCCTGATGAGAGGCGCGTGGTGGAATGCCAACCCTCCCTTGCTGCCCCCTGTGGATGCGGCAGCGGCTCCCTCCGACCCCATGCCGGAACCCGCCGCCAATGCAGACTCCCCCGCCGTGGATCCCATTCCGGAGGACTTTACGGACGTCAATGAATATTTCCTGCCGGACTACATCCGCACCTCCACAGGCCTGATTGACCCCCAGAAGCTTCTCGCGGAAGTGGAAAGCAATGACGTCATCGAACTTATCAAGCTCATCAAATCCCGCTACAATGTCAACCTGTTCGTCAGCATCTTCGCGGCCGGACAGAAAGTCCCCCCTTCCGTCAATGCTCCCACCATCGCCCGCCAGATATTCAGGAACAAGGAGCGCAACCTGCTGCTCCATTTCCACATGGGGGATATTAAAAGCGCCCAGATCGCACTGGATCCGGAGCTGAGCTCCCAGCTTAGGGATGCGGGACGGAGGGATCTCCTGTACCAGGTGAAGCAGGACGCCTCCCGATTCACCAATCCGCAGGACGAGCTCATTGAGGCCATGATTTCCCTGGCAAGAAGAACAGAGGCGGACATGGCATCCGCCCCCAGGCCCACCCTTCCCGCACTGGAGCCTGACAACCCTGCCAGCATCCCGGAAGCCAACATCACCATCCAGGAACCGGAGGAAACGCAAGAATCCTCCCTCCATGCCATGATGAAAGCCTGGATGACTTTCGCCCTGGCCAATGTAGCCGGCATCATCCTGCACATCTCCGCACTGGCGGCCATAGTGGTGCTCTGGCTGGTCTGGAAAAACAAGAGAGTGGTGCATCTGCTGCCGTCAGAGCCGGACAAGCGCCTGGGCGCTCCCCACGGCGCCTCCCAGAGCCGCCCCGTGAACTACTGCATGCAGGACAGCCGCGGGCCGAACTCCATCGGACGCAGGCAAATGCGCCAGCACATGCGCGACGTCTCATGATAGAATCATCCCCACCCCCCGGAATCCGCGCCTCCCTGAATGAGGCGGGAGAACTGGTACTTACCGCGGTGAACGCTCCGCCGGAAGCCGTCATCCGAATGGACGTGAATGCGGGCTCTCCCCGCATGCTCTGCACGCAGGGCCGCTATCTGGCTCCGGTGCAGGCCCCGCCCGGCGCACGCATCCGCTTCCGCCTGTTCCGGGGAAAGCGCGGCATTACAGCCCCGGAAACCTTCATCATGCCCGGACCTCCTCCCGCCCGGGCCGTACCCTCCACGCTGATTCCCTGCACCCAGGACCGGGACTTCATGATTTACGACTGGGCATCCCGGCATGAAGCCGCGTGCCGCATCGTGCGCGAAACACACCCGGACCTCCTCTTCATCGGAGACTCCATCACGCATTTCTGGGGAGGTGCGCCCGTGGATGAACCGCACCGGGACATTTTGCAAAAATCCCCGGAAACATGGAACCTGTGCACGGCGGGAATGCGGGCGGTCAATCTGGGGTTCGGCTACGACCGGGTGGAAAACGCCTTGTGGCGGCTCCGCCACGGAGAACTGGACGGTGCGGAAGACAATGCCGTTTGCGTGGTGCTCCTGGGCACGAACAACCTTGCGGAAAACACGGACGGGGAAATCCTGGAAGGCATTCGTGCCGTCTGCCGGGAAATCACCGGCAAACTGGCAAAAGCCGTCATCATCCTCCAGGGATTTTACCCGCGCAACAGCGCCCGGGAAGGTACGGCGGAACGCATTGCCGGCATCAATCTCCTCCTGAACCGCCTGGCCGCGGAAGAAAATTTCATTTATACGGAACCGGGACGCGTCATGGCTAATAGCGACGGATACGTCCCGGAAGAGCTTTCCAGCGACGGACTGCACCCTTCTGCGGCCGGTTACGCACGCATCGCCGCCGTGCTGGCCCCCGTCATCAGACAGGCGTCAGAACGGAAAAAATGACGCCGGCAAGAAACCGGACCCATCTTCCGGTGTTTTTCTTCATAGAACCCTCAGCGGAACCATAACCATGAACGAACAGGACGATACAAAACTCTGGCAGATTCTGGGACATGCCTCCCAACCTGCGCCGGGGGACGATTTTGCCCGCAAGGTCATGATGCGTATTGAAAGGGAAGAATGCACTCCCGCCGTTCCGGTGGAATCCATTCATCACTTCAAGCGGCATTCCTTCCGCATTTGGGGAGCTGCTGCGGCGGCCCTGGTGGCTGCCGTCATCGGCATTGCAGCCCTGATGGAACCCTCTGCCCCGGAAACGGTGCCCCTTTCCATCGCTACCCTGAATATTGACGATGTGCTGGTGGAAGAAGCCGGGCTGGCTCTGGGGCAGGAAAACCTGGTAGACGCCCTCTGCGTACTGTCCTCCACGGAAACAGGCGTCATCTCCTCGGACAACATCCAGGACCTTCTTCTGTAACTCCGGGAACGGAAATACCATCCAATGCCCGTCCGGCGTCACAAGCCTCCGTGCCGGGCGTTTCCGTATTATTTTTCCCGACTGCCTTGAATCCGTATTTCAGAAACCCCGCTTTTTCCGAAAACGGAAATGTAAAGAGTCTGTATCCCGGAGGGGCAACTCATCCGGCAGGAGGAACGGGGCTACCAGCCCCTGTAGGGTCTAGCTTAATTCATACACAAGCGTAGCGATACGTTCCAAACTATTAACATATATATGGCTGGTGCTGAATGGCATCCGCCATTTTTATTGGAGATAATCGGGGATTTTTCTTTCATCACGTCCGGGACGTGTTGTTGTTCTTTTTGGAATTCCTTATGTTCATTTGAGAGCTAAATGGTTAGTTCTCAAACAGGAAACGATCAGGAACATGAATAATTATATACCACTGAACAAGGCGGTCGGTCCGAAGCTTATCTGCGACGGGGAGCAGGCTCTCATCCCTCAGAAACTCGGAGTTGACGCGATGGAGTTCAACTTTGACGGTTCGGCGTGCGAGCACGCCACTTGCGCCGGAGCGCCGGAAATGTTCATCAAGGTCGAGGAAGACGGCCTGTACTATTTCGGCGTGGAAGCCGACGACACAGGCAGCCTGACGATTGCCGGTGAGCAAGCTATAAAAAAGGATGGGACACCACCCAACGGCAAGCTGAATATTGAAACCGATTCCAGGTACCTGAAAGCGGGCTATTACAAGGTGGCTCTGTCGTGGACCAACAACGCCTACACCCCCGTCAGCAACAACGCTGCCGCGTTCAACGTCACGATGGACAGGGAACCCATTCAGGCAGGGAAGTATGAAGGCAACTCGACGATGAAGCATTTGAATTTGAGAAACCGGAACCTGTTACCACGGAAGAAGAAGGTAATAGTCAGACAAAAAACACGCCTGTTAACATCGTTGTAACGGTTTGTAAGGATGAAACTGAGAATGTATGGAGGTGTCGCGTTGTTTCTGCTTCTGGTGGCGCTACGGTAGTTGTTCGTACCGGGTCGTTCATTGATGCCCTTCTTACACCTCCCACCAATGAAGAGGACTGCATTATGGCGGTTAACGATTTGAACGGATACCAGAGCGGTGAAGGTCTTGGGATATGGCACACGGCGGAAGCTTCTCTCGCCCACGAAGAACACCACCGCCGTCAATGGGAAGATGCCTACAAATTCTACTGGAAACATTTGAAATTGCAGGAAAAATTGGAAGAGAAAACTCTTTCCTGCGATAAAGTTAAGGATATGGAAACCGCCATAGCTGCGATGGATCTGACAGCCGTAAATGCTAGCATTAACTTTATGACAGAGGTTATCGCTTACATAAAAAAATTGCCGGATAACCCAGGTGACAGACCTTACTGTGCCGGACAAAAGGTCCTGAATAACACTACCCGCAAGCTTATCAGGGTAGCCGAAATCAAGGGATGGAGCAAAGTACCCACAAATGTAACAGAACCCGGTATTATTGAGCCGCCCTGTTTCTTGCCTCCGGTTAACGAAGGTAAAACCCGCAGTATGGCAATTGCAGAGGTATCGACACCTCTTCAGCTCTCCATTGTGGACACTGCCAATTTCATGAAGGGCGAAATTACAGTCTCCTTCCGCAACGAAGGAAACGAGCCTGTCCGGATTCCGGACGAAATCAACGACGAAACAGCCGATTACTTTTTCGTGACTGTATTGAGGACGGAACGGGGAGATGTCCGCATCCTGAACAGGGAAATTGGCACCATGACCTTCCAGCGACCCTTGAACTACCGGGAACTGGCCCCCGGCCGGGAATACAGCGTCACGATTCCGGTATGCCTGGATGAAGTCGATCTGGAAGGCTGGAAACAATGTTCTTGTGAACTCGAAACGCGCTACTATAATCAGCAGGGTAAGGATTGTTTCCTGGGGATGGCTGCGGCATGGGGGGACATGGCCGACAACGGAGTGGAATGTTCCGTGGTGATGGAAAAGACCCGGTTTGACACAAGAGAGACGTTCCCTGACTTCAAGCTGGTGTTCACGAACAAGGGCGAAAAGACCGTGCGCCTGTTCGACGACTTTTATCCCCTGAAGGATCATAGCCCTAATATCCACATCGAAATATGGCGAAAGGAAGGCGAGAAAAGAATTGGGTGTATAGGGAGCGTAATAAGCGATGGAAAGAAGCCTTTAGCTTGGTATAGTCCCCTGTATACAGTTGAACGTCTACCGTTTTCCATACGTTTCATTACGTTGCAGCCGGGAGAAAAGCATGAAGTTCCCATCCAGGAAGCTTATTTGTTGCTGACGTATTTAGAGCACCTTCGCAATAACAAGAGGTACGAGCTTGAAGTCAGATTCAAGGATGGATTTGCGAACCCCGGTGTTCGAAGGGAGTATGTAGGGAAAGCAGATTTTGAAACATCGAGCCGGTCTCCCGAAGGAGCCTTGCCTTAATAGCTTTTCTGTTTTATTAAAAAGCTATGGTCTCCTACGCAAAGTTTCCCCAGAATTCCTCAAATCGCTTTCCAGGCATAAAGGCCCGGCTCCTGCGCTGGTGAAGAAAATAGCAATCCGGGCAGAGAAAATTTCCACTGCTGGCGGTTCCCTTTGACGTACACGCCCGTATCGTTTACAACGGGGCATATCCCATGCAGGACTTCCTTTCCACTGTTATTCTTCTGTTCATCGTCATCGACCCGGTGGGTCTGGCGCCCATGATCCAGGGAATGCTGAAAAAATACTCGCCCGCCCAGCAGAAGGCTATTCTGACACGGGAGCTTGTATTTGCGTTGAGCCTGCTGCTCCTTTTCTTCTTTTCCGGAAAATTCCTGCTGAACCTGCTGGGGCTGGAACCTTCCACCCTGAGCATTTCCGGAGGCATCCTGCTGTTTCTCGTAGCGCTGGGCATGGTCTTCCCCGCCAAGGATATGCTTTCTTCTTCCGGACGAGCGGACGGAAAAGACGAACCCTTCATTGTTCCCATCGCCATGCCCCTGATGGCCGGCCCCTCTTCCCTGTCCATCATTATGCTGCACGCCTCCCAGACTCCGGACAGCATTTCCCAGATGACCTATGCCGGGGCCATCGTGACCGCCTGGTTCCTCTCCGGAATGGTGCTTTTCATCGCCCAGAAGTTCCTGCGTCTGCTGGGAGAAAAAGGGACAATCGCCTTGGAACGGATGATGGGCATGGTGCTCATCATGATTTCCGTCCAGATGTTTATGAACGGCCTCGCCGGCTACGGCGTCAAATAGAAAGACGGTTCCGACCATGCTTTGGCTTCTGCACGGCAATCTGGGTTCTCCGGCGGATTGGAAACCCGTCATGGATTTTCTTCGTGCCGGAGGAGTGGAGGCTCGCGCCCTGAACCTCTGGAGGTATCTGGAATGCTGCCCCAAAAGCCTGAAGGATATGGGGCGCGTGCTTTGTTCCGAAATAGCCTCCCAGGATCGTCATCCCCTCATCTGCGGCTATTCCCTGGGGGGCAGGTTGGCCATGCAGGCCGTTTTGGCCCATCCCCCTCTCTGGAAAGGAGCCATATTCGTCAGCGCCAATCCCGGCCTGGAACATGAAGAGGAACGGGCGGCGCGGCGGGCGAAGGATGCGGAATGGGCCGTCCAATGCCTTTCCGCATCTTGGGAAAATTTTTTGAAGGAATGGGATGCCCAGGGCGTATTTGAAGGCAGTCCGCCGCCTCCGGACCGTTCTTCCCTGAAACCGTGGCGCAAATCCATCTCCCGCGCCTTTATTGACTGGTCCGTGGGCGCACAGGAAAACCTGGCCCCGCTTTTGAAGCAATCCCCTGTTCCCCAGCTGTGGATTGCCGGACAGCGCGATGCCAGATTCAGCGCCCTGGCGCGGCGCATGGCAGGAGGGCAAGCCGTCATCATCCCTCATGCCGGCCACCGGCTTCCCCTGGAAACGCCGGAAAGGCTGGCGGAATGCCTGCAACCATTTATTCTGCAAAACCTATGAACGATCCTGAAATACCAGATGCGGAAGATTTGAGAAAACTGGTGGAGGAAATCGCGCAGACCCATATCCCTTTCGGCATGTACGGTCCTGCCAAATACCCGCCCAAGGGATGTCCGCTGATGGACGTCCCCCAGGAATATCTGGCCTGGTTCCAGGCCAAAGGGTTCCCGAAAGGGAAACTGGGCCGTCTGATGGAACAGTGCCTGCTGCTGAAAGGGAACGGGCTGGACTCTCTTTTTGACCCCTTCCGGAAAGCCAACGGCGGGCGGACGAAGAAAAACGCCCGCCGCCGCGTGTGGGATTTTGAAAATGAATGACCTTCCTCTCCGGCAAATCAGGAAGGAGGAACCATCTTCACTTCCAGGCTTGCGCCCCCTTCTTCCTTAACAGCTAGCACGTAAAAAACCCCGTCCTCTTTCTTCCCACGCGTGACCACAATGGTCAGACTGCCGCGGGACAGCCTGACGCCGTCCGCCGGAACGGAAGAGATCCCCAGTTCCGCCAGGAGTTCAAGCGCTTGAATGCCGTCCCTCACACGGATGGTTTTCCCGTCGTCTGCTATCTGCTTCTTTACTTCCTGCCAGGCGGCGGCAAGCTGGCGGGGTTCCCGCTGCCGCATCTCCGCCGGAGACAAGGACGGCAGAACCATGCACAGCACGGCGGACAGGATAATCAACGGTTTCTTCATGACAGGGAGGCGGAGGGAAGCTGCTTGTCTAATGCGTTCTGGAAATTTTCCAGGGCCTGCATGGCATGGCCTGATTCTTTCCGGTCAATGTAAAGCGTCAGGCCGCAATAAGGGCACCTGATGGAGCCGGACAGCAAGTCCGGAATGGTCGTGGGGAAATACACCCCGCATTTGGGGCAGTCAAGGCCCGGAGTACGCTGGTAGGAATAAGTTGTTTTCTGGTCCATATCGTTTCTTTCAATTAATCATTCTTTTCCCGGGAAGGGACATCCTCATAATGCGGCCTGGAAGCCAGCTGGAGAAATTGGGACAGGCCGGAAGGCATGTCAGCCTGCTGCATGGAGACATGGATTTTCATGTTCGCCTGCAGGGAGGAAGAAGCCCCTCTCCCGGACTGCGGAGCCAGGGAAGCCCGAAAATTCAGCCCTTCATCCCGCTCTTTTCCGCCGGGGGACTCCACCTCTCCCCTGTTCAGGGAAAAATGTTCATTCGGCGCGGCGGCTACGGCGTCAATGATATTGATGTCAAAATCAAAATCCGCCTGTTTGATTTGCAGCAGCGGCAGCGTCACCAGGCTGACGAGCGGCACGCTGACCTTCTTTTCCGCGCCGCCGGAAGCGTCGCTGTCCGTAAAATTGAAGCTGATCAACCTCAACGCCCCGGTGGAACCGTCCACAGGATTGTAGGACTCAAAGGCCAGGGACATGAAATGCTTCATGTAGCGTTCCGTGGACATCGCATCCGCGTCAATCGTTGCGACCAGCGGCGCTGAAATCAGCTGCTGCAGGCTCATAATGTGCCCGTTCACCTTGTTATTATTTGTAGAATCACTCATCATCTATCACTATTGCGCGGACAACCCGGAAACATCATTCTGCTCCGCCAGAACGGAGGGAATGGAAGCAGGGGATATATTCAGGCGCAGGGTCTGCACGGCTTCCTCCGGCATCTTTTTCAGCTTGTCCGCCTCTACTTCCACATCCACCACCACACTGCTTTCCTGCCTGGTGAGGACGTACTTTTCCGCCAGAGCGGCCAAGAAAGAGGAAAGGCCTTCCCGGAGATTGGCGCGGCATTCCTGCCTGAGGGGGTCTCCCCGGGTTCCCAGGAACAGGTCCTCCAGCTCCGGATTATCCATGAATTCCCTTTCCGCGACGCCTGCCAGAAGCTCCAGCAGCAATCCCCTGTCCAGCCCGGGTTCCGCCTTCAGGAGCGCGCCCTCATGAGCGGAAACGGCTGCGGAAATTTTCTTCCCCAGGTAGGAGCAGAAATTCTTTTTCCACTGTTCCTCCCTGGCCAGCAGGCTTGAGAAGTCGCTTCTCGCTTCGTCGTCCGGAAGGCTGGAATGCACCACGGCCATCACAATAGAACGGATGGCAAACGCCGGCACGCGCTCTTCCAGTTCCTGCCGGAACAGGCTCCACTGCTCCGTGTCCGCAACCTGTTTCTCCTCCACCCCGGAAGTTCCCGTCACCGCATATTTCAAATCGAATTCCAGGGAGCCTATCTGGGCGCTGGGAAGCGGGAAACCGCACGCACGGCCTCTCTTCCCATACTGGCGCGCCAGTGATGCCGCGTGGCAGTTTGCCGCATGCTGCGCTTCAATAATGTCCTTCAGCAGGGATTCCACGATGAGATTAAGACGGGACATGGCTCTGGAATGGAGGAGAAATCGCTATGGTTCGGTTATCAGGCGCCTACAGCCACCTTCCTCTTGAGTTCTCCAGCGCTCACCGTGCAGTTTCTGGCGTCTTCCCTGGAAAGTGTGTATTCCTTGCCGGAATCCGTTTTCACAATCCTGGCTTCATTCCCCGCACCGTTTTCAAATATTTCCGTCGCTTCGCCTATCCGCAGGGTGATGGCTTCCGGGTCAAACAGCCCCTCCCTGTTTTTGTAGGAGGTTATCAATTTCACGGTTCCGTCGTCCTGGATGGCATGCTGCACGTCCAGGAACCCTTCCGGAGAAACGACGGAAATGCTATTGTTCAGCATCTCCAGCACCTTGGCCATCCCGGCAGGCATACTGTCCTGTCCGGCATGGACGGCTACGTCCATGGTGTATTCCACGCTGTATTTGGAATCCCTGGTCGCAGAGGAGTCCTTTTTGCTGGAATAGCTGGCATTCATGCTGCCGCGCGCCCAAAAGCACCTTGCAGAGGCGGAAACGCTGGTGTCTACGGAACTGGAGGAATTTTCCGTCTCCGTACTGGCGGCGGACGCGCTGATATTCGCCTTGAAATTGATGTCGATGGAGTTAATGGCGATATAGGGAATGGGGACGATGGTCAGAAGGGGAACCGTAATCTGAGCCATGCGGCCGTCCTTGATGAACTGGAAGGAAACGTTCACCGTCTTCTTCTCTTCCCCATCCGCGTACAGGCCCACGTTCTGGATGAATTCCCAGGAAGTCCGGGCCGCCTGGGCCTGTGCTTCCACACAGGCGACCAGGGGACCGCCGATGATGTTGCCGAAAGGCAGCGACTGCAGGGAGGAAGTCGCCGCTTCTGCTGCTGATCTGTCAATTGCCATATATTTAATTTCTATTTCTGGTTTAGATTCATTGATATGCCGCCTTCCGGCGACGTCGTGAATGATGCGGCCATTCCGTTTCTGCTTCCATCCCGCCTTTCCGGCCGTTCCATTTCGCTTTCCCGGAACGCCGCAGGAGCCCGTGCGGCAGGCCGGAACTTATTTGGAAAACGACAGCATGTTCAAACTGCCCAGCACTTTTTTCTTCATGAATTTGCTGATGGGAATGGCAACGACGCCCACCTGGAGGAAGTTGCCCGCAATGGATTCTATATGCAGCTTGTTAACCAGGTAGGAACGGTGCACGCGGATAAAATATTCCCCATCCAGATGCTCGGATACCCGCGCCAGCGGAGCGGATACCAGGATAGCCGGCATGCCGTGCACGTGCAGCGTGCAATAACTTCCGCCCGCCTCCACATACAGGATATGCTTCATCAGGATGCGCTGGAATCCGTCATTCATTTTCACGAATACCATGGGATTCCTGGATAGGGAAATCCTTGCGTTTTTCCCTGCCGGCGGGAAAAGGGCTTCATCCTTCATTTCCATGATTTCCAGCTTATCCCCCTCTTCCACCGGCTCCGGCACCGGAGCATAGCAGACCCTATCTTTTTTAGTGACTTTAATAAATTGAACGGTCATTCAAAAATCATAACAAAAACTTTAAATCATCAATAAATCTCTCAATGAATAACAAAAATGGCCTTTTGAAACCAAAATCCACTCTTTCGGATGGGAAGAGGGAACCATGCCGTTCCATGAATTCAGGGCCGTCCCCCTCCTGCACCGCTGCCTGAATCCCTCTGACGGCAACCCTGAAAAAGCCTCCTAATGGACAGATTCCATCCATCCTCCGCAAAACGGATACTCCAGGGAGCAGGAATCTTTCATGGCAACATAAAAATCAGATTCGAGCCGTGGCCAGGAAGACCACATGCATGACGGAAACCAGCGTTACAAAATACATATCCGCCTGCGCGGACGGCACAGAGGAAAAGGGGCCGGCCATGCCGAGGCTCAAAGCGCCATGCGGACACCGGGAAATACAGTCGCGGCACAAGGTGCAGCGCCGGGAAATGCGGCAGGCCCCGCCCCCGCGCGAGATGGAGAGATCACGGCAGGTGGAGGCGCACCGCATGCACCCGGTGCATGTCTCCCTGACGCGCATGCGCCACGGGGACAGCCTGCCCAGCAAACTGGCGGCCAGCCCCATGGGGCAAAACCTGCTGCAATATTCCCGCACACCGTTTTCGGAACTTTTCTTCCAGGCAAATGGAGCCGTGAGAGCTACGGCGAACGCCGCCGCCAGGGCATACCCCAGCGGAACGCCCCACACGGACAAAAGGAGGGGAATCCCCACTGCCGCAGCAAGGGAAAACCACCTCCAGTCACAGGCTTTTTTTCCACCCGGCACCGGATGCCCCTTCCTGCGGGAAGAAGCGGCGGCCAGGCAGTCCCACACCCCGAAGTAGCACAAATGGCTGCACCAGGAACTCCCGGCCATAAGGACGGATACGCTGAACAATGCCAGCATGAAAAAACCTTCTTCCCGGTAAACCGGGCCGGAAATCATCATAAACGGCACGGGAATATGGAGCTTCCCCGTCATCAGCAGGGAGGGAGCCACCGTCACTCCCAGCAGAAACTGGAGAAAAAAAGCGGAGGCAAACACGGTCCACATCACCTGCCGCCTGCGCGGAGACGTCTGCGGATTCAACAAACCTTCCGCGCAATAGCCGCCCCACCAGGCCAGGAGAAGAATCGCCAGCCCATTAGCCCCCTGCCACGGCAAGATGCGCTCCCCCATCAGCAAACGTAAAGGAACCAGCGCATCCAGCAAAAACAGAAGCAATACGGAAACGGAAAATACGCGGCTGCGGGCCAGCTCCGGGACGGGCAAATTCTTTTCTCCGCGCCTCCGCCATAGAATGGCCACCGCATGAAGCAACAGCGCGGCAGCCGGAATGGAAGTCCAGAGCAGGAAAGGCCCCCCTTCCATCATCCACAGCCTAGCCAGACGCCAGGCTTCCGCCCCCCAGAAAAGCAGGGAAACCTGCAGCAGAAACGTGACGCTCCTGCGAAGCCAGCCGCGACGGGAAAATGAAAAAAACGCCAGGCCCATGCACAAAACAATGCCCGCACACATCCCGCCGCGCAAAAAATAGGCGGCCGTTATCAAAAAACAGAACAAGGAGATGAGTCCGGGGCCGGTCATGACATCGTGGGGCCTGTCTGGTGCCCCCAACATAAGGGAAAAGACCGGTCGCGCCAGAAAAAAACGGTTCATCCGCCTGTTAAGATAGCCCCATTGCATCACGCTCCGCCGGAAACGCGAGGCAGGAAAATATTTCCGCGTCGCCGCTCCGTCCGGATTTTCCGAAACACGCGGAAGAACACCGCTCCACAGCGATGAATACTGCGGAAATACTCCGCCGGAACGGCAAGCTCCATGCGCGGCCGCCGTTTGGCCGGGCATGGAGCCGTATCAGGATGTTAAATTACAATTTTTTGGTGTTCAGCTTTTTATCCACCACTATGCCGTCCGTGAGCTTCGGCTGGAACTTCATGTCGCGACGAGCCTTGAATTTCAGCACAAACAGTTCGGAGGTTCCTTCCACAGGCTCTTTGTCTCCGATGTTGACGAAGGTGGGATACAGGGCCTTGGTCCCGTTCGTATGAAGCCTGTCGTTCGTCAGGTTCTCCATGTTCTTCATGTTCTTCACCTCCACGCCCACGAATTCCAAATCCTTGGGGTCATACGGAAGAGCGAAGCTCAGGGCATTCACCAGCCGGAGGTTCCGGCCCTTTACGGACACCTTGACGGCGTCTCCCCTGGAATACCTTTTCTTATCCGCACTAAGCAAAAGCGTTCCGTCCACGCGGACTTTCTTCTTTGCCTCCTCGGCGGCTTTTTTCTTCTCGTCGTCCCCTACCGCCTTATCCTCTTCCTCATCTTTCTTGTCGGCTTCTTCCTGCGGCTGGTCGGCTTCGTCTTCCAGCTGGGTGGCTACCACGGAAATATCGTAAGCGTCAATAAGGCCATTCTTGTTGATGTCCCCGTTACTGATGTAGCCTTCAAAGTCGGAATCGCCTTTCCGCAGGCCCGTATAGTTGATGTAGGAAGTCAGGTCATTCCGGTCAATCTTGCCGTCGTTGTTGATATCGCCCGGCAAATAGCTTTCCGTACCCGGAACCTTGAAAACGTAGATTTCCCTGCCGGAGCCGTAATCACCCGCGCTTTCCGTGACATGAAGCTTGATATAGCGCGCCGTGGGAGCATCCTTGAAGCCGAATATCTTCACGTCTCCATTTTTATCCCACTGGAATGTTCCTGCCTTCGTCCAGTTCTCCCGGTCCATGCTGTAATAAACAGCGCCTTTCAGCAGCGTTCCGTTGCCGCCGTCCTCGCGGGGAACGTAATGAAACTTCTCAAGCCTGTTAATCGTTTTCAGGTCCATGACCAGGTCAAACGGAACAGCCTTCGCATCATGCTTCGTGTGCCACACATCCTTTTCCTTGAAATCAAACAGCTTCGCCAGGGAGCTGCCCTGGTTTTCCACGCTCGTTTCACCTTCGATTCCCGGAATGGCGAACTCAAGCGGATTGGCTTTCGTCTTCGCGCTGACGGCCGTCCACGCGGAATGGCCGTCCCGGTTGGCGGCCCGCACCTTGAAGGAATAAGGAGTCTCGGCCTCCAAATCCTCAAACAGGAATTCCGTTCCCTTGATGGTGGTGTACAGCATTCCTCCAAACTCGATTTCATAAAAATCGGCGTTCGGGACGGCGTCCCACGTAGGCTTCAGGGTATAGGCCGCCGCGTTTTCCTCCGTCACCGCGGCATTGGCGGGAGCGGTCAGGGCTCCGGAAGAAAGGCGATACTTTTCAGCCGGTTCAAACCGGAACCCTTCCACGGAAAGCACCGTAGGGGCCGCCGTGATATCTGCTGCGGCCAGCTTCACCAGCAATTGCGGATTCCCGGCGATCACCTTTTTTTCAAAATCGCTGCCTTTCGTTGCGAACCTGTTCAGGTTGGGAGCCCGGTCATAAAAATAAACATTCTCCCTGGATTTGAAATCCTCCAGGGAATTCGCTTCCGCCAGGTTGATGCTGTTTTCCCCAATTTTGGCGGAAACCCCGGACGGCTTCTGCGTCACATTGATGCGGAATTCCGTGGCCTTCTTTTTCTGGAAACCGTCGAAATCCCCCACCGCCGGATGAACAGTGACGGTCACGTTGTTTTTGCCGTCCACCCTGGACTCCACCAGAGTGCGGACGCCCCTGCCGGTTCTGTATTCCTCCGTCACGCCATCGTCGTCATACGTGGTAAAGGAGGTGCTGCCGTGCGGATAAAGTTCGTAAATGCGCAGATTGGGATTGATTTCCGAGACATTGTTGCTCGGGTTCGCCATAGGGATGATCGCGCCGTTTTTAACGAACACGGGCAACTTCCACAAAGGAGCATCAACATCATTGTAAATCTTGCCGCCCTCATACAAATCCCCGGTGAAATAATCAATCCACTGCCCTTCCGGCAGGTAAATGCCATGGCGGACGTCATTCCCCTCCTTATCCGCCCTGGTTTCCTGGTAAACGGGCGCCACCAGGAAGTAAGGGCCGTAGAGGAACTGGTACTGCGTCGCTTTGCCCAGCGTGTAGGGATTGGGATATTCCAGGAACATGGCCCGGATCATGGGCAGGCCGGAAACTGATTCCTCCGCAATGCTGTAAGCGTACGGAAGCAGTTCCGACTTGAGCTTGAGGTACCATCGGTTGATGGAGGTGTAAGGTTCCCCGAAAGCATGGGGATACTTCTCATTGGCTCCCCAGCCGTCCATGTTCAGCTCCATGGGGGTGAACGTTTTCCACTGGAAATCGCGGACGTTCACCAACGGGTTCTTTCCGCCGAAAATGCCGTCCATGTCCGAACAGATATTGGGCTGCCCGGAAAGGCCGGAGCCGATGTAGGTGGGAATATGGAAACGGATATACTCCCAGACGCCGCCCGTCTGGTCGCCCGACCAAATGCCGGCATACCGCTGGGTTCCGGCCCAGCCGTCCAGGGAAATAATGAACGGGCGGCTGTTATTCCCGTAGTAAGTCATGATCTGGGCTACGTCCGTAATACCGTTCAGACCGAAGGAATAGCCCGCGCCTACCCAGGCGACGTCCGTCTTCAGCACGCGCACTCCGGCGTCCCGCACTTCCTTCACGATATCGCGCTGGAGCAAAGCGCTGATTTCCGGCTTGGGATGCAGGTCGGACTGGGTCCACAAACCGATTTCCACGCCGTTTTTCCTGGCGTAGTCCGCCAGGCTCTTCAAATTCGCAATATTGCCGTCCAGGGTATCCGTCTGGCCGTACCCGGCTCCGTAGCCGTCGTTCGGCAGAAGCCATCCCAGCGGCATGTCATGGGCCTTGTAACGGTCCACGACGGCGCGGCCGGAAAACTGGTAATTATTCAATTCCCCGTTCAGGGATTCCTTAATGCCTCCGTTATCCTTCTGGCTTTCCTTGTACCGTTTCCCGTCCTCAAACAGGATGCCTTTTTCATCTTCCTTCCAGTAATCCCGGTTATAGGCGTTCAGGTGGCCCTGGTAAAAGGCGAACTTGGGCAGCAGAACGGGAGCGCCGGTAAGCTGGTAGAAATCCCTCAAAAGGCTGACCGGCCCGTCGCTGACCATGAAAAAGACATCCAGATAATTTTCATCATGCGAGAGGTTCACCAGATTCTCTTCCCTGGAACCGAAATCATACTGCCCTTTCTTGAAGGTATGCCACATGACGCCGTACCCGCCGGTGGACCAGTAAAAGGGAGTGGGGGAAGCCACGCCGCCATCCGTCCAGCTGTTCTGGTTTTCTATGGAAATGACCTTTCCCTTGTGGGAAAAACGGCCGTTCTGTACGCCGCCGCCGTAAAAATATTCGTCCGGCTTCGCCTTCAGGGAAAAGCTGGTTTTGCCCTTTCCAAAAAGCACGGGGGACGCCTGCTCCACCACCACGGAATGATCCTTCAGATTGATCACCTTGAAAAGAGAGGTCTTTTTATTTATCTCAATCCTGACCTTCCCCGTAGTGATGACAACCGCATCGCCCTGCTGGTCCACATCCAGCCGGGAAACCGGCCTCCGGGGACTGTCCGCCAGAATGCGGGCTTCCGGTTCCGCCTTGGGATCTCGGATAATACCGCCTCTGTCATCCCGGAAAATCCGAAAAACATTGTCTCCGTAAAAATCGAGCGTCATCCGGCGGTTGTTGTCAAGCAACACTTCCACGGCGGCAGGATTGATTTTTCTGGCGCCTTCAACGGCCTGGGCCTGTTGCTCCGAAACCGGTTCTTCCGATGCGGCAAGCGCGAAGCCCGAGAAGGAAATGGACAATCCGAAAGCCAGCAGGACGGACTTCCGGAACATGCCATGGTCTATTGAGTTTCCCATTATTGTAGTGTTTTATATTATTCAGCGGAACGGCGTTGCGGGAAGAATGCAAACGGTCGTCTCCTGAAGGGCAGCAGACCGCTTTCATTCATCATGCCGTCTAATGGCGCAGGTTATCTTGCCGCACCATACCCTTTGTCCGCAACCGTAACAAGGCCAAAGACGGCAGTAACGGCGCACGATCGCTCCACACGTTCATAAAATACCTGTTCATAAAAGGTTGCCTTTCCAAGATGACGTTATTTCTTCTCCACGGCATAAAACCGTAATATGAATCCGGCAGGCTGAAGCCATTATTGTACCCCCGGCAATACATTCCCTAGGCACCGGAAACTGCCTGCATGTGCCAATAGGAATACCGCGGACAACAGAACAGCTGAAAAAAGATGCATTCCTGTTTATTGCCGTTCGGAACAGAAGATTATTTTCTGTATTCCTGGCCCGGCTATCAATCCGGAACGAACCGTTCCGCTCCAGACAGAATGCCGCAGGCTGTCCGGCGACAGGGAGCGGGCGTCACGCCGACAACCTGAACTCGCTCGGGGAATATCCCGTATTCTTCTTGAACATGCGGCTCAGGTGATGGGGATACTTGAACCCCAGTTCATAGGCGATTTCACTAACGGATTTATTGGTGGCGCAAAGGAGCTCCTTGGCTTTGTCCACCAGCTTGATATGGATATGCTCCTGGGGAGTTTTTCCCGTCTCTTTCTTGACGAGATCACCGAAATAGTTGGCGGAGAGATGCAGTTCATCCGCGAAATACTGCACATAGGGCAGACCCCATTCCTGAGGCTTGTCTCCCTCGAAGTAGGAATCCAGCAGACGTTCGAACTCCGTCAGCACATCCCTGTTCACATTCTCGCGGGTAATGAACTGGCGGTCGTAAAAACGCATGCAGTGGTTCAGGAGAACTTCGATGTTGGCTGTCACGATGGACTTGGTATGCCGGTCAACGCCCCGTTCCAGTTCCTCCCGGATCTCCGTCAGGCCGTTCAGGAATAAATTCCTTTCCCTCTCCGACATATGGAGGGACTCGGAAGCGTCATAGGAAAAAAAGGTATAGTCCTTCATCCTGCGTCCCAGGGAGGTGCCGCGGAGCAAATCGGGATGGAACAGGAGGGCATGGCCCTCTACCCGGAAATATTCCCCGTTGTCATCATTGCCCAGCACCTGGCCGGGAGATACGAAGACAAGAGTTCCCTCCTGGTAATCATAATAATGTCTTCCGTACCGCAGGTCTCCGCATTTCAGGTCTTTCAGGAAAACGGCATAGAACCCGTAAGCCTTGCGGGCATGCCGCAGCGGCGGGACCCTGGAAAAATCAACGACGCTGACCAGCGGGTGCAGCGTTTCCTGCCCCAAAAAGGAGTTGTAGTCCCCTACGGAATCCATGTTCAGAATAATGCCCATGCCCTTTCTCTGCTTTTGACCGGAGCATAGCAGGAAGGGAGCCGGCTATCCAGCTCATTCCGGGAACCTGTAATCATGGTAGCAAAACCTGTAATCCGTCTATCGGAAAAAATAGAAATCCTATGGTAGTCTTGCAAGCATGAAAACAATTAACGGGCAAAACATGCCATGCAGGGAGCTGGGCAAAAGCGGCCTGAAGGTTTCAGCCATAGGCCTGGGCTGCATGGGAATGAGCCATGCCTACGGAGCGCCCGCAGACAAAAAGGAAATGGCGGAACTCCTGTCCCGGGCCGTGGATATGGGATATACATTCTTTGATACGGCGGAAGTGTACGGAACGCCCGGACACCCCCACGACAACGAAGAACTGCTGGGGAAAGCGCTGGCGCCCTACCGGGACAGGATCGTTATTGCGACCAAATTCGGAATCCGTTTCAGCGGCACGGCAGGCCCCGGACCATACCCGCTGATCACCGATTCCCGCCCCGGCACAATCCGCCAATCCGTGGAAAGTTCCCTTAAAAGGCTGGGAGTAGAACGCATCGGCCTGTATTACCAGCACCGCATGGATGATTCCGTACCGCCGGAGGAAGTGGCGGGCGTCATGCAGGAGTTGATCCGTGAAGGCAAAATCGCGCATTGGGGTATTTCCGAAGCAACGGAGGAAGCCATACGGCGCGCGCACGTAACATGTCCGGTCACCGCCATCCAGAACCGTTATTCCATGATGGCGCGCTATCATGAATCCCTTTTTCCCGTACTGGAAGAACTGGGCATCGGCTTTGTAGCGTTCTCCCCCCTGGCCAACGGCCTGCTCTCCGGCCGCTACAACCTAAATTCCACGTTTGAGCCGGGGACGGACTACCGCAGCTCCATGCCTCAGTTCAGACCGGAAAGCTTTGACGCCAACAAGGATCTCTTCCTCCTGCTCCATAATCTGGCGGAAGAAAAACAGGCCACTCCGGCACAAATTTCCCTGGCGTGGATGCTCTGCAAAAAGTCCTGGATCGTTCCCATTCCGGGAACACGAAAGTTCTCCAGACTGAAAGAAAACGCAGAGGCAGCCCATGTAATACTATCCGCGGATGAAGTCCGGCAGATCGACGCAGCTCTCTCCTTTATGAACATGTCCGACGTATTTGGAGGAAGTCCCATCACAGAAAAATCATCAACCCATTAATCAACAAATCACGCTTTTCCTCCCTTGCAAAAGCATGACAACTCAGTCTCCTTCATGAAATGATGAAAAAAAACCGGTTAATCCTCCCTGCCTTTTTCTTATCGATATTCACGCCTCCGGCCATGATTCAGGCGGGAGGCCCCCCCCCTGTTCCAGCTGCGGAACAAGCCCCCCTGCTTATTGCAAGGCAGGGCAGTTTTGCCGTGGGCGGGAACATTCTGCAACGCCCGGGAACATATGACAACAGCCGTTTTCCCGGCTGGGGGCAAGCAGTTGAAGCCGGCCAGAGTTACCACGCCGACCACGCCGCCGTGGACTTCCAGATACCGGCCGATGCCCGCATGCTTCCTCTAATCTTCATTCATGGCTATGGACAGTCCGCCCGGTGCTGGCAGACAACACCGGACGGACGGGAGGGCTTTAATGACATGTTCCTGCGCAAAAGATACGCCACCTACCTGGTTGACCTCCCAGGACGGGGACGGGCGGGCAGAACGACGGCGGAAACCGCCATCAGGCCGCTTGCCGACGAGCAGTTCTGGTTCGACATCTTCCGGATCGGCGAATGGCCCGCATTCAACCCGGGAGTACAGTTCCCTACGGACAAGGATTCCCTGGATCAGTTTTTCCGACAAATGACACCCGATATCGGCACGCACGATATGACAAAAGAACTCGATGCCCTGAGCGCCCTCTTCAAGCGCGTGGGCAAGGGCATCCTGGTCACTCACTCCGCAGGGGGATTCCCCGGCTGGCTGACGGCCATCCGCAACCCGGAAGTGCGCGGCATCATTTCCCTGGAACCGGGCACCTACGTCTTCCCGGAAGGGGAGGTTCCCGAAGACATGCCCAGCCTCACCGGCACGATGAAGGGGATCGCCGTTCCGCCGGAGGAATTCAACAAGCTCACCCAAATCCCCATCATCCTCTACTTCGGAGATTATATTCCTGAAAACGTCACCGATAAGCTTGGAGGGGAAAACTGGCGCGTACGTCTGCAAATGGGACGCAAATTTGTGGAGGCCGTCAACAGGCATGGCGGCCATGCTGCTCTGGTGGAACTGCCCAAAATCGGCATCCGGGGAAATACGCATTTTCTGATGTCCGATAAAAACAATAACATCATTGCCGACCATATGGCCGCCTGGCTCCGGCAGAACAAACTTGACAGGTGACAGGCACACTCCCCCGCACATTTACTTTCTGCGTCCGCCATCTGTAATCATGGTAGCAAAACCTGTAATCCGTCTATCGACGGGAAGAGAGCCTTTCATGATAGAATGGAAACTGCTTGAGAAAGCAAAGTACATGCCATGAAAACAAACGCCATTATTTCAATAGCCCTTTCCCTGATTTCCTTCAACCACCAGTTAAATGCGCAGCAAATGAACACAAATGATTCTCCGGTCGTTTCAACAGCCCCAGCCCGCCAATCCCCATTTACGGAAGCAAAAAGCATTAAAAGCCACAACGCCAATCCCTGGGGGCTGGTTTACCGGGGAGCCGTCACGGAAAACATGGAAGGCCGCGTCAACATCCATCCAATCACCTATATGCTGAACGGACTGCAAATTGCCGCCCATGTTTATACGCCCGCCGGATATGATGCCTCGAAAAAATACCCCGCCCTTGTCGTGGCGCATCCCAACGGCGGCGTGAAGGAGCAGGTGGCCGGACTTTACAGCCAGCGCATGGCGGAACAGGGCTACATCTGCCTGGCATTTGACGCGGCCTACCAGGGGGCCAGCGGAGGGACTCCCCGCAATACGGACAAACCCGCCAACCGCATGGAAGACATCCGCCGCGCCGCAGACATCCTGCTGCAATATCCCGGAGCGGACGCCTCCCGTCTGGGCATCCTGGGCATTTGCGGCGGAGGAGGCTACACCCTGAAAACCGCACAGACGGACAAGCGTTTCAAGGCAGTCGCCACGCTCAGCATGTTCAACACCGGCTTGATCCGGCGCAACGGGTTTCTCGACTCGCAGATCAACAGCGTGCAGGAACGCCTTGCCGACGCCTGCGCCGCCCGCCAGCGCGAAGCGGAAGGCGGTCAGCCGGAATACGTGGGAGACATGAAAGGAGTAACGCCGGAACAGGCGGCCCAACTGCCCTTTGACCTCTACCGGGACGGCTACGACTATTATCTGCAAAGCCACGCCCACCCCAATTCCACCTTCCGCTATACCAAAAGCAGCCTGATGGACCTCTTTGCCTTTGACGCGAGCGAAGGTATGCACCTGATTAACCAGCCCCTGCTGATGATGGCGGGCAGCAGAGCCGACACCTTCTACATGACGGAACAATGCTACAGCCGCGCCACGGGAACCCTCAACAAGGAATTGTTCCTCATTCCGGGCGCCACGCATATCAAGACCTACTACGTGCCGGAATACGTGGATCAGGCTGTCGGAAAGCTGGCGGAATTCTTCGGGAAAAACCTGTAAAACTGCTCTCCCAGGTTCATGAAACTTTTATCGTCTGTCCTGTTCTGCCTGATGTCGTGCGTGCTGGCTCTGGCGGCAAATTCCGCCCTTTCCAGCCAGGAATTGACCTCCAGGCAGAAACACATCATCACCATTGCCGCCTATACCGGCAGAGGGGATTTGCATCAGCTGCAGCCGGCCCTGAATGCCGCCTTGGACAGTGGATTGACGATAAATGAAATCCGGGAAGTTTTAGTGCATTCCTACGCCTATTGCGGGTTTCCGCGAAGCCTGAGGGGGTTGCAGACATTCATCTCCGTGCTGGATAAAAGAAAGTCCCGAGGCATAGCCGATGCCCCGGGACAAGATGCCTGCCCCACAAAGGACAAGCGCAGCCGCTACGATCGCGGGTGCGCCATTCTTGCGGAAATCTCCGGCATTCCCGTCAATGCACCGAAAGCTGCCTATGCCGAATTTGCCCCGGTCATGGAACGTTTCCTGAAAGAACACCTTTTTGCAGATATTTTTGAACGGGACGTTCTGACCTATGATGAACGCGAATTGGCTACCGTATCCATCCTCGCGGCCATAGGCGGTGTGGAACCAATGGCCCGCTCTCACATGGGCATCTGCCTGAATCTGGGCATAACACCCGCACAGCTGCACCAGCTGCTTGATATCGTGTCCAGGAACATCGGCCCCGGGGAAGCAGATGCAGTCCGGAAAGAGCTGAACACGCTGTTGCAGGCAAAAGGGCTGCCTGTTGTCCGCAGAACCGGACAAGATGCGGGAAAACCGCTGGTTGTTTATTTCTCCGCAACGGGCAATACCAAAGCGGTGGCGGAACAAATTGCGAAACTGACCGGAGCGGATCTCTACCGGATTGAAGCCGCCGAGGCCTACAATGCCGACCCTTACCGCGACAGCGACCGTGTCAAAAAAGAAGCTTATGAAAACCTGCGCCCAAAGGTCGCTAACTTGCCTGAAGCCTCCCTGATGGCGAAATATGATACTATCTTCGTCGGCTCTCCAATCTGGTGGCATCAGCCTGCCATGGTGATTTGCACCTTTTTAGAGGCATTTGACCTGAAAGGGAAAACGCTCATTCCCTTCTTTACTTATGACGCGACTACTTATTTAAACGAATCCATGCAACAAATTTACAGGCTTACGCCCCATTCCCGGCACATTCCGTCAACTCTTCCAGAAGACCTTGACCCAGGAGATATTACAACTCCCGGACGTGCCGATGATGAGGGGATTGACATGCCGGGCAATGCCGCAGGCGTCAAAACATGGCTGAAAAGAATCGGCATGCTGCCATGACTTTTGCCTGGGTTCTTTCATCCCCCCCTCAGTTTTTCAATCCATATGACCCATTTTGCAATACCATCACCTATGGCCGTTTTTGCATTGCCCTTTTTGCGGGAGGGCCATACCGTCCGGCTAGAGGAACATAACATATGGCTAGGAATAAAAACCGGTCATTTCAACTGATTTCATAGCCCATGGAACAACGTCTATCCAAAAAAGTCATGATATTGACGGGAGCCGGGCAAATCGGCATGGCCATTGCCCGCAGAATAGGAAGCGGTATGAAAATCGTCATTGGCGACAAAAATATCGGGAACGCGCATGCCATTGCCCGGACGATGAATCAGGCCGGATTTGACACCATCCCCTTAGAGATGGATCTCTCTTCCCGGGACTCCATCCTGCATTTGATTGCAGAAGCACAGAGGTACGGCAATATTTCCATGCTCGTCAATGCAGCGGGGGTTTCCCCCAGCCAGGCATCCGTTGAAACCATTCTTAAAGTGGATCTCTACGGAACCGCCGTATTGCTGGAAGAGGTGGGGAAAGTTATTTGCCCCGGCGGCTCGGGAGTAACTATCTCCAGCCAATCCGGTCACCGCATGCCCGCTCTGACTGCCGAACAGGACGAACAACTGGCCATGACTCCAACAGAGGAATTGCTGAACCTCGAACTCCTCCAACCCGGGAATATCAAGGACACTCTGCATGCCTACCAGATGGCGAAACGCTGCAACGTCAAGCGTGTCATGGCGGAAGCCGTCAAATGGGGTGCCAAAGGCGCACGCATCAACTCCATTTCCCCGGGCATTGTAGTCACCCCTCTGGCAATCGATGAATTCAACGGTCCCAGAGGTGATTTTTACAAAAACATGTTTGCGAAGTGCCCTGCAGGAAGACCCGGTACGGCGGATGAAATAGCCCATGTAGCGGAATTGCTGATGGGCGGCAAGGGGGCTTTCATCACCGGCGCGGACTTCCTGATTGACGGGGGAGCCTCCGCCTCCTATTTCTACGGTCCGTTGAAACCGCACGATTCAAAAGAGAAAACCTCTCAGACAATCGAAAACGGCAGGCAAAGCATAAAATGAAGCTTACTGAAATCAACGCAGCATCAAAAGGAAAACACCGTAGATCATAAGCACAAAACAACATGAAAAAAACGACCAGCCACATTGCTGGCGACGTTTCTCATGTTACCCATTTATAATAAGGACCAAAACGGATAACGGGCCTCTGCCCCTGACCGCACGGCTGTTCCGTCATCTTGGCATCCAGCCATGCAATATCCCCCCGCGAAGTTATGATGGACTCCAAATTCCGGTCACCGAAATTAAATATACGTTCCACATCCTGCACATCCCCATCCCGGGCATTTTCCTGAATCATCAGGCGGATTTCCTCTTCCGTCACCCTGTCAGTCGTATTACTGACGCCCAGCAAATTGCATGCGAAAACTATGCTTTTGGAAAGCACCCATACGAAGGGGGCTGCAGCACAAGAAAAGGCTTTCACCGGCACAGCCGCCAGTTTGGAAATTACTTCCGGAGCACACATTCCAACTCTCTTGGGCATCAGTTCCCCGAATACAAAAGCTCCCGGAAACAACAGACTCCCAATACCCTCCGGATGCTTTTCCATTCGTAACGAAAAAACCCTGCAAGCAATGAACTTGCAGGGTTTTCAAATGGTTACGGGAGCAGGATTTGAACCTGCGACCTTCAGGTTATGAGCCTGACGAGCTACCTGGCTGCTCCATCCCGCGATTTAGAGAGCATCTGTAGAGGAGTGCGCAACTGTTATAAGGCATTTCCGCAGCATGTCAAGTACTTTCAAATAATTTTTTTATACCCGCAATTGTATGACAAAGACGTTCAAACGTATTCCGAAGACGACGGAAAGCGATAAACGGAAACGGCCGCTCCCCGATTGATTGGCTCACAACAGGTAGGAGAGCCGCCCAGGTCCGGCATATGGAAACGGAAACAGAAAAGTGCCTTTCCCCGCACGCGAAAAAAAGAAAGGATTCCTCGACAAACATTGTCAAATCTGTATATCTTGAAAGGTGCGGACGGGGTCCGCGCATTAACATCAACTAGAAAGAGGTACGACAATGCAAAAGGTAAACGTAAACACACCCATTACGATCACGGGGCGCCACGTGGAAGTCACAGACGCGATTCGGGAATTCGTAACGAAAAAAATTGAGGGGATCCGCCTGGATTTCCCGCGCATTATGGAGGTTAAAGTACTGCTTGATGTGCAACGCGACCGCAAGATTTCTCAGGTAATCCTGTTCTGCTCGGATCATATCACCATTGACGCGTCCACGGAAGGGACGGACATGTACGCCTGCATTGATGAGACGATCACCAAAATCATGCGCCGCATGCGCAAGCACAAAACGCGCCTGATGAAGAATTTCCGTCCCCATCACCAGGAAACTATCCGCAAGCTGGATGAAACGGTATATGACGATTCCGTGCTGGATTACCCAGGAGATTCCCCGGAAGACCCGGAACCCCTGCTCATTCACAGAGAAAGCTACAATCTCAAAAAGCTTTACAAGGAAGAAGCCATCATGGAACTGGAACTTTCCGATAAGCCATTCGTACTCTACAGGAATGCGCGGCGAGACGTGCTCCAGATCGTATACCGGAGGCCGGACGGGGACTACTCTATCATTGAGCTTGGGAGCAGCCTGTAAGCGCAAAAAACGGTTTTGAAACAATCCGTTTTCCATAACGCATCAAAAAGAGCAGGACTTCAGAAACCGGGGGTCCTGCTCTTTTCTGTAATGCCGTGACATGGAACAAGAAAATCTCTTGATTTCTACTTGCCACCATTTACATTGGTGCCAGCAAACCTCCGTGGATGCGGAGGTTCCAGTAGTTAACAAACACTGTATTTAATTCGAATTATGAAGAACATCGCTATCCTCGCCATCGCCGGCGCCGCTTGCCTGGTCGCTTCCTGCTCCCAGCAGCAGCAGCAACAGCAAACCACCGCTCCTGCTCCCGCTCCGGTTGTGCAGGCCAAGGGCAAGTAAGTTTGCAGCGGGGTTTTGCCCTGCAACACTAGCAAATTATCCAATTAATCCGCACTCGGTGTACGCACTGAGTGCGTTTTTATTTGCCCTGAGTCCGGATTCCCTCCGCCATTTGCCGATTCGCCGGGATTTTCCTTAAAAACGGCGGATACCGCAAACCGCCGCGGCGCAGCACCGTGTGCCGGTTCCTGCCGGATCAGGCTTCCCCTTTATTCAGCGGCCGCCTTCGCCTCATTCTGCTGATCGGACTGGAATATCCGCTGAACCAGAATGGGGCGTTTCCTGGCCCACCCGGGCCAGACCAGGTGATGTTCCATGCCGTAGGAATGGCCCTCCGGAAAGGCCTTGGAAACAAATGGTTCCCGCCAGTCCTCCTCCCATTTGCCGCCTTCCCGGTCCTTCTGGGTCAGCGTCACCAGATGCCCGCAGTTCTTCCAGGCATCCAGAACAATGGAGCCCTGCAATCCCTTCCCCGCGGCATTGACATACACGCAACTGTGCTCCCTGCCCGTTCCACGGTCTCGAATCGTCAGCCCTATGCGGAAATACTTCACGGGGCGGCGGCGCAGGTCCCGGTACAAATCCTGCTGGACCTGCCAGCACAGCCCCCTGTCGCGCAGGTTGGAATTGACCAGAATATTGTTCAGCCAGCCAAACAGCACAGTCCTGTTGTCCCGGGCAATCGCTGCGGACTGGACCACGGCCGTGTCCGCCAGCCACCTGGCCTCCGCTCCGGCAGCGGGAAGAGAGGCCTGATCCGGCGGCAGCAGCGCCAGGAAGGCATTAGCCAGCCCGGACATTTGCTGCTGCACGTAAGTTTGTTGTATATAATCCTCCGCCGGAGGAGTACAGCAGGAACTCCATCCGCACAAAAGGGCGGCAGCAAGCAAAAGCCTGAATGTCTGCGTGGTCGGCATGGCGCGCCAAGGCTAGCAGACTACGCGTAAAAATCCAGTAAAGCTTTCAAAAATGCCAGCCTCCGCCCTGACGGCTCTTGCCTTCCCCTTTCCATCCCGGTAGAATACATCCTCTCTTCACCATGCTGACGATCAAAAATCTCACAAAATCCCACGCCGGACGGACCTTGTTCAGGGAAACGGAAATGACCATTAACTGGGGGGAACGGGTGGCTCTGGTTGGCCCCAACGGAGCAGGCAAATCCACCCTGTTCCGCATGATTCTGGGAGAAGACACGCCGGACGAAGGCTCCATCAGCATGGATGAATACGCCATCGTGGGCTATCTTCCCCAGGAAGCCAGCGAACCGAAGGATGAAACCGTTCTGGAAATCGCCCTGGGCATCACGCCGGAAATGGAACAGGCCATCCACACCATCCGGACGGCGGAAAACGCCAACAAAACGGATACGCCGGAATACGCGGAAGCCATTGACACTTTCAACGCCGCCAACGGTTACCAGCTGGAGCCCAAAGCCAAGAAAATTCTCAAAGGGCTGGCCTTTCGGGAAAGCGACTTCCATCGCCCCGCCCGGGAAATGTCCGGCGGCTGGATCATGCGCGCGTACCTGGCCAAGCTCCTTGTCCTGGAGCCGGACCTCCTGATGCTGGACGAACCTACCAACCACCTGGACCTCCTGTCCCTGCTGTGGCTCCAGCGATACCTGAAAAACTACCCCGGAGCCATCCTGATGATTTCCCACGACCGGGATTTCATGGATGAGCTGGTGGAAAGCGTGTACGACATCGACAACGAAGAACTGGTGGAATACCGAGGCAATTACTCGGACTTCCTCCAACAAAAGGACGTGCGCTTCGAGCAGCTTCAGGCGGCCTACCGCAACCAGCAGAAGGAAATAGCGCACATTCAGGAATTTATTGACCGTTTCCGCTCCATCAATTCCAAAGCCGGGCAAGTCCAGAGCCGCATCAAGCAGCTGGAAAAGATGAAAATCATTCAAAAACCGGTAGCCCGCAGGAAGGTATTTAAATTCAACTTCCCCCAGCCTCCGCGCAGCACCCAGAAAGTCATTGAGCTGGAAAAAGTCTGCCAATCCTATGGCGACCGCAGGGTTTATGAAAACCTGGACCTGCTGGTGGAACGCGGGGAGCGCACTGTTCTTGTAGGTCCGAACGGCGCGGGCAAATCCACTCTTCTCAAAATCCTGGCGGGCATCATCCCCATTGACTCCGGACAACGCACTCCCGGTACCACGACGCGCATCGGCTACTTCTCCCAGGCGCGAACGGAAAACCTGAATCCGGAAAATACCGTGCTGGAGGAAATCATGAAATGCAGCGCTGAAATCCGGGAGGAAGAAGCGCGTTCCATCCTGGGTTCCTTCCTGTTCCGGAGGCTGGATGTGGAAAAACGCGTCAGCGTTCTTTCCGGCGGGGAAAAATCGCGGCTCAGCCTGGTCAAATTCCTAGTGGATCCGCCCAACCTCCTGCTGATGGACGAGCCGACCACCCACCTGGACCTTTTGTCCGTAGAAGCCCTGGTGCAGGCTCTGAAGCATTATGAAGGAACACTGGTCTTCATCTCCCACGATGTGCACTTCATCCGTTCCCTGGCACAAAAAACCCTGCATGTGAACCGGGGGACCATCACCGCCTACGCAGGCGGATATGACTACTATCTGGAAAAGTCAGGCATTCTGGACGATGAAAAAGGCGGCATCACGGCGGAATAAGGCTCTTTTTTCAGTTTCCCCTTTTTCCTTGCCGTGGATTTCATCCTGCCTCAAAAGAACAGGATGAAGGCTTTTCTTGTTCCTCTCTTATATTCTGCGCTTCTGTCCGGAGCCTCTCTTGCATTTGGTGAAACGGCCGCCGGAACGGCTTCCCCACAGCAGCGGCTCCGGCGGAAAAAATTCCTTCCGCGGAATCCCTGATCAACCAGGCCTTTTCCTTTGCCATCAATATCCAGCAGACGTTGGCAGGCGTTCAGGACAAGGAAAGCGCGGACAACGCCGTCAAAACGCCGCAGGACATTCAGAAGGACATCCGGCATTTCCTCCAGCTTCAGGATAAATTGAACGATGCGGAAAAGGAGAAAGAAGACGCCTTGATAGAAAAAATGAAAAAACGAATGGAAATGCTGGACAACCGCTGCAGGCAGGAAGGCAAACGCCCGTTTGAGGCCCGTTATTACGGTTCCGCCGCCTTAAAGGACATTTTGGAAAATTCGGATGAATTCAGCGGCCTGGTAGAACCGGATGAAGACGGGGCGCCCCCCAATGCAATCCGGGAAAATGAAGAGGCCGGACAGTAGCCTCCCCCTCACCCCGTTTCTCCCCCTTTTTTCATTCCCGGCCCGCCCTTTCCCCATATGGGGTCCTGCGCGGCCAGGTCCATTTCAAGCTTGCCGGAACCGTGAAAAACGGGTTTACTGTGGGCAGCATGCAAAAGTTAGCAGGTAAAACAGCCATCGTTACCGGCGCGGGCCGCGGAATCGGCAATGCCGTCGCGCGCCGCTTCGCTTCGGAAGGAGCCAGGGTCATCCTGATCAGCCGCAGTCCATCCAGCTGCGGGGGAGCCGCAGAAGAAATCAACAAGGAATTTCCGGATTCCTGCAAGGCCTACCCCTGCGACGTAGCGGATTACGCGGCCGTTCAGGAAACCATGGCCGCCATTTTGAAAGACTTCCTGCAGATTGACATCCTGGTGAACAACGCCGGCATCACGCGGGACTCCCTGATGCTCCGCATGAAGGAGGAAGACTGGGATGCCGTTCTGGACACCAACCTGAAAAGCGCGTTCAATACGGTCAAGGCCCTCCAGCGTGTTCTCATGAAATCCCCGGCCGGGCGCATCATCAACATGAGCTCCGTCATCGGTCTCGTCGGCAACATCGGCCAGGCCAATTACGCCGCTTCCAAGGCGGGCCTCATCGGCTTCACCAAATCACTGGCCCTGGAATTCGCTCCGCGCAAAGTCACGTGCAACGCCATTGCTCCCGGCTTCATCTCCACGGAAATGTCCAATGCCATTCCCGACAATCTCAAGGAAGAAATCGTCAAGAAAATACCTTTGAAAGAACAAGGTTCCGTGGAAGATATCGCCGCCCTGACGGCCTTCCTTGCCTCTGACGATGCCCGTTACATCACCGGGCAGGTCATTGCCTGCGACGGAGGCATGACGATGTAGGGCATTCCGGTTTTCACCATTCCATGCGCGGCATTTTCCTTGTTTCCTGCTTTCTGGGAGGAAGCGCCCTGCTGGCCGGGTGCCGGGAAGAAAATAATTCCCCCCGCCCGGCCACGGAAGATGCCGCGCGCATTACCAGCGCACGCCAGTGGGGAGAAAGCCGATCCGCGCTGCAAAAACGGGAACTGGACCGCGCTGCCGGTCCTGCCCTTCCCATTCCGGATGACCTGCCGTCCCGGGAGCTGGTCGGCACGACGCGCCAAATCCATCAGCTCATTGAAGCTTCCGGAAATCCGGCACGTTTTGAATCCTACACGGAAACGGTTCCCGCGGCGGGAGCTTCCCTGCGCATGGTCGCCATACCGGGAGGAACGTTCCTCATGGGGAGTCCCGCGGAAGAGCCGCACCGGAAACCGGACGAAGGTCCGCAGCATAAAGTGAGCATCTCCCCCTTCTGGATCTCGGAAACGGAAATCCCCTGGGAACTTTATACGGCCTTCATGGAAAACGGGCGTCCGCGCGCCAAGGACGGCCAGCTTCTGGAGGAACAGCCGGATGACGAACTGTGGGACTCCGTCACGCAGCCTACCGCCCCCTACGCCGCCATGAACCTGGGCATGGGCCACGGCTATGAACACGGCCTGCCCGCCATCTCCATGTCCCACCACGCCGCCAGCAAATTCTGCGAATGGCTGAGCGCCCAGACCGGGCATTACTACCGCCTGCCCACGGAGGCGGAATGGGAATACGCCTGCCGGGCCGGTTCCGCCGGCGCCTATTCTTACGGAAACGGGGAAGCCTCTCTGGACCAGTACGCCTGGTACTGGAACAATTCCAATGACCGCTACCAGAAAACAGGCTCTAAAAAACCAAATAAGTGGGGACTCCGGGACATGCACGGAAATGTGGCGGAATGGGTTTTGGACTCTTACGTTCCGGATGCCTACGGCAAACGGAGCGGCTTGCCCACGAAAGACCCCCTGGTCATCATCCCCGGCGCCCCTCACATCGTTCGCGGCGGTTCGTGGGAAGACGACCCGGACAGCCTGAGAAGCGCTGCGCGCCGCGCCAGCACCCCCGCCTGGAACCGTCAGGATCCTCAAAACCCTAAAAGCATCTGGTACCTGACGGACGGAGGCATGATCGGGTTCCGCGTGGTGCGCCCCATGAACATTCCGGACATTATGACGATGCACCGCCTCTGGAATTTCTCCAAGGGGGAGCCGTAAAGAACAATCTTTCATGACCATTGCATTAAGAACGGAACAATCCTCAGACCATGCCGAAACGGAACATGTCACGAGAGAAGCGTTCTGAAACTATTTCGTCCCCGGCTGCAATGAACATTACCTGCTCCATATCATGCGCGTCAGTCCTTCCTTCATCCCGGAGCAGGATGCAGTCGCCATCCACGGCAGCCGCATCGTCGGGAAACATCGTTGATGCAACGTCCGTCATCAGGGCAGACGATGGAAAAGAATATGAAGTGCTGGGCATGGGGCCCATTGCCGTTCTTCCGGAATACCAGCGCCGGGGAATAGGACGGCGGATGATCGGCTACACCAGGAACCGGGCGCGTGAAATGGGCTTCCGTGCCATTTTCCTGTACGGCGACCCGGACTACTCTTCACACTGTGGATTCGTTCCCGCGGAAACGCTGGGCATCAGAACGGCGGATAATAGGTATGCGGCGGCCCTCCAGGTCTGTGCGCTGCAAAGGGGTTCCCTATCCGGCCTGAAAGGCCGCTATGTGGAAGCTGCCGTGTACCATATGGACGAAAAGCGCGCTGCCGAATTTGACCGGCATTTTCCGGTAAAGAAAAAGCTTTCCGGTATTGCGTCTCAAAAACGTTTCCAGCAAATTGCCGCCATGCGGAGAAAACCGGATACGGCCCCCTGCCCCCGGAAATCCCGTACCTTCCGGAGGGCATGAATCCCGCATGCGGATAAGCAATTCTTCCTCTCTGGATATAAAAAACAAGAGCTGTTCCGCAAGAACAGCTCTCATCCGCCGATTTTTCGCCATCAGGAAGCTCAAGCCCTGCGGCGGCGCATCATCAGCGCGGCCAGTCCCAGCAGGCCCAGGGAAACCGTGGCTGGTTCCGGCACCATTTCCCCTCGGATTTCCGTGAAAATCGGAGATAATAAGCTGAAAGTATTGGTTCCGTTGGCTCCCGTAATAACAACAGAATCACCAGGCGCTCCCTCGGCGTCATAATGGCCGCGGATGCCGGGAGCAGTCAATCCGCCGCTGATCGTTACGGTATCTCCTTCCGTGTTAGCAGTAGGGGCGGCTGTCCCCCCCGCAGCATATAAATACGTTTTAGACGTATCCTGCATCAAGCCCATCACGGACTGGCTCACGGCCAGGAAGCGGTATGTCAATGCCGCGTCAAGAAGCAGGGGAGAACCATCCAGGGAAGAAAAACTGAACGTCAGATTAATCCCTGCTGCAGTAGTTCCCGTATTGGTGCTCCAGCCGATGACCGAATTGTCGGAGCCATTCAGCACCAGGAAGCCGTAAGTGACATTAGCGCCCAAATTGTTGGCGGCTCCGCGCAGCGTAAAACTGTCCAGTCTGATCTCTCCGGACAGGGAGGAGGGAGAAGAGGAATCGGAAGGAGCCAGGGAAGAAGACCCCAGGCTAAGATAAAACCCATGGATGGTACTATTGTAATTATCCGTACCGGGAGTGTAATAATTAAAAACGGTCGCTGCCTCCGAGGAAACAGCAAAGCTTCCCATCGCGATTAAAAGTGTCAGTGTTTTCTTCATATTTATTATTCCTTTTGGATGGCAACTTGTAGCGAATTTGGAATTCCCCAATCGGATTTGGAATCCGTCAAGTAATGAAAAAGAGGCCAAATCAATCATGAAACCAATGAATAACAAAGACTGACCCGTCATCTTGACAAAAGGACCAGAGATATTAAAAAATCATTATTTTCAATGAATTATAAACACAATATACTAACTCTTAATATTTTTAATTGCTTGCGGATTCCAAATTCGATTTCAGGGAATGTGATTAAAAATCAAAAGCCTCCCGGATCGACCGAATCATATTCCGCATCAGGGACCGGATGCCCCATTTCCACGCTTTTTGTCTTGGCTTACGGAAACATCTTTGGTTTACAGGGGCAGGCGGCAAAGCCTTTCTCAAAGCGGTCCGCCTTATCACCCCCATATCTTTTCCAGCATCGTGGCACGCATACTTGTAGGCTTATCAGGCGGAGTGGACAGCTCCGTGGCAGCGGCCCTGCTCGTGGAGCAGGGCCATGACGTAGTGGGGGCCTACATGAAAAACTGGGTGAATGACGAAGGCATCCCCGGCGAATGCCCGTGGGAACAGGACATTCAGGACGCGCTGGCCGTCGCCAAAACAACAGGTATTGAATTCCGGGTCATTGACCTGGTGGACGAATACCGCGCCCGCATCGTGAATTATCTGATTGAAGGCTACCGCGCCGGATATACGCCCAACCCGGACGTATTGTGCAACCGGGAAATGAAATTCGGCGTCTTTCTGGATTATGCCCTGGAACAGGGGTTCGATTACGTCGCCACCGGCCATTACGCCCGCAGGATGGACACGCCGCAAGGGGCTTTCATCCTGCGCGGGCGGGACCCGAACAAGGATCAATCCTACTTCCTGTCCCTGATGCGCCCGGACCAGATAGCCCGCGCCGTCTTTCCCCTTGGGGATCTGCTGAAACCGGAAGTGCGCGTTCTTGCGGAAAAATACGGCCTCCCCACGGCACGCAAGAAAGACAGCCAGGGCATCTGTTTCATCGGCCAGGTAAAAATGAGCGATTTCCTGCGCCACTACCTGCCGGACAAGCCCGGCAAAATCGTGGACACGGAAGGCCGGACGCTCGGCACGCACAACGGCCTGCATCTGTTCACCATGGGCCAGAGGAAAGGGCACGGCGTCGCCTCCCCGCGGGAGGGAGTCGCCTATGTGGTGGTGGGAAAGGATGTCCAGCGCAACCGCCTGATTCTGGGATACGAAGACGCGTCCACGCGGGGATTGTACGCGTCCCGCGCCGTGGTCGGCGGCATTTCCAATACGCTCGCTCCCCTGCCGGCCCGCGTCATGGCCCAGCCCCGCTACCGGGCCAAGGCGGAATGGGCCTCCTGCGAATATCTGGAAGAAGGAAAGGTGCGCCTGGGCTTTGACACGCCCCTCCGGGCCCTGGCCGTGGGACAGGTCTGCGCCTTTTACGACGGAGGCAAGTTGCTCGGGGGCGGCTTTTTTGAATCCATAGAACCATGACTGACCCGGAACGCACCATAGCCGCACAGGCCACCGCCGCAGGACAGGGAGCCATCGCCGTCATCCGCATGAGCGGTCCCGGCTGCATGGACATCCTGAAACAATGCACCCCTGCGGCTTTCACGGAACGCCTCCGGCCGCGCAGGGCGACGCTGGTCTGCATCCGGGACGCGGAAGGAGCCGCCATTGACCAGGCGCTTGTCACCTGGTTCCCCGCCCCGGCCAGTTATACGGGGGAAGATACCGCGGAAATCTCCTGCCATGGCGGCATGCTGGTGACGGACCGCCTGCTGAAACGCCTCTACCAATGCGGGGCCTCCCCAGCGGAACCGGGAGAATTTACAAAAAGGGCCTTTCTGAACGGGCGCATGGACCTGACCCAGGCGGAAGCCGTGATGGATGTGATTTCCGCCGGGAGCGACCTGGCCCTGAAAGCCGCGCAGACCCAGCTGGACGGAGGCATCGGCGCCCAGGTGGACGAACTGAAAGACAACCTGGTTCATGTGCTGGCCCACATTGAGGCCTATATTGATTTTCCGGATGAAGACATTTCCCCGGACACCGCCTCCGATCTGCTGGCGCGCCTCCGGAGCATGGAGGAAAAACTGGCCGCCCTCCTCAAAACTGCCGAAGGCGGACGCCTGCTGCGGGAAGGCATCCGCACGGCGATCGCGGGACCTCCCAACGTGGGAAAATCCAGCCTGCTGAATACCCTGCTGGGATATGACCGGGCCATTGTCAGCAATATTGCCGGTACCACGCGGGACACGGTGGAGGAATCCATTCAGCTGGCCGGGCTGGCCCTGCGGCTGATTGATACGGCCGGTGTCCGCGAATCTTCCGACGTCATTGAACAGGCAGGCATTACCCGCACCAACAGGGCTCTTGAAACCGCGGATCTGGTTCTGGAAGTGGCGGATGCCTCCACGCCCCGGATCCAAGACTTCCCCGCCCCTGTTCTCACCGCGCCCCGGCTGCTCATTCTGAACAAGTGCGACCTGGGAGTCCATCCGGACTGGAAGGCCGTGCCCGGCATCCGGTTTTCCTGCGCCACCGGGGAAGGAAGAAAGGAATTGGAGGAAGCCATTATCCAGGCCTTTTCCTCCTCCCTGCCCGGTGAAACGGGCAGCTCCCTGGTAGCCATCAATGCCCGGCACCAGCATGAACTGGGCCTCTGCCGGGAGCATGTCCGGCTGGCTTCGGAATCCATCTCCCGCCAGGAAAGTCCGGAATTCACAGCCCTGGAACTGAGAGAGGCCCTGACGCACCTGGGAGAAATCACCGGAGCCGTGGATACGGAGGACGTGCTGGGCGCCATTTTTTCCTCCTTCTGCCTGGGGAAATAAGAAGAAGCTTTCATCAACAGGTTTTTCTGACTCCAGATTCTTCTTTCCTCTCCATTCTGTGGAAGGATGGCAATCATCCAAAAATTTATTTGCGGATATTTTCATTGATTCCGGCTTGTTAATTCGCTATCGATATCATGTTTTATGTTGCGCACCCTTTCTCTCTTTTTCCTTTTCGCTCTGGTTCCTGTTCAAGCCGCCATTTATTTTGCCCATAATGTTTCCGAAGATTCGGGGTTCATAAATACCAAAAAATACTGGAACGGAGATTCCGATTTATGCTGGGCGGCCACAGCCAGCAATATGCTGCAATGGTGGCAGAATAATTCCTCCGGCATTCCGGCTTTCGTTCCCAACGGCCAGAATGAAAGCGGAAGAACGGAAATTTACGATGTGTTTTGCAATAATTGGGCCAATACCGGGAAAGGCATAGAAATAGGCCTGCGGTGGTACCTGGGAGGGAAACCTCTCAATCCCAACAATTATTTATACGATTTTAAGGAAACCATCACTGAACCGCAGAATACTGGCCGATACTGGGAGGGATACATTACATCTCTGGGATTGTCCTCTTCCACCTGGGAAGGCGACTGCCCTTTCATCAGCAGCAAATACTTCACGCAAAGCGACTTTCCCCTCCAGTTCGGTACAGACCTCGTCTCATTTTTCCAGAATGGCGGCGTAGTGGGACTTTCCATTGCTCCTGCATCAGGTCCGGGTCATGCCATTACCTGCTGGGGAATTGAGGTTGACGACACTACCGGCATGGCCAAATCCCTGTACGTCACAGACTCCGACAACGGACAAGGTCTGGAAAAACGGGACGTTTATTATCATGAAACGGATGGAACCCTGCACTTGGGGAGCGAGAACGGCCCTCGAATCAACGCATACGACGCCCTGATGCTGCCCTTTTATAATGTTCCGGAACCTTCCACGGCAGTTCTCACCACCCTCGCGGCGGGAACTGCCTTTTGCCGCCGCAGGCGCCGACGCTCTTAAGGCTTCACGAAAACATTCCCTCCTGTCAAGTTTCCGGTTCTTCAGGAGGCGAATCGGTATCCGAGGTGAATAACGGAATGTAGGAAGGCAGGTTCCAGTTCCAGCGGATGGCCGCCAGGCGTACGGAAAGCGTGACCATGAAGCCCGTCACGAAGCAGGTGGAAGAATCAATTCCGGCATAGTAAAGCACCGCGTACGCCACGCCTCCCAGCAGGGCCGCGGTGGCGTATAGTTCTCCGGGACGGAACACGTAGGGAACGTTGCCGGTAAGCACGTCGCGCAGCAGGCCGCCCGCCACGCCGGTACAAATGCCCATCATCACGGAAACAGTGGGCGTATAGCCGTGGAGATAGGATTTTTCCGTGCCGATCATGCCGAAAAGGGCCAGAACGATAGCATCCGCCACGCGGATAGTGCCCATGGGTGGCGGATATTTCTGGGCCACATAAAAGGTTGCCAGGCTGGTGACGACGGAGGCCAGAACAAAAATTTCCCCTGAGGGGAGCGTCCAGTACACCGGTATGTCCAGCAGGATGTCACGCACGGTTCCGCCGCCCAGAGCAGCCAAGGTGCCGCAGACAATCACGCCGAACAAATCCATTTTCACCCGCGAGGAAGCGATGGAACCCGCCAGGGCTCCAATAATCGTGCTCATGATTTCACAGGTGGAGAGGAACATGGCGGGAGGAACAGGAAAAGAGGCGTATTCAGCAGACCCGTATCCACGGCAGGCAGGAGTCCTGGCTGGCGCAGAACAGGGAGGTGGAAGCCAGCCCCATGTCATGCAGGGTATCACGCATCAGGCTTTCTGCCAATGCCGGAGAATTGCTTTCTGCGCTCAGGTGAGCCAGCACCACGTTTTTCAGGGCGTCATGGGCAATCCGCCTCAGCAGGTCGCACGCCTGCTCATTGGACAGATGCCCGTGCGCGGAGGCGATGCGCTGTTTCAGCGGCCAGGGCCTCTTGGGAGTGGCCGCCAGCATGTCCGGATCATAGTTTGATTCCACCACCAGACTATCCACCATGGCAAGATATTCCGCGATGCAGCCGGGAGCCTGCCCCGTATCGGAAATAAAACCCAGACTGGACCGTTCCGTTTCAAATTTGAATCCCACCGGGTCCACGGCGTCATGGTAAGTGGGGAAGGGGGTAATGACGATATCTCCTATTTTGAACGATTGGCCCTTTTCAAAATAGGCCCAAGGGGCCTCCGGCGCTTTTTCCTGGACGCACATGGCCGTATGGCGGGTGGCGTAAACGCGCACGGCATGTTTTCTGGTGAACTGGTGTACGCCTTTCATGTGGTCCGCGTGTTCGTGGGTGAGCAGAATGGCGTCCAGCTCATCCGGCTCCACGCCGGCAGACCTCATCTTATCCCGCAGCCTGGAGGCGCTGAACCCGGCATCCACCAGCAGGACGGTTTCCCCCGCCCTGACAATGGTGGCATTTCCCCCGCTGCCGCTGCCCAACACGCAAAACTGCATCATGCGCGGAATATAATACCGCCCCCGGAAGGGAGCAAGACCGTATCCATGCTTTTTTTTATGACATGGGAACATGAAAAAATACTTTTTTCCAGTACGGGGTTGACATTTCAGGTGCATTAAAGTGTATTGAAGTCACTACGTAGTGTACTTGCATGCGATGAGCAGTGTATCAGACAACCTTTTTGGTGCATACACGCACAAGCTGGACCCCAAAAACCGGATTGCCATTCCGGCCGAATGGAGGCCCTCCGAAGGTTGCGCCCTGCTCCTGTTATCCGGCCGGCGCCTTGATTTGCCGACCGTCAAAGCCTATACGCGGGAAAAATTCCAGCAACTCATTGACAAGATAGAAGCAACGCCCGGCTATACGGAAGCGCAGATCGACCTGTTCATCGGTAAATTATACGCCAACTGTGTGGAGGCTGTCATCAACGCTCAAGGCAAGCTACTGATACCCAAGCAAATGTGCGAACACGCACAGCTCAGTTCCTCCGTCCGGCTCGCTGCGCGGAGAGGATATTTCGAATTGTGGGAACCCTCTCTCTATGAAGAAGTTTCCCGGCGCGAGAACGCCAGCATCTCCGACATCAACCAATCCTACGGCATTCTCTGACTTTCCTTCATGCCCCCAGATTCCTCCATTCCGCCCGATCCTCAGGCACGCCCCTGCGCAACGCTTGCATTGCGCCCGGGCTGGCTTGCTTCCGACCTGGGCATCGGAGCCAGAACCGGGCTGCATGCGGAACTCACGGCTTATTCCATCGTTTTTTGGGGGCACGATGCCCTTCCGGCGCAGGATATGGTTGCCTGGCAGCAGGAAAAGGCACGCCTCATGGCGGAGATGTCCCTGGCCGGGCAAAAGGGCGCCTATGGCAAGCTGGGCGCATTGTCTTCCGGCCTGAACCGGGCTTTTGACAACCATATTGAGCTTTCTTTACGCGCGGGCGCGGGTACGCACGTCCGCACGGAGGAGGCGCTGGCCCTGGCAAACGGGCTCGCGGAAGAAACGTCCTGCCGCGTGCTGGCGTGGAGCGTCTGCCGCAACCATGTGCATGTGATTGCGGAGCTGACGGAGGAAAAAGGAGTGGATGAGCTGGTCTGCTCCTGGAAGGCGCTGGCCCCCTCCATGAACTGGGAAGACGCGTACCACACGGAAGCCCTGAAAGCCAGGGAAGCCGCTGCCAGGGTGGACGCCCTGATCTCCGAACTGGGGGATGACGCCGTTGCCGCCGTTGATGCGGAAGCGGACGGGGCCGTTTCCGGAACCGGCTTCCGGCACATTACCGTTCTGTTGCATGAGACGGTGGACATGCTGAAGGCAGGCCCCGGTAAATTCATCGTGGACTGCACGCTTGGCGGCGGCGGCCATACGGAACTTCTGCTGGAACAGGGAGCCACCGTCTGGGGCATTGACCGCGATGCGGACGCCCGCCGCGCCGCCATGCTCAGACTGGCGCGCTTCGGTTCCCGTTTCAAGGCGCTCGCCGGCAACTTCCAGGATGTGGAAAGCATTCTTTCCCAGCAGGGGGTTTCCCGGGTGGACGGGCTGCTGGCGGATCTGGGCGTTTCCTCCCACCAGCTTGACACCGCCGCCCGCGGCTTTTCCTTTAGGGAAGACGGCCCTCTGGACATGCGGATGGATACCCGCGCCGCCTTCTCCGCCCGGAATCTGGTGAATGAAGCCCCGGAAGAAGAAATCGCAAACATTATCTGGCAATTCGGAGAGGAACGCGCTTCCCGCGCCATCGCCCGCGCCATTGGAAAAGCCCGCGCCCAAGCCCCCATCACCACGACCGCACAGCTTGCCCGCATCGTGGAATCCGTCCTGCCGCGCAAAGGAAGGCAACACCCCGGCACCCGCACGTTCCAGGCTCTGAGAATAGCCGTCAACGGCGAGCTGGATGCCCTGGACGCCCTGCTGGATTCCTCCGTGCGCCTGCTTGGGCAGGGGGGCCGCATGGCCGTCATCACCTTCCACAGCCTGGAAGACCGCAGGGTCAAGCAGTTCTTCGAGCTGCGGAGCCGTCCGGAAATAGACCGCCCGGAATGGCCGGCTCCCCGCCCCAACCCGGATTACTGTTTCCGCCCGCTTTCCCGCAAGCCCGTTACTGCGGGAGAAGAAGAACTTTCAATCAACCCCCGTTCCCGCAGCGCCAAGTTGCGCGGCGTGGAAAAAATCATCTGACCATCTCTCTTTCGCCACCGCCATGAAAAGATTCAAACAACGTTTCACCGGCCACCAGATCAGCGTGAGCATGATCATGTGGCTCATTGCTTTCGCCTCCCTTACCTGCGGGGCGGGCATCACTTACGCCGTGCTGAAAAACGACCAGATCCAGGTTGCGCGCGACATCAAGCAGATGAACGAAGAAATTGCCTCCTGCGAACTCACAAAGGAATATTACCGTTCCAAGACTTCCTCCCTGACCAGCCGCTGGGCCATCCGCGACAGACTGGCCCAGGACAAGTCCAATCTGCAGCCTATCGAGCCCTCAGCCGTAGAATACATTTCTTCCGAAAACGCTTCCCGCATCGCCGCGGCAGGCCATTAAACGCGTTGAGCCGTTCATGATCACGATCACGAAGTCCAGATTTGCCAGAAGAAGCCTCGTCCTGTGCGGCCTGGCGGGCGCGGCGGTCATCTGGCTGATGTTGTCGCTGGTCAATCTTCAGCTGGTTTCCCCCAGGAAAACGAGCGGCGTTTCCAGCGGCGGCATTATTGAACGGGAGGTTCTCCTGCCCCAGCGCGGCCGCATCATGGATGCCAATGAGGAAATCCTCACCAGCAATATGCAGAGCTCTGAGTTGATTGCGGACGGCTATCATCTGAACGACCCCAAGACTATCAGCTGGGCTCTGGCTTATTCCAAGGCCGTCCATTCCCCCTTCTGGGAGAAAGCCGCAACGGATAAGGAAAAGGAGAAGCTCGTTTCCGGCTTCCGCAGCAAGATTCTGGGGCAGGCCGCCAGCAAAAAGGACGGCAGCAAGGAACATAACCTGGCGAAAATCCTGCTGGAAGAGCCTGAAGACGGGCCGGAAGGGGTGGACATGGCCAGGAAAAAGCTGGAAGAGCTTTACGAGCCGGAGATGGTGAAAGAATACGTGCAGGCGCACCTGGAATACGCCGCCAAAGTGATTGCCCCCTTCCTGCCGGACATGAGCGTGCAGGATATCATCAATACGGTGGAAAAAGACGGGGCGATTCCCAAGAAGCGCATCGTCATTGCCAAAAACCTGTCCGAGGAAAAAGCGGAACTGCTGCGGCAGGCTATCCAGAACGCCCGCGTCCAGGGATTCCGTTTTGAAACTTCCTCCAAACGCGTTTATTCCGTGCCGGAATGCATGGTGCATATTCTTGGCTACATCGCCCAGACGAAGGACAGCGGCCCCCGGCCCGTAGCCCTTTCCGGCCTGGAAAAGCAGCTTGACGACCAGCTGCTGGGCCACAACGGCATCAGGGAGTACCGGAAAGACAGCCGCGGACGCATCATTCCCTCCGCGGATTCCCGCTTCAAGGATGCCGTGGACGGGCTGAACGTGCGCCTGACGGTAAACATGGAGTACCAGACGATCGTGGAGGAGGAGCTGGACGCAGCCATCTCCCTTTACACGGATCAGACTCACAAACCCCGCGGCTGCATTATTGTGGTGGAACCCAAGACCGGCAGCATTCTGGCGATGGCCAGCCGGCCCCACTATAATTTAAATACGCGCGAGGGCCTTCAGGAAGGCGCTTACCATTTCGCCGTTCAGTCCCTGTACGAACCCGGCTCCACCTTTAAAATAGTTTCCGTCACATCCGCCGTGGACAGCGGAAAGGCCACGTTCGACACCATGATTAACTGCACCCCCTATCCGGTGCCCGGTTCCCGCCCCGTCACGGACGCCCCCCGTTCCTATGGAGGTCTGACCGTAGCGGGCGTGTTGAAAAAATCCAGCAATCCGGGCGCCTTCCGCATTGCGCTGAAATCGGGCTGGCCCACGTATAAAAAATACTTTGATCTGTACGGGTTTTCCTCCAAAACGGGCATCGACCTGCCGGGGGAAACCAACAGCCAGTGCCAGGACGGCAGCAATTTTGTCAACTTTTCCCGCATCAGCTTCGGCTACTCCCTGATGGTGTCCCCCCTGCAGGTCGCCATGGCTTATGCCGCCATAGCCAATGACGGCGTGCGCATGCGCCCCCGGCTGGTTGACGGCATTTATGTGGATGACAAGAACTTCCAGCCTTCCCCCCCCGTGGAGGTATGCCGGGTCATGAGCGTCAAGACGGCCCGGGACCTTCGGAACGCCCTGTTCCACGTTACGGATCTGGACGGAACCGCCAAAAGAGCGCGGATTGAAGGCTACAACGTGGGAGGCAAAACCGGAACCGCCCACAAGGTGAAGCCTACAGGCGGCTATTTTGAAAACCGCTACACCGTCTCCTTCGTAGGAATGCTCCCGGTGGAGGACCCGGCCTTCGTCTGCCTCGTCGTCATTGACGATCCCACTTCCAAGCACTGCCATCCCGGAGGCGGAACCGTATGCGCCCCGGTCTTCCAGAAACTGGCCACCCGCCTGGCGGCCGCCATGAACATTCCCAAAAATTCCCCTTCCGCAGAGGCAAATAAAAAAGCCTCCCGTGCCCAGGCCTCTTCCACCCCATCCAAACCGCCGCGCAGATAATCCCGTCATGAAGCTACTTACCTTACTCAAAGACCTTCCCTCCCATACGCTCACCGGCTCCCCCCAGGTGAAAATCTCACATCTGGAATGCGACAGCCGGCGCATTCTGCCCGGTTCCTGCTACATTGCCCTGAAAGGAACCCGGGCGGACGGTCATGAATTCATCCCGGAGGCCATTCGCCGCGGAGCCTGCGCCGTCGTCGCGGAAATGCCCTGCACGCAGGAAGCCAGGGAAGCCGGAGTCAGCTGGGTGGAAGTGAACGATTCCCGCCTGGCCGTCAGCCTGATGGGCGCAGCCTGGAACGGGCGCCCTTCCCGCCACATGACCATGATCGGCGTGACGGGGACGAACGGAAAAACCACGACGGCCTACATTGCCCATTCCCTGCTCAAGCAGTCCTGGCTGCGCGCCGGATTGATCGGCACCATCGCCTATGACAACGGAGAGGAAATCACCCCTTCCACCCATACCACGCCCGGACCGCTGGAACTGGAACACCTGCTGAAGGAAATGTATGAAAACGGCTGCCGCGGCGTCTCCATGGAGGTCTCTTCCCACGCGCTGGACCAGGAACGCGTGGCCGGCATCAATTTCAACGTGGGCATTTTCACCAATCTGACCCAGGACCACCTGGACTACCACCACACTATGGAGAATTATTTCCAGGCCAAGGCGAAATTGTTCGAACAGATGGCGCAGGACACCAGATCCCGGCGAAAACCCGTGGCCGTCATCAACATCGACGACGCTTACGGCCGCCGGCTGGCGGAAATGTTCTCCGGCCGCATGACCGTAAAGACCTACGGGTCCGCCCTGGGGGCGGATTTCCGCATGCTGGTGCACCACGCCACCGCCAAAGGCAGCGAGTACGAATTGGAATACAAGGGGAAAAGCTACCTGGTCCGTGTCCCCCTGATCGGCAAGTTCAACATGTACAACAGCCTGGCCGCGCTGGCCGCCGTCATTTGCGCCGGCATCCCCGTGCGGGACGCCATTGCGAACCTTCAGAATATTCCGCAGGTCCCCGGCAGGCTGGAACTATTCACCCACCCCGGAGGCGCCCAGATCTTCATTGACTATGCCCACACGCCGGACGCCCTGGAAAACGTCTGCAAGACGCTCAAGGAACTGTGCTCCCGCCGCCTGATTACCGTGTTCGGCTGCGGCGGGGACCGGGACAGGGGAAAACGTCCCCTGATGGGAGCCGCAGCCGCACGCCTGTCAGACGCCTGCATCGTCACCTCCGACAATCCCAGAAGCGAGGAACCCCTCTCCATCATCAACCAGATTGCGGCGGGCATGCCGGAAGGAAGATACGCCATTATTCCGGACCGGGCCAGGGCCATTGCCACCGCTATTGACCAGGCACGTCTTGGAGACATCGTCCTCATTGCGGGCAAGGGCCATGAAAATTACCAGGAGCTTTCCACCGGCCGCATTGATTTCAGCGACGCCAAGGAAGTGCGCCGCAACATGTTCATCAAGGAACGGGAAGAATTCCCCCAGGCATAACACGTTATTCCATCTTTCTTTCATGATTTCCCTCACAGCGCACGGCATCTGCAACATCATCGGCGGAAAATTGGTCAGCGGCCCCTTTGACAGGGTCGCTTCCGGCGGCGTGTGCACGGACAGCCGCCATTTGCCGCCCCATGCCGTTTTCTTCGCGCTGGGGGGAGAAAAATTTGACGGCAACCTGTTTGCCCCGGAGGCATCCCGTACCGCGGCCGCCGCCGTCGTCAGCCGTGTGGAGGAAGGCATGGCCCCCTCATGCGCCGTCATTCTGGTGGAAGACACGCTGGAAGCCCTTCAGAGGCTGGCCGCCTGGTGGCGTTCAGAGCTTACCCTCACCGTCATCGGCCTGACCGGCTCCAACGGAAAAACCTCTACCAAGGATCTGACGGCCTCCGTTCTTTCACAGGGGCTCCGCACCATCGCCACGCAGGGCAACCTGAACAACCACATCGGCGTCCCCCTCAGCATCCTCCGGGCCGCCCCGTCCGACGAAGCCGCCGTATGGGAAATGGGCATGAACCACTCCGGGGAACTGGCTCCCCTGTGTGAAATGACGCGCCCGAAAATCGGCATCATCACCAGCATCGGCACCTCCCATATGGAATACCTAGGCTCCCGGGAAAACATCGCCCGGGAAAAATGCACGTTGGCACACTGCCTGCCGGAAGACGGCTTCATGATTTTTCCGGCGGACTGCGATTATGCGGATATGATCCGTCAATCCACCCGCGCCGCCTGTATTGACTGCGGCATTGGCGCCGGAACCGTTCGCGCGGAAAATCCCGTCTCTACCGAGAACGGAACACGCTTCATCCTTTCCATCCCGGATTTCTGCCGGGAAGAGGTGGAATTGCCCGTCCACGGCCGGCACATGGTAACCAACGCGCTTCTGGCCGCCGCCGCCGGCTGGGTGGCAGGTCTTGCGAAAGAGCAAATCGCCTCCGGTCTCACCCAGGCGCGGCTTACGGGCGGAAGGCTTCACTGCTCCCGGATCAACGGCATTCTGGTAGTGGATGACACCTACAACGCCAACCCGGATTCCATGCAGGCCGCCCTGCGCACCTTAGCAGAGCTTTCCTGCGCCGGCAGACGCTTTGCGGTGCTGGGCAGAATGGGGGAACTGGGCGTGTTTTCCGAGGAAGGGCATGTTCTGGTGGGCCGCACGGCGGAAGAACTCCGTCTTGACTGCGTCGTCAGCGTGGGAACGGACGCCGCCCGGATTACGGACGCTATTTCTCCCAATTCATTCACTCAACGCCTGAACTTCAGCTCCGCGGAAGAAGCGGCCGAATGGCTCCGCAGCCATACGGCGCCGGGAGACATCGTCCTCTTCAAAGGCAGCCGTCTTGCCCGGATGGAGCAAGTCATGAACCTTACCTTTCCGCCACAGTAAATTGTATGCATTCCCTCATTGAACAGTTCAGCCCCTCAGGGGCATTTGCAGGACCGGCAGGGAGAGCCCTCCTGGCCTGCCTGGTTTCCTTTGCCTTGACGATGATCTTCGCCCCGCGGGTCATCCGGGAGCTGATTTCCCTGAAAATCGGCCAGCCCATCAGGACAGCGGAGGAAGTGCACAAGCTGGCGGAACTCCACGGAGCCAAGGCGGGAACGCCCACCATGGGCGGCGTGCTGATCGTGGGTTCCATGACGGCGGCTACCCTGTTGTGCGCCAGAATGGGCAATCCCTTTATCATTTCCTGCCTGATCGTCACCCTGGCGCTGGGCCTGCTGGGATTCCGGGACGATTACCTGAAGGTGGCGAAAAAAACCTCGGACGGCATTTCCGCACGTAAAAAACTCCTCGTCCAGTTCCTGGCCGGCCTGGCCGGCGTCACCTTCCTGTACCTGTACCCGGAAGGCAGTCCCCGCGTGGAACTTCACGACTACATATCCTCCCTGTTCATTCCGTTCTATGGCCAGGTGAACCTGCCATGGTTCGTTTACATTCCTTTCGGCGTCGTGGTGGTCATGTCCGCCTCCAATGCGGTGAACCTGACGGACGGCCTGGACGGCCTTGCCTCCGGCTGCTCTGTCGCCACGGGCATCACTTACGCCATCATTGCCGTCCTCTGCGGAAGCTGGCTGACGGCTGATTCCCTGGATATTCCCTTCCACCCCGGCGCGGGAGAAATCAGCGTCTTCATGATGGCCCTGGTTGGGGCCTGCCTGGGCTTCCTGTGGCACAACTGCTACCCGGCGAAGGTATTTATGGGAGACACCGGTTCCCTGGCCCTGGGCGGCGCGTTCGGTATGGCTGCCGTCTGCACGGCGCAGGAGCTTCTCTTTATCGTCATCGGGGGCGTCTTCGTCATGGAAGCCGTGTCCGTCGTCCTGCAGGTGGGCAGCTACAAGCTGCGCCACGGCAAACGCATCTTCGCCATGGCTCCCATCCACCACCATTTTGAACTCAAAGGCTGGAAAGAAACGCAGGTGATTGCCCGCTTCTGGATGATCAGCCTCCTGCTGGCTTTCCTGGGCCTTTTCCTGATTACTACCGCCTGACAAACCACGAACATGCAGCTCAATAACCTCAACATCGCCGTTCTGGGAGCGGGAAGAAGCGGACGCGCCGCGGCGCGCCTCGCCATGACGCATGGTGCACGGGTATGCGTGTTTGACGCTTCCTCCTCCATTGACGGATGGCCGGAAGACATTCCCCTGCATACCGCCGCCACGGAGGAAGACGGACGCGCCTTTCATGCGGATCTGGTGGTCATCTCCCCCGGCATTGAGACGGACAGCCCCTTTGTCAAATCCTTTGGACGGGAAGGCGTGGAAACCATCGGTGAAATGGAGCTGGCATGCCGCTTTTACCATGGCCGCATCATCGCCATCACCGGAACCAACGGCAAAACCACCACCACATCCCTGGTGGAAAAGATTTTGCTGCGCGCCGGAAAGACTGCCGTTGCCTGCGGCAATTACGGCGTTCCGGTGGCGGAAATCCTGCTCCGGGATTCTGTGCCGGATGTGCTGGCGCTGGAGGTCAGCTCTTTCCAGCTGGAAACCATCCGCGATTTTCACCCGGATGTGGCTGTATGGCTCAATTTTGCGCCGGACCACATGGACCGTTACAAATCCGTGGAGGATTACCACCGCGCCAAACTCCATATCTTCGACAACCAGACGGAAAAAGACCTGGCCGTCGTCCGCTCCGGGGAACGGCTTCCGCACCTGAAAGCCTCCGTGCTCACCTTCAGCCCGGAAGATCCGGCGGCTGATCTTTATTACCGCGAACCGTTGATCCTGGAGGGCGGCGCTTCCCTGCTGAACCTGGAAGAGACCGCCCTGAACCAGCGCCATAATGCGGAAAACGCCATGGCCGCCGTCCTGGCATGCCGCCACCTGGGCATTCCCGCAAAAACAGCCGCAGATGTATTAAAAGAGTTCACGCCCCCCGGCCACCGCTGCGAGACCGTCCGCACACTGGACGGCGTTTTGTGGCTGAACGATTCCAAAGCCACGAATCTGCACGCGCTGGAAGCGGCTTTGAAATCACAGCATTCCCCCGTCATCCTGATTGCCGGAGGCAAGGACAAGGGGCTGGATTACGTGCCCTTGCAGCCCATGCTGAAAGAAAAAGTGCGCGCCTGCGTGGTATTCGGCCAGATTGCGGACCAGCTCCAGCACGCTTTTTCCCCCGCAGTCCCCACGGAAAAAGCCGCAGATGTAGAGGCCTGCGTGGCAAAGGCCCGTTCTCTCGCCCTGCCGGGAGACACCGTCCTGTTCTCTCCCGGCACTTCTTCCTTTGACATGTTCACCGGCTATGTCCAGCGCGGCCAGGCCTTCAGGGACGCGGTGAATGCCCTGCCCCCCCTTTCCTGACAATTCACCAGAAAACGACCATCATGAAAACGACCAAAATACCTGATCACAATCCGACCGGACGCACCCGTCCGAAACGCAAAATGGGCACCGTATTACGCGCCAAACTCAGCAAATACCGCGCCCGCGTTTCCGAATTTGAAGACGATGCGCCCAGCAGCACCGTCGTGCGCTGGCTCGTCGTCCTTCTTCTTCTTCATCTTCTCGTCATCGGCGGCGTTTATGTCCGCAGCACCTGGTTCAGAAACACGGCGGAAACCGTAGAAATGGCAGCCGCCCTGCCCGCGCCGCCCACCGTCCCGCAGCGCCCCGCTCCCGCAGCGCCCCCGGCCGCTCTGTCCCAGGTTCCCCAGGCGCCACCCGCGGCCCCGGTCACCATCACGCAGCCGGAACAGGTAGTGGACGCGCGCCCCAACAGGCAGCCGGCCCCCGTGGCGGAGGAACACATTCCGGATGCGGCTCCGGTGGCAGGTCCTGCGCGCCACATCGTGCGCACGGGGGATACCTGGGAACGCGTCGCGCGTGACAACCAGGTGGCCGTCAATGACCTGAAAGCCGTCAATCCCAAAGTTCAGCGCCTTGTCAGCGGAAGCACGCTCGTCATTCCGGCCCGGCCAGGAGACAAATTTGAACCGGAAAAGTCCGCCGCGGAGGAATTGGAGCCGGAAAGCGTGCCCCACATTGTGAAGAAAGGGGAAACCCTCTCCGTAATCGCCCGCAAATACAAAATGAACTGGCGTACCCTCCAAAAATTCAACAAGATGAATGACCGGGACGTAGCGCGTCTCAAAATCGGGCAAAAAATCATGATCCCCAAAAAGTAGGCATCTTCCTGCCCTTCCGCCGCCATGTCTTCCAAAGTCTGCATGATTCTGGTCTGGTTCTTCGTCATCTGCCTTCTGGTCGTAGGCCTGGTGATGGTATCCAGCACGGCGGCGTGGGCGGAGGAAACCAAGCACCCGTACGAACCCCTGTTCAAGCAGACCGCCTTTGCCTGCGCCGGGCTGGTGGGGGCCATGATTCTCTCCCGGATAGACTACCGGATATGGAGGAAGTATATCTGGTGGATCCTTGGAGGGGCCTGTTTTCTGCTGGTGCTGTGCTATGTGCCCGGCATCGGGAAGGAAATCAACGGGGAACGCCGCTGGATCACCATCGGCATGCAGTTCCAGCCCAGCGAATGCGCCAAACTCTGCATGATGATGGCCCTGGCCAACTGGCTGGCCCTGTACCGGGACCGCACCACCTCTTTCTGGTGGGGTTTTGTGATGCCCGGCCTTATCTTCGGCATTCCTCTTGCCCTGATTCTTTTTGAAAAGGACATGGGCACCTCCGTAGCCCTGGCCCTGGCCGCGTTCTGCGTCATGTTTGTGGCCGGAACGCGCAAAATTTACCTGGGCGGGGCTTTCGCCCTGGCCGGAACGGCCCTGTACGTTCTGGTGCAGAGCAACGCCAACCGCCTGGAACGTTTCCTGGCCTGGAAAGACCTGGACGCCCACCGCCTGGGCGCCGGCCTCCAGCAGTACCGTGCTTCCATCGCCCTGTCCCGAGGGGGGCTGGACGGGGTGGGCCTGGGAAACAGCGCGGAAAAACACGGCACGCTTCCCTTCGCCCACACGGACTTCATTTTCGCGCCGCTGGGAGAGGAATTCGGTTTTTACGGGACCATGTTCGTCCTGCTCTGCTATTTCCTGATGACGTATGCCGGCATCGGCGTGGCCATGCAGTGCCGGGACACCTACGGACGGTTTCTGGCCGTGGGGATTGTCGCCATCATTTTCTGTCCCGCCATCCTGAACATCGCCGTGGTAACCAACGCCGTGCCCAATTCCGGCCTGCCGCTGCCCTTCATCAGCTTCGGGGGCACCAACCTGGTCTTTACGCTGGCCGCCCTGGGCATGCTCACCAGCATCCAGAGGTTTTCCACCGGCGCCCAGCCCAATTGTGAAATCACCCGCAAAGACGAACGCTCCATTGACGTAAGATTATGACTGAACCCTCTCTCAAACATCCCTCCCTGAACATCGTGATCGCCTGCGGCGGCACGGGGGGGCACCTTTTTCCCGGCATAGCCGTAGCCCAGGAACTTAAAAAGCGCGGCCACCGCGTCACGCTCCTCATCTCCCAGAAGAAAGTGGACGCCCAAGCCAGCAAAAATTACGGGGATCTTGACTTCCGCACCATTGAGGCCATCGCGATGCCCAAAATCCCATCCCTGTCCCTGCTGGGGTTCGGCGTCAGGCTGTACAAAGCCATCCGTTTCAGCCGCCATCTTCTGGACGAGGTGGAAGCGGACGTCGTCATCGGCATGGGAGGATTCACTTCATTCCCTCCCGTTTACGCCGCCCACCGCAAGGGAATCCGCACCTACGTGCACGATTCCAACGCGCTGCCCGGAAAGGCCAACCGCATGACCGCCAAATGCTGCACGAACGTGCTGCTGGGCATTGAGGAAGCCAGGCACTACTTCAATCCCGCCAAATGCATTGTCACCGGCACTCCGGTACGCCAGGAAATGGTGGCCCGGAAAGACAAAAACGAAGCCAGGGCGGAGCTCAACCTGCCCCAGGACCGCCGCGTGGCCCTGGTAATGGGCGGTTCCCAGGGGGCCAGGAATCTGAATTCCCTAGTCATTGAAGCCGCCCGGCAATGCGCAGACCTGTGCGACTTTCTCATCATCACCGGCTCCGCGGACTTTGCACGCGTCAGCCAGCTGACGGCGGACATGCCCCACGTGCACGTCATTGAATTCTGTTCCGCCATGGCTGCCGCTTATGCCGCAGCGGATGTGGTCATTTCCCGTTCCGGGGCGTCCAGCCTTACGGAACTGGCCCATATGGGGAAGGCCGCCCTGCTGGTTCCCTACCCCTTCGCCGCAGACGATCACCAGGCACACAACGCACGCGTTTTCGCGGCCCACGGCGCGGCGCGCATGATGCGTGAAAACACCCTCACGTCGGACGATATTGCGGCTTTCCTGAATGAAGTACTCAAGGATTCCTCCCTGCTGGCCTCCATGAATGAATGTGCTTTACGTCTGGACATGCCTGATGCAGTATCCCGCATCGCCAATGTCATTGAACATACGGACCATGCAGCCTCCCATGATTGAAACCTTACGCAAAAGACTGACAGACAGGGAACACCCGGCACGCCTACATCTCATCGGGGTAGCCGGGTCAGGCATGTCCGGCCTGGCGCTCATGCTGATGGAAATGGGGCACCGGGTGAGCGGCTGCGACCGGGTGACCAGCGCAGAGACCGAACGGCTTCAAAGCCTGGGGCTGTCTTTCTCCTGCCCGCATTCCGCAGACGCCGTTTCCGATGCGGAAATTGTCATTTATTCCAGTGCCATCCGGGCGGACAATCCGGCCCTGGCGGCAGCGCGCAAGCTGAATATTCCCTGCATGCGCCGCGCGGAATGCCTGGCAGCCATCCTGAACGGGAAGAAAGGGGTCGTGGTCTCCGGTACGCATGGAAAAACCACTACTTCAGCCCTCTGCGCGCACCTGATGAGGGAAGGCCGCATGCGTCCGTGTCACTACGTGGGGGCGGAAATCCCCGTGCTGGGAACCAACGCCCACTGGAATGAAGACAGCGAATACCTGGTGGCGGAAGGGGATGAAAGCGACGGCACGCTGGTAAATTACATTCCGGAGCACAGCATCGTCCTCAACATTGAACCGGAACACCTGGACCACTACAAGGATCTGGATGAAATCAAGGCCGTGTTCGACCGGCTTTGCTCCCAGACGCGCGGCAAGATTATTTATTGCCGCGCGCATCCCGGCGCTGAGGATGTCTGCGCCAAGTACCCCAATTCCGTTTCCTACGGCTGGTCCGATGCGGACTACACCGCTACGGACGTGCTGGAACGCCGCGGACGCACCCTGTTCACCGTGTTGAAGGGGAAAGAGGAACTGGGCCGCGTGGAGCTGGGCATACCCGGACGCCACAATGTCCTGAATTCCCTGGCCGCGATTGCTCTGGCAACGGAACTGGGCGTGGATTTCCCGGCGGTGATGCGGGGCCTGGCCTCCTTTGCGGGAGCCAAACGGCGCTTTGAAACCAAATACCTTTCCTCCTCCATCCGGATTGTGGACGACTACGGCCACCACCCAACGGAAATAGCCGCCACGCTCCAAACTGCCCGTTCCCTCCAGCCGAACCGCCTGGTAGTTTACTTCCAGCCGCACCGCTACACGCGCACGCAGCTTCTGGCGGATGACTTCGGCAAGGTGCTCCAGGAGGCGGACCTCGTTTTCGTAGCGGACGTGTATCCCGCCAGCGAACTGCCTATTGAAGGGGTAAGCGGGCAGACGATCATCAACGCCATGCACAGGCACGGCCCCGTGGAAACCCGTTACCTTCCCGACCTGGGCATAGCCCACCACACCATCGGCAACGCGCTGAAACCCGGAGACCTGTTCCTGACGCTGGGAGCAGGGAACGTCCATGAATGCGGCATGCGCATCGCGCGCGACCTGGCCCTGCTGGAGGATCTGGAACGCACTGCGGGCGGTTCTCTGGAAGGCAAACTGTACGAACCCATGTCACGCCATACCACCATGGGAGTAGGCGGATGCGCCCAGTACTGGCTGGAGCCTTCCACCTTTTCCGGAATGCAGGCGGCCGTCAACTATTGCCGGGACAGGAATATCCCCGTACACGTCATTGGCCGCGGTTCCAACATCATTGTCAGGGACGGCGGACTGCGCGGCGCCGTCATCCACCCCTCCGGGGGAGAATTCGATGTGCTGGAAATCCAGGGGAACCGCCTCACCGCCGGAGCGGGCGTGCGGTTGAAAAAACTGGTTTCCACCGCCGTCCAGAACGGCCTTGGCGGCCTGGAATGGATGGACGGCATTCCCGGCAATGTGGGAGGAAGCCTCCGCATGAACGCCGGAGCCATGGGCATGGATATGGTCAAAAACCTCGTTTCCGTCACCTGTCTGGATGAAGACGGGGAAATCCGCAGCCATACAAGGGAAGAATTGAACGCCCAGTACCGTTCCATTCCGGACCTGGTCCACAATTTTGTGCTTCAGGCCGTGTTTGAGGCGCAGCCCGCCCCTGCGGAAGAAATGGAGCGTCTTCTGGAGGCGGCACGGGCCAGGCGGAAGCTTTCCCAGCCCGTCGGAGCCAGCGCCGGCTGCATCTTCAAAAACCCGCCGGAAATCCCGGCAGGCAGGCTCATTGATGAACTGGGGCTGAAAGGCGCCTGCGTGGGAGACGCCTGCGTATCAGACGTGCACGCCAATTTTATCATCAACCGGGGTCATGCCAGAGCGAGGGACATCACCATCCTGATCGACATGATCCGCAAGGAGGCCAAGGAAAACCGCGGCATCGACCTGAAATCGGAAGCCCAGGTCATCGGAGACCGGGACCCCCAGTTTTAACCCATTCATTATTTATTCCAATATGAACACTCTCAAGCGCGACCTCAAAATCGCCCTCCTGCTCGGAGGTCCCGGGTCAGAACGGGAAGTATCCCTTGTTTCCGGCAACTCCGTTTACGACGCCCTGTGCCGGGCCGGATTCACCGATGTAACGAAGGTGGACGTGCACGGCCCGGATTTCCGGCTGCCGGAAGGCACGGAGCTGGCCTACAACATTATCCACGGCACTTTCGGTGAGGATGGAACCCTCCAGGCCATTCTGGAAGAACGCGGCGTTCCGTACACAGGGGCCGGCTCCCGTTCCAGCGCCCTGTGCTTCAACAAGTCAGAATCCAAAAAAGTTTTTCTGGAAGCCGGAGTTCCTACGCCGCATGCGGAAATTCTGGACTGTTCCCATGGCATCGTGATGCCGTCCCTCCCCCTGCCCTTCGTCATCAAGCCTCCCTGCGAGGGTTCCAGCGTGGGCGTCCACATCGTCCGCAGGCAGGAGGATGTGCTCCCCGCCATGGAGGAAGCCGTAACCCACGGCACCACCGTATTGGTGGAAGAGTTCATTCAAGGCAAGGAACTGACGGTCGGCATTCTGGACGGGAAAGCCCTTCCCGTTATTCATATCTGCCCCCGTTCCGGCTTCTATGACCTGAGCAACAAATACCCGTGGATGAATATGGGCGGCGGCACGGATTATATTTGCCCGGCGGATCTTCCGGAAGAAACCGCCGCCAACGTGCAGGAGGCGGCCCTGAAAGCCTACAAGGCCGCCGGAGTGGAAGTGTACGGCCGCGTGGACGTACTGCTGCGCGAGGAAGACGGCGCCCCCTTCGTGCTGGAAATCAACACCATTCCCGGCATGACCCCTTCCAGCCTGCTTCCCAAGGCGGCGGCGGCCTCCGGATGGCCCTATGAAGACCTCTGCGAAAAAATAGCGGAATTATCGCTAGTCACCCCCCGTAAATAACGTAATATTTGACAGAGGGCGGGGAGTCGCCCCTCCCGCACCCCCCGATGTCGCACAAAGCCACAACGCCAGTCCCCCGTTCCGCCAAAAGGCCGGAAATGCTTCTTCTGGAACGGGAGGCCAGAAAAGAGACCATCGAACGCAAGGGCAAAAACTACCGTTTTTGGCTCTTCCGGCGCAAGCTGTACCACATTGTCACCGTTTACGCGCTTATTTTCGGCTTAATCGGGGCTATCGTTTTTCTCTGGAAAGATTACATCCTCAAATACGACTGGCTTTCCATCGACACCGTCACCCTGAAAAGCAACGGCATTTTCAACTCTGAGCAGGCCTTTTCCGTTATGGGCATAGGGCCGCAGGACAACATTTTTTCCATAGACGCCGCGGAGCTGGAGCAGCGCCTGAAAAAATGTCCCGCCATCCGCCGGGCTTCCGTCAAACGCCAGATATCCTCCAACCCCACGCTGCTGGTGGACATTGACGCGCGCATACCCGTGGCCTGGATTGACTGCCCGGAACTGGGAATTCACCCGGGAGATGCCACGTACGGCGCTTTGGCAGACAAGGAAGGCGTCATCTTCCCCTGCATGGAGCAGGTCCACATGCCTTATATCCGGGAAAAGCGCATGCCCTCCGTCACGCTCAGGCCGCCCAGTTCCGGCAAACTCAGCTACGGCGTCAGCATCCGGGAACTGGAAGCGCCCATGAAACTGATTGAACTGCTTTCCGGCACGGTAACGGAATACCTTCCCAGCATCGTCTCCATAACGACGCCCAACGACTGGTCTTTCTGTGTGCGTTTTACCAATGACTGCCAGGCTACTTTCAGCCATTACGGCCTGGAACACCAGGTGGAAAAACTGTCCCGCGCCCTCCGGCATGCACGCCAGACGCACCGCAAAATCAGTTCCATCAACCTGATTCCGGAGCACAACATTCCCGTCATCTTTGACAATTCCTACGAGGATATTCCTCTTGCGGAGCCGATTGAAGAATAACGCCCCCAGACGTTCTCCGGAAAAACCGTGTTCTTCTCCGGCTCCAAACTTCTTTTCCGGTTCCGTTCCCCCTGTTTCCCCTAATTTCCCGCCGAACGGAACACCCGGTTTTCACAAGATTCTTCCCATGTCAGAATTCTGTTCTTTCTCAATGAGGAATGAGTCTGCGAAGACCCACAGAACACTTGCCAATAAGGCTGTCCCGGTTATACTGCGCTACGATATATGAGCAACGAAACACCTTTATCCCCCGAAGCGGAAAAACTGGCGGCAGCCCGCAAGCGCAACCTTGACCTGGCCCTCTCCCAAATCCAGAAAGACTTCGGAGAAAACGCCATTATGCGCCTTGGAGACAACGTCAAAATGGAAGTGGACGTCATTCCCACGGGCAACCTTCTGATTGACCGCGCTCTGGGTGTGGGCGGCTTTGCCCGCGGCCGCATTGTGGAAATCTACGGACCGGAATCCTCCGGTAAAACCACCCTGACCCTGACGGCCATCGCCCAGGCCCAGAAATCCGGAGGCCTGGCTGCATTCATTGACGTGGAACACGCACTGGACCCTCAGTATGCCGCCCGCCTGGGCGTGAACCTGGACGACCTGCTGGTTTCCCAGCCAAGTTCCGGTGAAGAAGCCCTGCAAATCTGCGAGGCTCTTGTCCGCTCCAACGCCATTGACGTCATCGTGGTGGACTCCGTGGCCGCACTGGTCACCAAGCAGGAGCTGGAAGGAGAAATCGGGGATTCCACGGTAGGAGCCCAGGCCCGTTTGATGTCCGCCGCCCTCCGCAAGCTCACCAGCTTCATTTCCAAGGCCCGTACCGTCTGCATCTTCACCAACCAGATCCGTGAAAAAATCGGCGTCATGTTCGGCAATCCGGAAACCACCCCCGGCGGCCGCGCCCTGAAATTCTACGCCTCCGTACGTGTGGACATCCGCCGCATCGGCCAGATCAAGGGCAGCGACGGCGTCATAGCCGGGAACCGCACCAAAATCAAGGTAGTCAAAAACAAGGTGGCCCCTCCCTTCACGGAATGCGAATTCGACATCATGTACAATGAAGGCATCTCCTCCGTAGGCAGCCTGCTGGATCTGGCAACGGAATATGATATCATCCAAAAGCGCGGCTCCTGGATCAGCTATAACGGCAGCCAGATCGCCCAGGGCCGCGACGCCGCCAAGGAAGCTCTCAAATCCAACCCGGAGCTGTACGCGGAAATTGAAGAACAGGTCAAGGCCAAAATGGACGAAAAGACCGCCAAATAATCCCGCCTGATCCCGTTCCTTCACTGCCATTTCAGGGCGGCTCCCCTTCCCGGGAGCCGCTTTTTTCTCTCCGGAAACAGAAGCGCAAAAGAATCTTTCACGGAAACTTTTCCCTTGTGCGTCATGAAAAATCCGTTAGTCTGGATGCGATATCGTCCTATGTATCCGACCTCTCGCACATCATTTGCAGCCGTGCTCGGCATTGTGGGCATGTTTCTGCTGACGTTGTCCACGGCCTTCGGATGGAATCCGGAAATCATTAATGGAGTGCAGTATATTCCCATGTCCGAGGTGCGCACCCATTACAAACTGACCAGGGAACGCACAGAAGGGCGGCAGAAAGTTTACGAAGTGCCGGAAAAGATTCAAATCCGTATCCAGGCGCGCAGCCAGGATATGTTCATGAACAACATGAAGTTCGTGTTATCCTATCCTGTGGCGGACCATCCCTCCAAGGGGCTGATGGTTTCCAATATGGATCTGCACAAAATCATTGACCCGGTTTTACGGCCCACTTACATCGCCAACCGCCGCAGTTTCAACACAGTTGTCATTGATCCCGGCCACGGCGGACATGACAGCGGCACGCGCAACCGCATCAGCAGGGAAGCGGATATCAACCTCTCCGTGGGCAAAAAACTGCGCGACCGCCTCAAGACCATGGGCTACCAGGTGGTTATGACCCGTGATACGGACAACTTCATTGCCCTCCAGGACCGCGTCCGCATTGCCAACAGGCACAACAATGCCATCTTCATCAGCATCCACTTCAATGACGGAGGCTCCTCTGCCCGCGGGGTGGAAACCTTCACGCTGGCGCCTGCAGGCACTTCCTCCTCCATGTCCCGCAATATCCGCCACGACGCTCTGCAGGGCAACGCCCAGGACAGCATGAACATTGCCTTGGCTACAGCCGTCCAGGGGCACATGCTGAAAGGGCCGCTTGCCATCAAGGAGGGCATTTCCATGGTTGACCGCGGCATCAAGCGCGCGCGCTATTCCGTGCTGTGCACCATCAAGCATCCCGCCATTCTGGTGGAAGGAGGGTTCATGTCCAACCCGCAGGAGGCCCTGCTCATCGCCACGGAGCGTTATCAGAATTTCATGGCCTCTTCCCTGGCTGCCGCTGTGCATCAATACCGCACCGCCCTTGGCCAGCAAGTGCGCAGAACGCGCTGAGTTCCGTACCTGTCCCCGGGCCTCCCTTCAGCAGCATGAACATCATCCGCATCCCCGGCCTGGCAGATTACCGGGAAACCCTGCGGTTCCAGGAACAACTGGTCCGGGCCCATCAGGAAGACCCGGACAGGGAAAACGAACTGTTGCTGCTGGAACATGCCGGGGTTTATACCATCGGGCGTACACGGAACCACGCCAGCCTGCACCCCGGTTCCGTGCTTCCCTTTCCCGTTCATGAAATCAACCGCGGCGGCCAGGCCACCTACCACGGCCCCGGCCAGCTGGTCGGATACCCCATTACGGACCTGAACCGCTGCGGCAGGGATCTGCACCGCTACGTCACCACCCTGGAAAACATCCTGATTGAAACCTGTGCCCGGTTCGGCGTGCAGGCCCGCATCCGGGAAGGGCTGGTAGGGGTCTGGGTGGAAAACCGTAAAATAGCCTCCATCGGCGTCGGGGTGAAAAAATGGATTGCCATGCACGGCTTCGCCCTCAATATAACCCGGAAATCCCTGCCTCCCTTCCTTGCTATTACCCCCTGCGGCATCCAGGGCGTGCAAATGACCTGCCTGGAGGATGAAATGTTCTCCCCCCTGCCGGAAGGAAACCTGTTGAAATGTTTCGGAGACGTTTTTGCAGCGCTATGGGAAGAAAAATTTCACAGGGATTAAGGGAATTCTGAACGTGCGGAGGGAATGAAAACCATCTTTGCCCTGAAGACGGAAAGGCGCCAAAGGCTGGAAAGAGCCCCCTTCTGACCATGAATGCAGAGGAAATGTTCAAAAAAACGCCTCATGTAAGACACAGACCGTGTCAGCAATACGTCCTTGCATCTTGACGCGGTTCCCGAACGGACGGATGCTTATGCCAGTTATGGGGAAAACGCTTTTCCAAAAAATCTGGGACGCTCATTCCGTCGGCATCCTGCCGGATGGGAGAACGCAAATGTTCATCGCTACTCACCTGCTGCATGAAGTCACCTCTCCGCAGGCTTTCGGAATGGTCCGGGATCTGGGCCTGACCGTGCGTCACCCAGAACGTACCTTTGCCACCGTGGACCACATCATTCCCACGGACAACCAGGCGGAACCGTTCGCGGACGCTACGGCTGACGCCATGATCAGGGAACTGCGCCGGAACTGCGCCGAAAACGGCATCCGCTTTTTCGATATCCCCACCGGGCTCCAGGGCATCGTGCATATGGTAGGACCGGAACTCGGCATCACCCAGCCGGGCATGACCATCGTATGCGGAGACTCCCATACGGCCACGCACGGAGCCTTTGGCTCCATTGCCATGGGCATCGGCACCACGCAGGTGCGCGATGTGCTGGCTACGCAGACCCTGGCCCTCAGCCCGCTCAAGGTGCGCCGCATCAATGTGAACGGAAAGCTGGCCCCCGGCGTGCGCGCCAAGGATGTGGCCCTGCATATCATCGGCCTTCTGGGAGCCAAGGGCGGCCTGGGCTTCGCCTATGAATACGGAGGCGACGTAATCGACGCCATGAGCATGGACGAACGCATGACCCTTTGCAACATGTCCATTGAAGGTGCGGCGCGCTGCGGCTATGTGAACCCTGACCGGACCACGGTGGAATACATTAAAGGGCGCCTGTTCGCCCCTATCGGTGCGGACTGGGACAAAGCCGTAGAACGCTGGCTGGGCTTTGCTTCCGATCCAGATGCGGAATACGATGAAATCGTGGAAATTGACGGGGCCTCCATTGAGCCCACGTTAACATGGGGCATTTCTCCGGACCAGAATACGGGTATCAGCGGCAGCACTCCCAACCCTTCCGACGCTGCGAACGACGAAGAACGGAAGATGATCAACGAAGCGCTGGAATACATGAAATTCCCCGCGGACATGCCTCTTAAGGGACTGCCGGTCCAGGTGTGCTTCGTAGGTTCCTGCACCAATGGCCGCATTTCAGATTTCCGGGAAGTGGCCGCCCTCATCAAGGGACGCCATGTGGCTCCCGGCATCAGGGCGCTGGCCGTTCCCGGCTCTCAGATGACTGCCCGGCAATGTGAAGAGGAAGGCATCGCAGACATTTTCCGTGAAGCCGGCTTTGAATGGCGCCTGGCGGGCTGCTCCATGTGCTTGGCCATGAATCCGGACAAACTCCAGGGAGATCAGCTTTGCGCCAGTTCCTCCAACCGGAACTTCAAGGGACGGCAAGGCAGCCCCACCGGGCGCACCCTGCTGATGAGCCCGGCCATGGTGGCCGCCGCTGCTCTGACCGGGAAAGTCTCCGATGCCCGCGAAGTATTCTCCCTGAATTAACTTTTCAATTTTCTCCTTTATGTCTCTGACCCAATTCACCTCCATCACCGGCACCTGCGTTCCCGTTCTGGGACCGGACATGGACACGGACCGCATCATCCCTGCCCGCTTCCTTAAATGCATCACGTTTGACGAACTGGCGGGAGTCATGTTCTGGGACGAACGCTTCGACGAAAACGGGCAATCCAAATCCCACCCGGTGGACGATCCCCGCTTCAAAGGGGCTTCCATCATTTTGGGCGGCTCCAACTTCGGCTGCGGTTCTTCCCGCGAACACGCCCCGCAGACCATCAGGCGCTCCGGCATCAAAGCCGTCATTGCGGAATCTTTCGCAGAAATCTTTTTCGGCAACAGCACCGGAATCGGGTTGCCCTGCGTATGCGCGTCTGCCGCCGACATTGCCTCTCTGTCCCGGCACATCTCCAATTACCCGGAAACGGAAGTGACAATTGACCTCCTGAACATGACAGTTTCCTGGAAAGAAGGGTCCTTCCCCATCCGGATGCCGGCGGAAGCCCGCGAAGCCCTGACCCGGGGCCGCTGGGATTCCATTGCGGAACTGCTTGTCAACATGGATGCCGTAGAAAAGAAAAACGAAGAACTGCCCCGGGTCGCAGCCTCCTGCTGATTCAGCATTCACCTCTTTCTTCCCTTTCTACCCTCTTCCCCATATGATTTTCAGAATTACAGACTACGTCCACTACGGCACGCTGGACAACCGTAAACGCGGAACCGTCCATCTTACGCTGCAACTCATGGGGATGCCCCATCCGGTGAACATTACCCTGCATGGGGACTGCCTCCAGGACCTGGCCGGTTGCGTGGTTGACTTCAGGAATCCCTCCCCACAGATGCTTCCTGCGGAACTTACCCAAATCCCGGAACATATCCAGGGGGTGGCGGGGGATATGACGGCCAGCCGACGCATGCCTGTCAAAGGCAAGAAAACCATGGAAAACGCCCTGTACCTGGAATGGTTCACCAGCCATCACGACATGGTGCTGCTGGAAAGTACGGTCTTCTCCATCAAAGTTTCCCTTCCCGAATGGATGATGGATTCCTGCGAAGAGCAAGCCCAGATCATGGCGAACCAGCAGATGCTGCGAACCCAGGTAAAAGAATGGTCCAGAGCCTATTCCAACCACCAGGAGGACGGCAGCCTGCCCGATCACCACTGGGACAAACGCCTGCGGGAGGCGGAAGCCATCGCCATAGCTTACCAGGAGGTATTCCAGAAATACAGGCTGAACCCCAGCGGCGACATCCGTGTGGCTTTTGTCATGGGCTGGGATGAAGTGCTGGACAACATCGCCCAGTCGGAAGAAACGGGGACGCCCTGTTCCTGCAAAAGCACCGGCATGCTCAGCCTGTTTGACATCCTCAATGAACAGGAGGCCCGGGAAGTGCAGTCCTGCATGTTTCATCCTCTTTTCCAGCAGGTAATGGAACTGACGGATCTGTGCCAGCACCGGTTCAGCCGGGAAATCAACAAGGCCCAGAGGAACAGGACAGGGCCGCCGGAACCCCTGAACCAGATTTTTTACTGCATCCGCTACATCACCCCCCGCATTCTTTCCTGCCTCCTCCAGGAGAAGGAGGATGCTGCGGACTACTGCACCATGGCCGCCCGTATGGCCCTGTGCGTGGAACAAACGCGCCGGACGGTAGCTGCCCTGGACAACTGCGGCTACCAGATGGACGGTGAAATAGCGGAACGTTTCTCATCCCTGCTGGAGGAAGTCAATTCCTTCCAGGAAAGTCTGGCAACCCAAAGCCGCAAAAGCAACCTGTAACAACAAAACCTTCCCTGGCAACACAATCTTTATCTTTGCGTATGATACATTCCCACACCTGTTTTCAAGGGCTGTGCGCAGTCCTGGCCGGCGCCGCTCTTTCCCACGCGGATGAGCCGGCTGTTTCCATTTCGGACTTCGGGGTGGACAAGGTCATGTCCGGCCCTGTCGTCTCCATCAATGACCAATACAAGGGCGTCGTAAAAATTGAGATGGATTCCCTGACTCCGGATTACGCTACTCCGTGGAATACCGGCCGCTACCAGGGAGGCATCGGCACCGGTTTCCTGATCGGGGAAAACGCTTTCATGACAAACGCCCATGTGGTTAGCAACGCGGAGCGCATTTATATCTCCATGTACGGAGATTCCCGTAAAATTCCCGCCAGGGTCAAATTCATCGCCCATGACGCGGATCTGGCTCTGCTGGAGGCGGACGATCCCAAGCCTTTCAAAGGAATACGTCCTTTTGAATTCAGCAAAAACCTGCCTCATCTGGAAGACGAAGTAAGGGTGATCGGCTACCCCATCGGCGGCAACAGACTTTCCGTCACGCGCGGCGTGGTCTCCCGCATTGATTTCACCACGTACGCCCACCCCCGCAACACGGAACACCTGACCATCCAGGTGGACGCCGCCATTAATCCGGGCAACAGCGGAGGCCCCGTCCTGATGGGGAATAAAGTCATCGGCGTGGCATTCCAGGGCCTGAACAACGCCAATAACACGGGTTACGTAATTCCAACCCCCGTCATCCGCCACTTTCTGGAAGACATCAAGGACGGCGTCTATGACGGTTACGTGGACATGGGCATTCAGGCTGCGCCCATCCTGAACCCGGCCATGCGCAAGGCGTTCGGCCTGCCGGACGACGAAAAGGGCGTTCTGATCGGCAAGGTGCTCAAGGGGTCCTCCGCTGACGGCGTTCTCCGTAACGGGGACCTGCTGATGAAAGTGGACGGCTATGATGTGGACAGCTCTGCCATGATTGAACTGGACGGCCAGAAAATCAGCATGAAAGAACTCATTGAGCGCTGTTTTAAAGACGACCGGCTCCCGCTGGATATCATTCGCGACGGCAAGCCCATGAAGGTGGAAATGGTGATGAAGCCATCCCCCTCCAGAGACCTTCTGATGGCGGAATACGATAAAATGCCCCGCTACGTCGTCTTTGGCGGCCTGGTGTTCCAGCCCATCCAGCGCAACGTGCTCGCGGCGGCGGACATCTCCATGCTGGACGTTGCACTGGACATCCGTAATTACCAGGAAGACGGCGGCTGCGTGGACCATGAAGACATGGTAATCATCACCAAAGTGCTGGATGATGAGGTAAACGCGCGCCTGTCCGGCTCCATTTCCAATTCTATTGTGGAAAAAATCAATGGCGTGAAAGTTAAGGGCCTTACCCACGCCTATGAACTCCTTTACCCGGAGAACATGCCGGAATACGTCGTCATCGAACTGAAAAACGGAGAACGCCCCCTTGTCTTTGAAGGCAAGGCCATGGAGACGGCCAACAAACGCATCTCCAAAACCTACAACATCCCGAAAAACGCCCGCCTGGACAGCTCCATTCCCGGTCGCCAGTCTGGCCGCAACACCACTCCCGCCCGTTAACCGCCATGAAAATTCTTTCCACTTTTTTCTTCGGTTCCCTGATATTGCTCTGCGGTTGCCAGCCGCGCGAAGCCGGACGAACCGCTCCCGAACCCCAGCCTGAACAACAGACGGAAACGCCTGCGGAACAGGCGGAGGAAACGCCCTCGCCGGCCCCGCTTCCCTCCCCCACCAGCTCCATGGTCGGCATTAACGCCACCAACCAGGGCTATGCCATGATTCAGCCGTGGAGCAAGGAAAACCCGGCGTACAGTCAGGGCTTCGGCATTTATCTGGGAGACGGCAATATCCTGACGGCAGCCAACATCGTTTATTCCGCCAGCTTCGTGGAAGTAACCTCCGCAGACGGAGCCCAGACGGTTCCCGTGACAGTAACCGCCTTTGACCCGGAAGCCAACCTTGCCCTCCTGCGCCTGAAAAACGGAAAAGATGCCGCTTTCCTGGACAAACTGGTCCCCGTTACGCTGGGGAAGGCTCCCCGCCTGGGCGACAAGGTAACCTTCTGGCAATTCAATGATGACGGCCTTCCCATCACCACCTCCGGAACCCTTCTGGCGACGGAAAGCGCCTGCCCGTTCACGAACGGGGAACCGTTCGTCCTGTATAACGTCAAATCCTCCGTTACTCCCCTGAAAGGCGGCGCAGGCAACCCTGTCATGAGAGGCAATGAACTTGTGGGTCTCAGCGCCAGCTGCGATCCTCCCGCCCAGAAAGTTCTGGCCGTCACCCATACCATGATTTCCCGGTTCCTGGAGCAGGCCCGGACTGGCAACTACATCGGTTTTCCGGCGGACGGCACCCAGGTCACGGAACTGACCGACCCCGTTTTCCGCAAATTCCTGGGCCTGTCTGAAACTGGCGGCGGCTTTTACGTGGTGAAACTGCCTGTTTACGGCTCTTTCTACAAAGCCGGAGTGCGTCCCGGAGACGTGGTGGAAAGCGTGAACGGCATTCCCCTGGACAGTAAAGGATTAATCAAGGATCCCGCGCTGGGCCCCGTTTCCGCCAATTTCCTGTTCCGTGACTCCGCCAAACCGGGGGATACCATTACGCTGGACATCCGCCGCAAGGGAAAGGACGGCTCCAGCCAGCCCATGACGTTGGACGTCAAACTGGACAGGAGCGCTATTGAAGGCGACCTGGTCAATCCGGCCCCCTTCATCTCCAATCCGCCCTACCGCATTTACGGCGGCCTGGTATTTGTCCCGCTGACGGGAGCCATGATGGGAGAAATCAACAAGCTCAGCAAGAACCATCCACCCCTCAACCTGGTGGAAGCCACTCAAAAGAAAGAGGACATACGGAAAAAAGGCGTGGATGAAATCGTGGTCTTCCTGATGGCCCTGCCCACCCAGGCTACACTGGGATACGCCCAGATGAGCCCCTCCATTGTGGAAAAAGTCAACGGCGTGCAGGTGAAAAGCTTCAAGCACCTCAACCAGCTTCTGGACCTTCCCGCTCCCGGCGGCACGCACCGCATCGAAGTGACCCAGCAGCCGTACACCATGTACATGTCCCAGAAGGAAGCTGCCAAAGCGGACCGATTCATCCAGATGAGGGCCGTTCCCGTGCTCCGCAGGGACTAGGAATCCGCGAGCCATGTTCATTTGCAGCCCTCCTGGCATGTCTCTTCACACGCTGAATATCCGGCTTGATTTTCCCTACAGGACAGGCTTTACCCATGGAGCCTTCCGCCCGGAAAATGATGCTCTGGCCAGCCTGATGGAACAGAGGCCCGGAAGCCGCGTTCTCGTTCTCCTGGAAAAAGGGCTGGAACAGTTTTATCCTCAGCTTCCGGCAGACATTGACCGCTATTTTGAAAAAAATGCCGGGGTGCTGGCCTATGCCGGCTGCCGTTCCGTTCCGGGCGGGGAGGAAGCCAAAACAGGTTTTTCCGCATGGGAAACGGCCCTGCGCCACATTGTGGAAGCAGGCATTGACCGCCATTCCTATATCATAGCCGTGGGCGGCGGAGCGTTTCTTGACGTAGCAGGCTTTGCCGCCGCCACCGCCCATCGCGGCATCCGGCTGTTGCGCATCCCCACCACCACCCTCTCCCAGGCAGACTCCGGAGTAGGTGTCAAAAACGGGATCAATTTCATGGGCCGGAAAAACTATCTGGGCACCTTCGCCGTCGCGTGGGCCACGCTTGACGACTTCCTGTTCCTCCATTCCCAGCCCCTCCCCCTGAAAAGAGCCGGGCTGGCGGAAGTAGTGAAAGTGGCGGTGGTGAAAGACGCCTCTTTCTTCAACTGGCTGGAAACGAACGCCTCCGCGCTGGCTGTATGCGAACGGGATGCTCTGGAATATGCCGTGGAGCATTCCGCTCTGCTGCACGCCTCGCACATTGCATGCGGAGGAGACGCCTTTGAACTGGGTTCCAGCCGTCCCCTGGACTTCGGACATTGGGCCGCCCATTACATGGAAACCATGTCCGGTTACATACTGGGGCACGCGGAGGCCGTTTCCGTGGGCATGTGCCTGGATATCCTTTATTCCGTCCGGAAAGGATGGCTGCCTGCCGCGGAGGCGGAAAGAATCATCTCCGTGCTGAAAACCCTGGAACTGCCCGTATTCCACCCCCTGCTTTCCCGCAGGACAGAAAACGGCGCCTGCGAAGTGCTGAAAGGTCTGGAGGCCTTCCGCGAACACCTCGGCGGTCACCTGACGGTACTGATGCTTACCGGAATAGGCCGGGGAAAAGACGTCCATGAGATAGACGCCGCTCTGATGGAGGAATGCATCCGGGAAATGCAGGAAGCCGCTGGATATTCCGTTCAGGAATAACAGCCCTTTCCTTGCCGCCTCCCCGTCAGAAAACAAGCAGAAGCCATCTGGCGTATCACAGAGAAATACCAGCCGGACGGCAGTATGAAAAAAACAACGATGTTTTTCCTTCCCACAATCTCCATATCCTCCTGTTCCGGCAGTTCCCGCAGGGCGGCATTATTATGTGCTGCCGGGCAGCCCATGATGCAAGCCATTTTGCGACTCCCCCTTTTTTCATAACGCGCCGGATTTACTTCTCCTTTTTCAAAAAGAAGATGAAGGAAAAAGCATGAACAGCCTGCCGGATACCTCAAAGAGAAGATCATCCGTCAACCATGCGGAGGCAGTGGACACGATGCCTCCCTGGGAACAAATCCATTCATCGTCTTTGCAAGGCACTGGAAAACCAAACTGCCGGAAACCGCGTTCCGCTGAAAATTCAGGGATGGATCTTCCGGAAAACCGTCCCTCTTAAACCTGTGCGGATAACTCCGCAGGAAACGGAACTTTCCCGTATTCGTCCAAACTGACGCCGGGCCATCCCCATTTACAGACGCGGTACGGCGGCGAGAAGCGCCTGCGTATATTCGTGGGAAGGGGAAGAAAATACTTTGTCCGCCTCCCCGTATTCCACAATGCGGCCTTTGCGCATCACGGCAATGCGGTCCGCGATATAATGGACCACGGACAAATCATGGGAAATGAATATCATGGTCAGGCTCAAGTCGCGGGCCAGGGCAATAAGAAGGTTCAGAATCTGGGACTGGATGGAAACGTCCAGCGCGGAAACGGGTTCATCCGCGATAACCAGCCTGGGTTCCGGCGCCAATGCGCGCGCAATGGCGACGCGCTGGCGCTGGCCTCCGGAAAATTCATGGGGATACTTGCGCATCAGGGAGGGGCTCAGCCCTACCTTTTCCATCAGTTCCGCCACATCATCCCTCGTCTGGGCAAAAGTTCTTTTACGGCGGCTCTGCAACGCCTCCTTTAATGTTGCATATACCGTAAAACGGGGGTTCAGGGAAGCATAAGGGTCCTGGAAAACCATCTGGAAATCCGGACGGCGCTTCCTGACTTCGGATGCGGAAAGAGCCGTCAACTCTTCCCCTTCCAGAAAAATGCGGCCCTCCGTAGGCTTCTGGAGCAGCATCACCGTGCGGGACAGCGTGGATTTGCCGCAACCGGATTCACCCACCAGCCCCAGGATTTCTCCCTTTTCCACGGACAGCGACACCCCGTCCACCGCCACTACGGGGGCAGATTTGCGGGCAGAGAGCAGCCCCTGCACCGCAGGAAAGACAACGCTCACATGATCCAGTTCCAGAAAAGCCATGCCGCCACCCTAACAAGCCTTCCGATGCAAGACAAGACCCCAGCCGCGCCAGTTCCTCCAATATCAGGACATCCATGCGCCCTCCCATGCCGTTTCCCCCACAGAAAAACCAGGACCGGCAATGAACGCCAGCCCCGGCTGGGCATTTCGCATGTCTTCCGGAGCCACCCGGAACCAGAAGGGTTCATCATCACACACGAGGCTGATAACAGCAAAAGAGGCTGTTCCCCCATTTCCACCATCCATTGGCCTTTTTGAAGAACTATAATACCGCCAAGAAATATCAGGGACCGCACACAAGGAAAAAACACGCTCCAGCCCAAAAGCGCTCCAAAAACGGCTGCCAGGATGAAGGCCGCAACCAGCAGCAGGGCCGGAGCTTTTCTATCCCGCATATTTTGATGATCCCCTATCCGGATTTCCGGATCCTCCCTGAATCAAATTTATGGATAAATCCCCCCATGGAGCCATATCAAACAAAAGAACCGTTCCCCGCAAAGGGAACGGTTCCAGAGATACTCTGACTCAGAGCTTACGCACCGAGCTGGTAGCGGACGAAGGAGGCGACGGAGATATCGTCGCCGAGTTCCTTGCCGGCCTGGTTGAGGAGGGCCTCCACCGTCATCTTTCCGGCAGGGTCCTTCACAAATACCTGGTTCAGCAGGCAGGACTGGGCGTACAGAGCCTTCAGCTTGCCGGGAAGAATCTTTTCCAGCAGGTGTTCGGGCTTGCCTTCCTGAATGAGCTGCTGCTTGGCGATTTCCTGTTCCTCGGCCACGAAGGCGGGATCCAGGCTATCGGAGCTGACGCTCTTGGGAGCGGCGGCGGCGATGTGCAAGGTCAAATCCTTGGCGAGGGCTTTGAACGCATCAGACTTGACGGTTTCTTCCTTGCCGGCCTTGATGGACAGCAGAACGCCCACTTTGCCGCCCATGTGGATGTAGGAGACCACGGCGCCGATGCCGTCCGCCGTCAGGCGGGCGAATTTGCGCAGAGCCATGTTTTCGCCAATGGAGCTGCACATGGCCTTGATATATTCTTCCGTGGAGCCTTCCGCCATGGGGACCTGGAGAGCCTCCTCCAGCGTGGAGGCCTTGGAATCCATGAGAGCGTTGGCAACGTCATTCACCAGACCCTGGAACTTGTCCCCCTTGGCGCAGAAGTCCGTTTCACAGTTGAGTTCAAGGATGATGCCGGAGCAGCCGCAGGGAGCCACAGCGGCGCGGATCACGCCTTCCTTGGCGTCACGGTCGGCCTTGGCCGCAGCCTTGGCAATTCCCTTCTCACGAAGATACTTTACGGCGGCATCCATGTCGCCGTTGCATTCGTTGAGGGCTTTCTTGCAATCCATCATGCCGGCGTCCGTTTTGTCACGGAGGGCCTTGACGAGAGCTGCAGTAATTTCTGCCATAGTGTTTCTGTTCTTTCTAAATGGTTGGTTTAGGCTTCGGCGGATGCGCCCTTGCCTTCGTTGATGGCCTTGACAATGCAGTCAAGAATCAGGCGGATGGAACGGACGGCGTCGTCGTTGCCGGGAATCGGGAAGTCGATTTCCTTCGGGTCGGCGTTGGTATCAACCAGAACGCAGACGGGAATGTTCAGGCGGTGGGCCTCGCGGATGGCGATGTCTTCATGGTCGGCGCCGATGGCCACCATGGCGTCCGGAGCGCCGCCCATGTTGCGGATGCCCTGAAGGTTGCGTTCCAGCTTCTGGCGTTCGCGGTCCAGAGCGGCCAGTTCCTTCTTGGACATGCTCTTAAATTCCGGGCTCTTTTCAATCCCTTCCAGATAGACAAGGCGTTCAATGCTCTTGCGGATTGTGCTCATGTTGGTGAGCATGCCGCCCAGCCAGCGGTGGTTGACATAGTACTGACCAGTGGCTTCCGCAGCTTCGCGGACGGCTTCCTGAGCCTGGCGCTTGCAGCCGACGAAGAGGATTTTCTTATTGCGGCGGGCCAGATCAGCCAGGAAGGAGCAGGCCTTGTCCAGGCATTTTTCCGTTTCCTCAAGGTTGATGATATGGATACCGGCCTTGTCCTTGAGAAGGTACTTTTTCATGCTGGGGTGCCATTTGCGGGTCTGGTGGCCCAAATGAACACCGGCTTCAACCATCTGGTTAATCAGATCATTAATCATATATGTATGTAGGTGGCTTTCCTTGCGGCAGGAAAAGCAGTTTTTGGGGACTTCGACGCTTTTTACCCCTCCGATCCCCGTTGTTTAGTTGCGCCGAATCACGCGAGGGGCGGGCAATATACTTCCCGCCCCCTCTCTTGTCAAAGCATAAATCATTGATTTACGAAACTATTCCGCCGTTCGCGGAACCTTGTCGCAAGCAAGCTCATGGAGAACTTTGCCATTTCAGCAAAATATCTTACCGCGCAGGCCCGTCAAAACCGTTCCCGGCAGACTCTCCCATGCCCGTTTTCCAGTATTCCCGTTCCGCTTGCAAATAAAACGCACCGAACGGAGGGAGGATTTTTAACGTTTTCCCATGCCGTGCGGCCAGTTCCGAAGAGGGCATGTCCTCCCGCATATGCTTCCCTTTTCCAATCAGGAACGGCAGCACTACCACCTTTTGCCCCTTCAATCCGGGTAATACCTTTTCCACAGAAGGAAATGCGCCAAAGTATGCAAGCGCCATGTCCGTTCCTTCCGGAAGCCGGAATTTCAACTGCTGGAGGAATTGCGCCGGCTCAGGGGCAGCCTCCCTTCCCGTTACCCCGTGGGCTACCACCAGCAGGGAAGCCTCCCCCTCCAATTCCTTTTGCAAGGCGGCGGCCCTAAAACCAACACCGCCGCATCCCGCTCCCCATACGGGTTTAAAAACAAGTTCCGGATGCTGCCCGCTCCCGGCATACAGCGCACGAAGCAATTCCGGCAATGTCTCCGTCACCGTCACGCCGCTCTGCATGAAGACAGGGTAAACCCAGACTACACCATCGCCCGGAGGCAAATCCGCCGCCGTCAGGCTGCGGAAAGACGCCTGCCAGACACAATCGCTTGAATATTGAAACTGCTCCGCCACATGCTGCCGCAATTCAGCCCCTGCTTCATCATAGGAAATAAAGAGTTTGTAAATCTTCCTGGGCATTTCGGTAAGACCACTGCGGGGGAACGGCGTTCGGAACATCCTGTCATTTATTCATGCGGAAGTAACGCATGATGGCCGTTTGTAACAAAAAGTCCGGAGGGCGGCAACTCCATACGCTTTTTTCCAATCCATGCTCCCCTCCATTTACACGCACCTATCTAAAAAATATTTACCATATTTATAACAAAATCATTATATCGAATATAAAAAGATACTTCCGGAAAAATAAACCTTCGCCTCCGAATCTCCGCGCGGAGGCAGGATAGCGGCTTGACCGAAAGGCCTGAAACCGTCATGATACAAGGACATACAGGTTTTGTTTTATGTCGTTTTACATTCAATCCGTTGAAATCGGCGGCCCGCGGCCGTTCTACCTTCTGGGCCCCTGCTCTCTGGAATGCGAATCCTTTGTATGGGAGATGGCCCGCTCCATCAAGGCCATCGCGAAAAACCTGGATGTCCCGCTGATTTTCAAAGCTTCCTACGACAAGGCGAACCGCACTTCCGTCACCTCTTTTCGCGGCCCCGGCGTGCGGGAAGGCTGCCGCATTCTGTCGGAAATCGGCAGGGAGCTGAAGCTGCCCGTCGTTACGGATGTGCATACGGCCCAGGAAGCGGAAATTGCCGCCGAATACGTGGATCTGCTCCAGGTTCCTGCTTTTTTGTGCCGCCAGACGGATCTTCTGGAAGCCTGCGCCAAGAGCGGCCGGCCCGTGAATATCAAAAAAGGGCAGTTCCTGGCTCCGTGGGATACCGTGAACATCGGGGAAAAAATGCGCGCCTTCGGCTGTGACGAATTCATGATGTGCGAACGCGGCACCACCTTTGGTTATAACAATCTGGTGGTGGACATGCGCTCCCTGTACTGGATGAAACAGGAAGGTTTTCCCGTCGTATTCGACGCCACTCACGCAGTTCAGAAACCCGGGGGATTGGGAGGAACCACGGGAGGAGACAGCGAGCTGGCCCCCGTGCTGGCATCCGCCGCCATGGCGACGGGCAGCATTGACGGCGTGTTCATGGAGGTGCACAAAGACCCGTCCAAAGCGCTTTCCGACGGCCCCAACCAAATTCCTCTCCACCTGCTTGAAGGAGTGCTGAAACGCCTTCAGTCCATCCACCAGGCGGTTCAGTCATGATGAAATTATTGTCCACATGCTTTTTGACGGCCGCCCTGTACGGCACGGAGGCGCAAGCGGACACCAGCCTGCCCGTAGCCACGCCTTTTGCCGGCGTAGATAAAAAATTACCTATGCTGGAGCTTCTGCCCGTAGGCCAGGTGCTCCCAAAAGTCAGCCTGTCACGATATGAAGGGCCGCGCCTTTCCATGCTGCTGACGGCTTCAAGCGTGACCGTGGCCGCCCCGCAGGAAATTGCCGCGAATATCCTGAACGTGTACTTGTACGGAAAAAACAACCAGACCTCCCACCTTTTCACGCAGGCCGCCTCTTATTTTCTGGATAAAAAACTGGCCGTCTCCCATACGGAAACCACCCTCAGGGAAGAAAATCTTTCCGCCAAAGGGACCGGCCTTTACCTGGACACCAATATCAAGAGGGGCATCATTCTGGGTCCCGTTCAAACCACCATCCGCATGGCTCAACGCAACAAGTAACCATTCCTTTTTATGAAAAAACTTTCCTCCCTGCTGCTGGCCCTGGCCGGAAGCCTTGCCTGTAGCGGCGCCAACGGCGTTCCCTCCCACATTGTCCAGCCCCTGCCCAGGGAACTGGATCCCCGCCTGGAACAACCCCTCACCCCGCCTTCCCATATTGTACGCCCCCTGACGGAGGAAGAGACAGCCCGGAGGGAACGGGAACTGGCCCCTGTTCCAACCGCAGGCTTGAAGGAAGACGGGGAAAAGGCGATTCAAACATACAGCGCGCAGGAAAAAACCGTAGACGGGCGGATTCAAGAATTCCGCCAGCAGCACCAGGTTGCCGGAAATACCCCCGCCCCGGCTGCGGAAACGACTCCCTCTTCCGCAGCATCCGGCCCGGAGGAAGGCTTCCTGCAGGCCAATTCCCCAAAAGACCTGTACACCGTAGATTGTGACGGAGACTTGTACTTCGATATGGAAGAAGGCGTTCTGGTGTTCATGAAAAATGTCCGGGTGCGCAACCCCGGCCTTTCCATGGATTGTGCGGATCATCTGAAAATTTATGCGGAATTCGTGCCGAAGAAACCGGGCGACAAAAAACCCTCCGACATCAAGAAGGAAAAGGGAAAAGAGGGGGACCAAACTCAGGTGGCTCTCCCCAACGGAGGCAATTTCGACTACAATTCCATTAAAACAGTCGCGGCTTCCGGCAACGTAAAAGCCAGTTACACCAACAAACAGGGAGAAACAAGCAACGCCCAGGCTGAAAAAATCACCTACAACGCCAAAACCGGAGAAATCATCCTGACGGGCGTCCCGGTCATCGTCACTCCGGACGTCATCGTGAAAAATCCGAACAAGGATGCTTTCATTCGGGTGTATTCCAACGGAAACATGTACGGCAGCCGCGGAACCAAGACTACGTTCCGCCACGTAGACAAAAAACTTTCCGACCGGGAAAACCAGAAAACCAGCCGCAAACCGTGAGTTCGTTCCACTCTTCTCCTTTGCTAAGCGCCGAAGGCATCTGCAAAACCTACAAAACGCGGACCGTTGTGGACCAGGTCAGCCTGAAGGTAGGCCATGGCGAAATTGTGGGCCTGCTGGGACCGAACGGCGCCGGAAAAACCACTTCCTTTTACATGGTAGCGGGTCTCGTACGCCCGGATGAAGGCCGCGTGATTTTTGCGGACGAAGATATTACGGAATTGCCGATGAACCTGCGAGCCAGGCGCGGCATGGGTTATCTGCCGCAGGAAGAATCTATTTTCCGCAAGCTTTCCGTGGAGGATAATCTTCTGGCCATTCTTCAGACCCGCAAAGACATGACTTCCCGCCAGCAAAAGGACCGCGCCGTAGAGCTGATGGACCGCTTCGGCATCACCAAGCTGCGCCGCTCCATGGCCATCCAGCTTTCCGGCGGCGAAAAGAGAAGGCTGACCATCGCCCGCGCCCTGGCTACCAGCCCCAAACTGCTGATGCTGGACGAACCGTTCAGCGGCGTGGATCCCATCGCCGTTTCAGACATTCAGAAAATCGTTATGGAACTGCGCGATACGGACGGCCTTTCCATCCTGATTACGGACCATAATGTGCGGGAAACCCTCCACATCGTGGACCGCGCCTACATTTTGTTTGAAGGGAAGGTGATCAAGCACGGTACTTCCGAGGAAATCGCCAACGACCCCATCGCCCGCAAGCAGTATCTGGGCGACCAGTTCCGCATGTAACTTTATTTTCCGTCTTTCCCATGTCCTCCCCGCAGAATACGATCGCCCTGGTTTTCGACTACGACCAGACCCTGAGTCCCTTCTACATGCAGGATCAGGCCATCTTCCCGGAATTCGGCATTTCTCCGCAGGAATTCTGGACCAGGTGCAACGCCACCGGAGAAAGAGAAGGCTGGGACGGAGAACTGATTTACATGAAAAGCCTGCTGGACGCCCTTTCCCTGGACCGCGTCAGCAACGCCCGGCTTACCCAGCTTGGAGAGCGCCTCACCTTTTACCCCGGTTTGCCGGACTTTTTTAACGCGTTCCCGTCCATGACCCTCTCCTCCCTTCATACGGATCTGGGCATCAGCATTGAATACTATATCATCTCCTCCGGTTTGAAAGCCCTGATTGACGGTTCCGCCCTACGCCCTTATTTCAAGGCCGTATTCGGATGCGAATTCAGCGAGGAGAACGGCTACATCAATTTTCCCAAGAGAGTCATTTCCCACACCACGAAAACCCAGTACCTTTTCCGCATCAACAAGGGAATGCTGGATTACGACCAGGACGTAAACGACCACATGCCGGAAGACATGCGCCCCATTCCTTTCGCCAACATGATTTACATCGGCGACGGCCCTACGGACGTTCCCTGCTTCACCGTCATGCGCCGGAACGGAGGCCACGCCGTAGCCGTATATAATCCGGAAGATGAAACCGGCCGCAGTTTCCGCAAATGCTATAACCTGGCCTCCAATTCCGACCGCGTGAATTTCATCGCCCCGGCGGATTACACGCCCGGCAGCCATCTCACCCGCCTGCTGTCCGGCATGGTCACGGATATCGCCAACGGCATTGTGCGCCGCCGGGACCGGGCTCTGGCGGATTCCTGTATTGCGGCTCCTTCCTTTTCCAAATAAAACCCGCTCCATTCCTCTCCCCGTCATGAACAGCCATTTCCACTTTCTCGGCATCTGCGGCACCGCCATGGGCGCGGTAGCCGCCGCCATGGCCCGCCGCGGCTTTACCGTCACCGGTTCCGACGCCAACGTCTATCCCCCCATGTCCACTTTTCTGGAGGAGGAAGGCATCACCCTGTTTGAAGGCTACAAGGCTTCCAACATCCCGCCGGATGCGGACGTCATCGTCATCGGTAATGCCATGAGCCGCGGCAATGAGGAGGTGGAAGCCGTGCTCCAACGGCGCCTGCGTTACCTTTCCCTCCCGGAGACGATGAAGGAATACTTCCTGCGCGGCAAGCGCAACTATGTGGTAACAGGCACCCACGGAAAAACCACCACCACATCCATGCTGGCGTGGCTGATGGAGGATTCCGGGCTGAACCCCAGCTTCATGATTGGCGGCATTGCCCGCAATCTCGGACGCGGGGGCCGTTTTACGGATTCCGATTTTTCCGTGCTGGAGGGGGACGAGTACGACACGGCGTTTTTCGACAAGCGTTCCAAATTTCTGCACTACCTCCCGGAACTGGTGGTCATCAACAACATTGAATTTGATCACGCGGATATTTACAATTCCCTGGAGGAAATCAAATTGAGTTTCCGTCGGCTGACCCAGATCATCCCCCGCAACGGCCTGGCCCTGGTCAACGCGGACGATCCCAACTGCCTGGACGTGGTTAAGGGGGCCCCGTGCCCCGTCAAGACGGTGGGCTTTTCCGACTCTTCCAACATCCGTATCCTGGATGTGGAGACCTCCACGGACGGCAGCCATTTCACACTGGAAGGAACCCGGTACTACGTACCGATGATTGGAGAGTTCAACATCCGCAACGCCGCCATGGCAATTGCAGCCGCACAATTTGCGGGACTGAACGTCAAGCAGCTGGCGGATTCCATGAGCCGCTTTGAAGGCGTGGCCCGCCGCCAGGAAGTCAAGGGGGTGGTCAACGGCATTTCCGTAGTGGACGACTTCGCCCATCATCCAACAGCCATCAAACAGGCCATCCTGGGCCTGCGCCAGCGCTATCCGGAATCACGCATCTGGGCCATTTTCGAACCGCGCTCCAACACCACACGCAGAAATATCTTCCAGAATGAACTGGCGTTGTCCCTCGCTACGGCGGATTTCCCTGTGGTAGCCGCCGTGGATCATCCGGACAAGGTGGCTCTGGAGGAACGCCTGGACCTCACCAAACTTTCCAACGACCTTTCCGCACTGGGCAAGGACGCTCTGATCGGCGGCCATGCCCAGGAAATCGTCTCTGCCGTCTGCAAGAAAGCCCAGCCGGGAGACGTTATTCTGGTAATGAGCAACGGCGGTTTTGAAGGCATTCACGCCAAATTGCTGGAAGCACTGAACGCCTGACCCTTCTTCATACATCCACTTCCAATGAAAAACGCATCCACCATCACCGCCTTCATCATCAGCTTCCTGGTCGTAGGCAGCCTGGCCCTGGTTTTCCTGTTCCTTGACAATAAGGAAGAGGAACCCGCCGCCGCTGAACCGGCGGCGCAAACGGAAGTACCGGCACGCCAGACGGTAACGCCCCAACCCACCGTCGACCCGCTTACCAAGGAAGATATCAGCCGGCAGACGGCTACGCCGCCCTCCCTGATCAATCTCAGCTCCCCCCAGACACTGGCGCAGGCAATTGCCAAAGTCATTCAGGACCGGGATGAGGACATCCTGAAATCCCTGGAAATCCAGCAGGCCGTGACGGAGAACCAGAGCCGCCTCATCCGGGAGCTCATGGAAGCCCGCCATATACGCCTTTCCTCTCCCGGCATCACCAGCATCGGCGCGAACAACCAGGGGGCCAATCCCACAGCCAGATACACGCTCAATTTCAGCAGCGGCGCGCGCGGCTACCTGGATATGAAGCGCAATGACAAGCAACAGTGGACGCTGGATACCCTCACTCTGCCCAGCAAGCAGGATCTGGCCAAGGACAAAGTCGCCCCCATGGCGATGAATGACCCCATGGGCATCGTCAGTTCCTTCATGGATGCCGTCGCCAAGGCGGATTTCCGCGGGGCGAGGAAGTTCGTGGACGGAACTAAAGTGCAGGATGCCACGGTAGCCGGTTTGTGCATTCTGTTTGAGGAGGGGGCTTTCCGGCTCCGGGAGGACGCTCCCATCAAAACCGCCTACGAAGCGCCCACCAATGCGGGGTTTTTCGTTCATCTTCAGGACGCCCAGGGCAGGAAGGCCGGCAATGTAGGCCTGACCGTGGCCAAAACGGACGGACAATGGCTGGTTGCGGAAGCTTCCCTGGACAGCATGCTGGAAGCCTATACGAAACGGCAGGGGGCCGGAGACGACATCTTTATCCCCATTGTAAAAAATCCCCAGGGCGGCGATTCCCTGGCCCTGTTCTTCGGCTTTAATGAAGATACCCTTTCCAAGCGTTCCGAACGCCAGCTGCAAATCGTAGCGGAAGCTATCAAGATGGACAGTGGCAAGAAGCTGGAAATCAGCGGCCATACGGATGACGTGGGGAGCGAACGCTACAACCAGGGGCTCTCCGAACGCCGTGCGGCCGCCGTGAAAGCCCAGCTCGTCCAGTTCGGCGTTCCTGCGGAAAGAATCGTTACCAAGGGATTCGGCAAATCTCAGCCGCGCCGAACCTACTCCCCCACGGCAGACGAAGAAACAAGGGATGAAGCCCGCAAGGAAAACCGCCGCGCGGAAATGTACCTGGACTTTTAAAAGAGTCATCAGAGAGCAGAGAAGGGGCAAGCCTTTCCAACTTCTCTATTTACTGTTGCCTGTCAATTATTAACCATATTCCATGGCTCGCCGATATGTCATCAGGCAGGATGCCGCGCCGGTCGCCCCCATCTCCGGGATCGACTACCGTACGGCCCTCAATGAAGAACAGTACGCCGCCGTTTCTTCAGAACCGGGGCCGGCTCTTGTCATCGCAGGAGCCGGATCGGGAAAAACGCGCACGCTGACTTATCGCGTGGCCTGGCTTCTGGATCACGGTACGGACCCATGGAACATTCTGCTGCTTACCTTCACCAATAAGGCGGCGCGGGAAATGACGGAACGGGTGCGTTCCCTGATTCCCCTGGACTTGTCCCGCCTGTGGAGCGGCACGTTCCATTCCATTGCCAACCGCATCCTGCGCCAGCATGCGGAATACCTGGGATATACGCCGGCTTTTACAATCATGGACTCCGACGACCGCAAATCCATGATTAAAAGCGTGGTCAAATCCCTCAAACTGGATGAGAAATCCACCCGCTTCCCCAAGCCGGAAGTTCTTTCATCCCTGTTCAGTCTGGCAGACAACGAGGGAGCCAATATCCGGGAAACGCTGGAAAACGCCTATCCCTACCTTTCCAACCACCTGGACGCCATCCTGGAGGTGCATGACCAATACGTAGCCCGCAAGCAGGAAACCAACAGCATGGACTTTGACGACCTGCTTCTCAACGTCGTGAGGCTTTTTCAGGAACAGGAGCACCTGCGTGCCCTGTACGGTTCCCGCTTCCAGCATATTCTGGTGGATGAGTACCAGGACACCAATTACCTCCAGAGCCGCCTCATTGACATGCTGGCCCGGGAACACGGCCAGCTGATGGTGGTGGGGGACGATGCCCAGAGCATCTACTCCTGGCGCGGAGCGGACATGGAAAATATTCTCAGCTTTACTACCCGCTATCCGGCGGCAAAGACTTTCAAGATAGAAACCAATTACCGCAGTGTGCCGGAAATTCTGGAGCTTTCCAACGCGGCTATCGCCGCCAACGAAGTTCAAATTGAAAAACAGCTCCGCTCCGTGCGGCCCACCGGGGAAATGCCCCCCGCCCTTGTCCCGCTCAACGACGACCGGATACAGGCCAAATTTGTCGTCCAGCGTATCAGGGATCTCATTGAAGAAGGCACGGACCCCAGTGAAATAGCCGTGCTTTACCGCGCCCACTTCCACAGCATGGAATTGCAAATGGAACTGACCCGCGGAGAAATACCTTTCCGCATCACCAGCGGCATCAGGTTTTTCGAGCAGGCCCATATTAAGGACGTGGTGGCATTTATGCGTTTTGTGGTCAATCCCAAGGATGAACTTTCCTTCCGCCGCATGGTGATGCTGCTGCCCGGCATCGGCCCTGGAATGGCCCAAAAACTCTGGATACGCTGGACCGCCTGCCCGGAAAGCCGGCAGGAAACCCCTCCGGAATCCTTTTCCGCCCTGATGTTGGATTTCCCGGTTCCTGCCAAATCCAGAACGGCCTGGACGCAGCTTTGCTACACACTGGATGAACTGGCCCCCGCCGGAAAGCTGGCCGGTCCGGCCTCCATGCTCCTTTCCATCAATGAGGCCGTGTACGACGAGTACATGCAGGCCGCATTCGAAAATTACGACCAGCGCAGGCAGGATCTTCTGCATCTGGCCGGATTTTCCGAACGCTTTGAATCCACGGAGGATTTTCTTTCCCAGCTTTCCCTTTTGGGCAACACGGATGATGAAAGCGCCGCGGCGGACTTCTCCGGCGGCTCCGTCACTCTGTCCACTATCCACCAGGCCAAGGGACTGGAATGGTCTGTCGTCTTCCTGATCGGCCTGTGCGACGGCATGTTTCCGCACCAGCGGGTAATTGACGACGGAGACCTGGCCGGGCTGGAAGAAGAACGCCGCCTTTTTTATGTAGGCATTACCCGCGCCAAGGACCAGCTTTACCTGACCTACCCCCGCTGGAACTGCCGCGCCCAGGGAGGAACCTTCATGCAAATGCCCTCCCGCTTTCTGGATGAATTCCCAGCCGGCCTGGTGGAAGAGTGGGAGGTGGAATAATCCAGCTCTCCTCTCCCGGGTTGTATCCGGGAAACGCCGGTTCTCAATCTTCTCCCGCCGGACAGGGAAAACGCGGCGCGGAGTTTCCGAAGGGTTCTTTTCCCACCCATTTGCATTCCTGCTTCCAACCCTTATCCGGAGATATTTCCGTCTTTCCCGGAAAAGGGAATTCCCTGATAACCCCGGCCACATTCCAAAAACCGTGACACCGCGGCTCTTACCGCATCCTTCCGTTTCTACCGCTGCGGTTCATCACCGCCATATCCAGCAAAACCAATAAGGGAAGGCCCTCTCCTAGGGAAGCTCCATCTGCATATGCGGGCCGCGTCAAAAAATACCCCGACCAGACTTTCATTCGCAAAGGTTTATGAGTCGCCCGCATTTATTCGGGCCATTCCTCCCGGCCTTCAATCTCGCCAAACTTCTAAATTAATCATGAAACCTATTAACAAACAATATATTCATCTATCCGGACAACGTTGAATATATCTCTCCATATGGAACCATTACCTCAGTTCCTGTTTCAGCTGGGAAACGCAGTAATCAGGATACACAAAAAATAACATAATACATTTGTTATTATTAAAATAGTCAATCTTTTACATCATAACAGACCTGACGTAAAATTTATAAAAATTTTAACTTTTAATATTCAGAAAATGATTCAGACAAAAACGGATAATCTCAACAAAAAAAATACTAAATTAAATAATTTCTAAATAATTTAATTTTTCCAATAAAATATGAATTATTCTCAATTTTATTAAAATTCTTTTCCGGCTCAAGACTGAAAAAAACTGTCATGATTAAATTATTTGAAGAAGAAGTATAACCAATTCATTATGAACAATTTTAATTATTATTTCCATTAATTTCTCTCATGTCATTCCGGTGAACGAACCGGAATGAGAATCATCTAAAATCTCGGGCGCCGTGATTGTCACGAACGCATAACCATCTAATCATTAAAAAAATAAAAAAGCATGAAATTAAGACTCCCACATATGCTGCTGGCGGCTGTTATCGCCTGCCTTGGCAGTTTCTCCGTTGCTACGGCAGCTGACTATGCAGTCAACAGTGCCGATGAATTCGTTACGGCCTGGAACCAGGCTGCCGCTTCCAATGAAGCTTCAACCATCACGATTACCGTACCTTCCGGCTCCGACAATATCACGCTGACCCAGGAACAACGAGCCCAGTTGAACGCCATCTCCGGGACGGGCAATGTTACCGTCCAAATGGCGGACGCCAGCAACCAACTGATTAATTTCAATTATGATCTGGTTAATAACCAGGTCAGCTTTAACGACATCACCCTAAAAGAACTCCCGGGAAGCGACAATGACATTGTGGTGGCGAATGCTTCAACTACCACCACTATTGACGGCAGGAATATTGCCATCAAGGGTGCGAATGATGCCGCCAATCCCAGGACAGTGGGAGCCACCGTCACCTCCACGAACGGACAGGTAGGCATCGGCGACAATGTTTCCATGGAAAAAGCCGTTACCGTCACCGGCCAGGCAACTCAAACCGTAGATCCGGCAACGCCGCCGACAGGACAAGCCTATACCAGGACGACGTACAATACTTACAATAATTCCAACGAACAGGCCGTGGTCCTGGGCAACAACGTCACGATGCAGGATACCGTAACGGCGACTGGTCAAATCGTCAGCGATCCGGCGTCCAAAGTTGCGCTGAACGGAGATGTGACCTCCACGGCGGGAATCGGCACCGTAACTACGGAACAGTTTGACGCCTCCAACACCCAGACCGGCAAAACCGTCATCGACTCTATGGATGACAGCGTCTCCGGCGGCATCATTCTTGGAGAAACCACAGCCGGGGCCGTCACCCTCAAAACTGAGGGCGGCAATATTTCCCTGGGAGACAATTCCATCCTGGATGGCACTACTGTTTCCGCAGAATCCGCCGACCTGAACAAAACCGTTTACAGCAATGACGGAGGCAGCTGGAATACCATCGCAAGCACGGAAAAGCTGGGCACCATCGAAGGCAGCGTCACGCTGGGTGAAAATACTACCGTCAAGGGAAATTCCACCCTGACGGCGGATGACAATATCGCCATCGGCAACAACAGCGTCATCACCGGCAATACCGCCGCTGACGGCGTGATCTCCGCAGGTGGCCAGATTTCCATCGGGGACGGTACCCAGGTTTTGGATAACACCGCCACCAGCGACGGCAAAGCCGCCATCAACCTGGCGGACGGGCAAACCCTGTACATCGGCTCCGGAGCAATCCTTTCCGGCAATACATCCAACGGCGTTTCCGGTTCCGTGCAGGCGGGCCAGAACACCCGGATCAACGTTTATACGGACGCCACCGCCTATACCTTCATCAATGACGGCATCTCCACCGCGGCCGCCTCTTCCACGGCTGACGCCGCTCCGCTGGTTGCTGACCAGACCGTCATGACGAAGACCGGAGCGGGAACTCTCGTTTACGGCGGCACAGGAACCACCGATACGTTCGGAGGAACCTACCAGCAGCTTGAAGGCAACCTGATCATCGGCCATGCCACCTTCGGCGCCGTTGACTCCGCCACCGGAAAAGTCGGTCCGCTCCAGTCCATCGACGGCGCCGTAATGGGGACGGACGATACTGTTTACGACATTCGGACGGGACAGGTGACCCTGGCGAAGAATTCCACCATGAAGGGAGCTTCCGCCACTTTCGGAGGCGATTCTACCTTGCTGCTGAGCGACGGGTCCGTACTGGACTTCGGCACTCCCGCCACGTTCCAGGATAATTCCCGCGTAGGCATCCAGGTATCCGACGCCAGCGGCAATCCCGTTCCGCTCGCCCAACTCCGCAAGGGCACGGAAAGCGTGACGGTCACGCTGAACGGCACGGACATTTCCGGACGCCTGCTGAACAACGTATTCCTGAGCACCACCATGGCTCCGGGAACGGCGGAAGGCACCACCACCATCACCCAGGATATGAAGGGCATTGACGGTCCCATGTCCGGCTACAACGGCAACGTTTACACCGTAGCGGCCGCTCTGGAAAACAACCGTCTGAATGTGGCCGCCGGTTCTCCCGCCGCCCAGTTCTATGAAAACCTGTTCCGGGCCACGAGCGCGGATGAAGCGGCCCGCATCATCCAGTCCGTCAGCGGTGAACACGTGGTGAATTTCACTTGGGCAGCCAGCCGCACCGTGCGGAACTTCGCCGACCTGGGGCGCATTCAATCCGCCGCCTCCATGGCACGCCAGACGGAAGACACCGTTGAAGTAGTGGACGCCAAGGGTTCTCCGATCGCCCGCAAGACAATCGCCAGAGGCAACGGCAATATCTGGGTGGGCGGCATGGGAATCTGGGATGACCAGGATGCCCGCGACGGTGTTTCCGGGTATAAGTACAATGCCGGCGGTTATGCCGTAGGCATTGACTACAAAGCCGCTCAAGGTTCCCTGATCGGCATCGCCGCCGGTCAAAGCTTCGGCAGCTTCAAGGATAAGACGGGCATCGGCGCCGACTACGACGTCGATTCCTTCCTGGCCATGATTTATGGACGCATGCATCCCTTCAGGGACAGCAAGTTCACGCTGGACGGCTACGGCGCCTACGGACGTTCCCGTTTCAAGGGCGATTCCTACATGATGGGTTCCGCCGCCAATGGCAGAGCAGATACGGACACCTTCAGCGGCGGCCTGTACGGCACCTGGACGGAACGTTTCGCGCTCGGCAAAGCCTTTGTAACGCCTTACACAGGTATTGAGTTCATGACGTCCGAACTCAAGGGATTCTCTGAAAGCGGGCCTTATGGGCGCACTTTCGCCCACGCCCGGGCCCAGAACTGGACCATTCCTGTCGGCATTACGATCGCCCGTGCCTACCAGACGGACGGAGGCACCACCATCACCCCGGCCTTGACGGTAGCCGTAGCCCAGGATGTGAGCCGCATGAATCCGAAATCCAATGTCGCCGGCCCCCTCGGAACCTGGAACGCCCGCGGCGTCAATGTTGGCCGCACCGCATTCCGTTTGAATGCCGGCATTGATGTGCTCTTCTCCAACCAGTGGGGAGCACGCGTCTGCTACCAGTTCGAGACCCGCAACAAGCTGACCGCCCACGGTATCAACGGCGCCCTCAGCTATACGTTCTAAGTAGGAGAGCGCTCCAGCGCATGCTTTTACTTGGTTATGGTAGGCCCTTTCCCGACCCGCGCGGGAAAGGGTTTTCCGTATGTTTCCGCGTCCGTTCTTTTAATTCCTCTGCGGATTCCAAATTCGCTATCCGTAAAAGCGGGTCTTCTTTTTTGGGCATCCACAGTTGCATGACGCTGCACGGAACCTCCCGTCAAAAGAAGGCCTGTCAAAACAATTAATTGAAATCCAATCATGAAAAAACTCCTCATTCTGCTCTCATCCTCCGCCCTTCTCTGCAGTTGCGGCGGCGGCCTTTCAGACCGGCCCATGGGAATGCTGTACGCCAACGTGTCAGACCCCGTCGCTGTCACCAGCTCCTCCGGTTCCCGCACCGGGGTGGCCACGGCTACTTCCTACCTCGGTCTGGTTGCCGTGGGCGATTCCTCCGTCTCCGCCGCCAAGGCCCAGGGAGGCATCAGCACGGTCTCCAGCGTGGACGTCAAACGTGAAAACATCCTTGGCGTCATCAGCAAGTACACCACCACCGTCAAAGGCAACTAATCCTCTTGCGGTGTCTTCATACAGCCGCGCGCCGAAAGGCGCGCGGCTCCCTCGCTCATCGTTTTCCCTTTCTATTACCTGTAACTTCCAATTTTCCAGAACGCCATGAAATTACATCTCCCTATCACTCTCCGCAGAACACTGCTCTCCCTGCTCCTTCCGGTTGCAGGCATATCCCCGTCCATGGGCACCGATCTTTTCGAGAACTCTGAAGAAACGCTGTCTTTCAGTAATAACAGCCGTCGCTTTTATTATGATTTAAATTCGTCCGATCCCCCTACATTACTTTTATCCTTTCAGAATAATCAGGCCATAGAATTCCTCAATAACAGCATTGAAAAGAGTAATGGAGCAGCAATTAGTGTAATTCCAATGGGCTATGGCAACTCCAAGGGACAGGTGGCATTTTCAGGTAACGCCGGCTCCATCAAATTCATCAACAACACAACAACCAATGACGGCGGAGCAATAGCTGGTGGATGGCTTGGGCTGGCATTTGAAAACAATCTCGGAGAAATCCGTTTTGAATCAAATCATGCCGGCGCGCAAGGAGGAGCTATTTCCGGAAGAAGCGGGAATGTATTCACGTTTCAAGACAATAACAACATTATCTTCCTGAATAACTCGATAACCGCCCTTGATAGTACTTCTGATAACTACAGCTCAGTCGGAGGAGCTATTTACACTTGCGGAACTGTCCAATTTGACGGAAATAACCAGGTTGTCTTTACCGACAACAATGCTCAGTCCGCCGGCGCCATCTACGCCGCAGGCCTAAGCATTACCAACACAAAGGAGGAAGTTAAGTTCAACGACAACCACGCAACTGGAAAGCTTTGGCAGCCGGAAAATGCTCACGGCGGCGCCATCTATACTCATTATAATAGTGAAGACTTCCAATTTGACATCAGCGACAATGCCAAGGTTACCTTTGAAAACAATACCGCGACAGGCAGCGGAGGGGCCATCGCCCTGCATGGGCTAGGCTACAGCAACCAAATACCTGTGTTCCAGAAAAACGGAGCACTATCTTTCATTAACAACTCCTCAGGAAATGACGGCGGCGCCATTAACAATGGTGGCAATGATCGCATCATCTTTCAAAAAAATGACACCATCTCCTTTGAAGACAACACGGCTAAAGGAAAGGGGGGAGCCATATGCGCCAACTCAAGCGTAGGCATCTCTTTCACAGAAAATAAACTGGTCTCCTTCACAGGCAACAGCTCAGGAAGCGCAGGTGGGGCCATCTGTGCCAGCAGAGGAACCGTCTCCATCGTCAACAATGAAACCGTTGAATTCCGGGGCAACTATGTAAAACAATACGACGGGGAAGGGAATCTCACCGGAGCCGTACTCAACAGCATCAATGGTACTCCTGAACTTTCCACCCAGGCGAACGGCGGGACCATCACCTTCTACGATCCCGTCGTCAACGCGAGTAGTGTCCACTTTGATCTGAACCGCTATGAAGACAGCGACGGCAATACCGTGACGGGAACCGGGGACATCATCTTTTCCGGCAAATATGCGGAAGAAGATTTAACGGCTATTTTCCAGACGCTGGGGCTGGACGCAACCGGAGCAACGTTCCGGAGCTGCCTGGAAGACTCCCTGACTTCTTCCTTCAAGGTCGGCGGCAAATTCACTCTTCATGGAGGTTCCCTGAAAGTCACGGATGGAGCCATTCTGAATATTTTAAACGGTGATTTCACAGGCGGCAACTATATTGCAAAAAACAATTCTCTCACAGAGCTATCCAATAACGGAACCCTGAATATTGACCGTGACGCCACGTTTGAAGGCGGCGCCAACCTGCGGATCAGCCAGGCAGCCATGACGGCGGGAGGGAACTTCACGTCATCCGGATATGCCCATCTCTACAAGGGAACGCTGAACATTGGAGGGGACGCCGTTCTGAACGGCGGAGGCTGGATTGAACTTCAGAACGGTTCCTCCGTCACAACGGGAGGCGGTTTCACCGTCCAGGAATCTTCCAACGTGACGTTCAACGGCGACGGCAATATCCTGAATGCCGCAGGCAATATCGTCTTCAACGAAGGTTCCTCTCTGGAGCATTACTACGGCACGGGGGCGACCCTGAAGGCTCCCTCCGTCTCCATGACGGGAGCGGATCTGCGGATACGCCCCCAGAATAAGGGTTACGCGTTAACCGTGGACGGAAATCTGACTTTGGAGAACGCCGCCATCTGGCTCTCCCCGGAAAACCATGGAGGAAATCCCACAGCCGTCTTCAACGGGATCGACATTGCCGGAACGCTTTCCGTCTCCGGTTCCACCACCATCAACCTCAGCAGCGAATATGCCGGCCTGATCGGGGAAGACGGAGCAACCCTGACGTTGTTCCGGCTCAATGGAGAAACAGGAGACAACTTCATCGGAAATATCTCTGACTGGACTCTCCAGAGCTGGACGGAAACTTATGACGCCGGCACGGGCGCCTGGGCAAATACCTTCAACCCGCTGGAAAATGCGGAATTGACAAAAACAATCCTGACTGACGGGAAATGGGGCGTCATCTTGAAACTGGCGGGAGGAGAAACGCCTCCCACGCCCGGTGAAGACGATATCTATGTATGTACCGGAGAAGAAAAATCCATCACAGATCTGAGCAAGCGCGTCCATCTGCTGGGCGGCACGCTGGACGTGACCGGCCTCCCCCAAGACACGCCGCTCACCAATCAGACGCTCCTGGAAGGTACAGACGGCCTGCTGGTCATGAATGAAGACCAGAGCCTGATCCTGACGGGCAATCTGACGGGAGACGCCAAGATCGGCTACGACATTGACGGAACCGGCGGCGGCAGCGCCGGAGGCGTCGCCATAGGCAGCGGCGGCGGCTCTCTGAACAGCGGCGCCGTTGACCTGGTCGGGGAAAGGTACAACATCGCCTCCCTGAATGTCCGCAGCGGCCTGGCCAGCGTTAAGGAAACAGCCACACTGGGGCACGAAAACACGAGCATCATCGTCGGTTCTTCCCTCAATAACGGAGAAACCAGTGCCGCCCTCATCAATGACGGTGCCATTCAGGGAAGCACCCTCACCGTAAACTCCGGCGGTGCCGTGACCAACAACAACACATTGCATGTTGCGGAGATTACCCTGAACAGCCAGTCCGCTCTGGCGAACACAGGGAATCTGACGGCGGAGGAAATTACCGTGGCGGAAGGCGCCCTGTTACGCAATACCGGCTCCCTGGAAGGTAACGTCTCCCTCCAGGGCAGCATGAGCAACAGCGGCCAGACCGTCGGCATGATTCTGGTGCAACATGGCGCGTCCCTTTCCGGCGGCGGCATTTTCGATTCAGTCACCGTCCAGCAGGGAGGCAGCCTGAACATTCATGGAGCAGCCAGCTTCAACGGCCTGACATTTGAAGAAGGCTCCGGGATGGCGTTTTCCGTCAACGGAACAACCCCCTTCAGCTCCGGGATGAGCATGGCGGAAACCTACTCCCATGCAACCGTGGGAACCCTGTCTTTCAATGGGACGCCAACCATTGAGGTGAACATCGGCTCCGGCCTGATCGCCTCGGGGTCCGAGTCCTTTGCGCTGAACCTGCTCCAGGCGGAGGAAATCACCGGAACTGCCGAGCTGGAACAACAGCTCCGTCTTACCGGAGAAACCGGCCTGCTGGAAAACGGCGGAGTTCTGGAATGGAACCCGGAAACAGGGGTTCTTACCTTCTCCGGCAAGCTGAATACTGCCGCCGCAGGCGGCCTGGCGGCCCAGGACGCCGCGCTGCTGGCGGACACCCTCTGGAGCAGCGTATCCTCCGTCGCCTCCTTTGCCCGTACGGCAAATGAACAGGGCAGAATGGCCGGGGTCAGATCCTCCCGCCTGTGGGGTGCCGGGTTGGGCTACTTCACCTCCATGTCCTCTGAAGGAACGCTGAGCGGCTTTTCTTACAAGGGTGGTGGCTACGCCGTAGGCGCGGATGCAGCCGTAAGCAAAAACGCCGTGGTCGGAGCCGCGTTCGGCCAGATGTTCGGAACGCACAAGAGTGATAACTCTCTACTCTCTGATAAACAGAGATCCTTCATGTTCGCCCTGTACGGCAACGTCCGCCAGGAACTTGCCCGGGGCCAGGAGCTGAACCTCTCCGGCTACTTCTCCTACGGCAGCGTTGACCACACAGCCAGAACGCACGTGGGCGGCTCCCGCCAGACGAGACGGCCCGGTCGCGCCAGCTGGGATGACAACGTTTACGCCTTCGGCCTGTTGGCGAACTGGGACATTGCCGCGAGCGACACCTTTACCGTGTCCCCCTACACCGGCATTACCTACATGTACGGAACCCAGGGCCCCATTGAAGAGACCTTTGACGGCGGCAGCCGCTCCTTCGGAAACGGCGGCCTGCAGTCATGGAGCGTCCCCGTGGGCGTCACCCTCAAATCCGTGTGCGCTCTGAGCAATGGCCAGGCCCTCCTGCCGGAACTGAGCGTGGCCTATGTAGGGGACATCGCCCGCAGGAACCCGTACACCCGCACCTGGGCTGCCGGGCAATCCGTAACCGGCCGGGGACACGCTCCCGGCAGGCACGCCCTGATGACGCGCGCCGGCCTGGGCTGGCAAATCAACCGGAACTGGAAGGCAGGCGCCTGGTACACGCTGGAAGTCCGCAGCGGACAAACCAACCAGAGCGTCAACCTCAACGCCTCCTACAGCTTCTAAGCTGCTGCCCACCAGCCGTGGGCCGGGAATCCGGTCCGCGGCCTGTTCACCACAAACACTCCTGAGAATCCAAAAACAGCATAAAAAATAACCGCATACGCTCATGAAAAAATTATCTCCGGCATCTGCGTCGTACTCCTGCCCCTAACCGCCGTCTCCTGCAAGAAAAGCAGTAGGGAACAATACATGGACATGCAAGAAGAGATGATCGAATTTATCCTACAATGCATTTTAATTATAAAAAATAATATCCAGCAATATGGGACTATTTAATAGAAATTCAAAAGAAACAAATTTTGCCGGAGGGAGCAAGAATGTCATGGAATCCATACAGCGAGATCATGATACAAACACTCTCATTTACCTTGATCCCCGTGAAGATTTCAACACAGAATCAATCATTACCGTGGCTCCTAACGAACAGGTTATTTTTATTAAAAATGGCGAATTGTTCGGAACACTGTCGTCCGGTCGTCATGAAATAAAAACAGAAAATTACCCGGTTTTCACTCGAATCAGAAACATGCTGACAGGCGGAATGAGTTCTTTTACTTGTCAGGCATATCACGTCAGCACTTCTGAACAAAATGTAAGTTGGGGCACATCTAGCGCCATTGAAATCCAAGATTTCTTCTTAGGGCGGGGCGAAATAGGAGTACCTACATTGATTCGAGGGGCAGGAGAATTCCGGGTTCGATTCAATATCCGTGAAGACGATAATGCTAGCATTCAAACATTTATGCGTCTAATGGGGGATAAAAGTATTTATACAGTAAATGACTTAAGCATGCTTTTCAGAGCTCAGATTTCTCAAGAAATCAGCGATGTTGTAGGAAGAACTCTGGAAAATATCTCAATGAATCGCTCTATCAATGCTATTTCAAGTCAATTGAAAAGTTTTTCAAAAGAATTGAAACCCTCCTTTGATGAATTGTTCCATGAATATGGTTTGGAACTAGTTAATTTTTCCTTCTATAATCTAACAATCGATGAAACAGAAGAACGGAAAAAATATATAGACAGGCGTGTTGCTGCAGCCAACGTGGCCGACGCTCGTTACAATCAAGCCGTTCAACAAGAACTTCTTAAAGATATTGCAGTCAATCCTGGAGCCGGTGGTCTCGCTGGAGCAGGGGCGGGGCTTGGCATTGGCTTAGCTGCAGGAAGCGCCTTTGCGTCAATGAGTTCTTCTACTTTTTCACAGCAACAAGTTCCTGTTACACCAGCACAGTCAGATCCTATGGAAGTATTAGGCAAACTAAAAAAACTACTTGATGCAGGTCTTATTACTCAAGAAAAATACGACGCTAAAGTGGATGAAATTATGAGTAATTTATAAAATCAACAACCATGAAAAAAACATTAATGAAAATCATCATACATTTGGTGTTTTTTGCTGTATTCAATATGATTTTCTTCTTTGAAGGAGTCGAACACACAAACGCATCTTGGTGCTCATATGGATTTGCAACTTTTGCATACCTCTGCCTATGTGCCACTCCGATATTTGCAAAAGGATCCTCCTCGGCAGTTCTAATAGGAAGTCTGTGGATTCAAAGTACAACATTTTTCTTTGTAGAACTTATTGCTGCTATTATTTGCATATTCATAAATCCGGAAAGCATGAAATGGCCGTTAATCATCCAAAGCATCTTGTTGGCACTTTTCATTGTTATACAGCTTATGACGGTACTTGCAAATGATTCAACTACTGCATCTTTGCAAAATCAAAAAAAATCTTCTTTTTTTAAACAAAATTTAATTAACAAGATCCAACAAAAAACACGCGAAATCAAAGATCCTGATATCAAAAAATTGTTAAATCGTTGCTTTGATGCATTAAACAACAGCCCTCTTCAAACCTATCCCGAGACACAAGATATAGATATTACTCTAAATAACACTATAGATAATCTTTGTGAAAAAATAATCGAAGGAAATAGGGAACAAATAGAAGCGCTTTCTAATCAAGTCATCTATACCATTCAAGAAAGAAATTTGATAATTAAAGTGGCAAGATTAAATAATTTCAAAAATTAACACAAAAAAACATCATGTCAGAAACACTAGAACTGCAACAGGTTATTTGCCCAAGCTGTAAACAAGTAATTACGTCATTTAGTCCATTTCAGGCAGAAGTTGAATGTCCTTATTGCCATAACAAAGCATTCAATCCTCTTATTACTGCTAAGAAAGTTCCTATTCCAGAACGTTTGATCATATTTCGAACATCCGAAAAAGATTTCGAAAAATCAATGATTGATAACTTAGTAGATCATGATTATGTACCAACTGATATTTTCCAATGTATCAATCCCGGAAATGTCATTAAAGCATATCTTCCCATGTTCCTTTATGAAGGCACCTATCAGTCTTCATGGTCATGCGAAATGGCTATAGAAACTACAGAAGTCAGAGCCTCGTTCTCAGGGAATAGTTTAAACAACGAAAAAGTAAAGAAATTTATTCCACAAACAGGAACATCTCAAGGTAATTTTGCTTTTCTCTGTTTAGCTTACGAGGGAAACGATATACCAAACGAATTGAAAGCATTTAGCCAACAATACAAATATAATGTGATGGCCTCCAAAGAGTATGATCCGGCTTTGCTTGGCTTGGAATCAGGGGAACGTCCTTTAACATTGGCATTGGACACTGAAACCGATTTGACTTGGAACAAGTATGGCGATGCTCTTGTAAACGATATCGCTACACAAAACGCTCAAAAACAGTTATCCGGAAATGAAATACAAAATTTCCGAGCAAGTAACAGCTATCACCTGAAGCATAATGGCCGTTACGTTCTGGCCCCGTTTTGGTTTGTATATTACACCTATAATAACACAAAACATTATTTCATCATGGATGGGCTGGGCGAAGGGACATCAATGACAACACCTATCGATCAAGAAGAAGTTAAGTTTGTCAAAGGAAGAAATCTAATTAAATCCATTTATAAATATTTATGGATTCCGACTTGGTTTGTATTCTGCTGGCTTGATTTAATTTACGCATTAATCTATCTTATGGTTTGGTTTATATCTAAGATCATACTTAATTATCTTATGGATAAACAAATAAAAGATCGTCTTAATGCTTCTCGAGAAGCACGTCGTTTAGCGGCACAAAATCTTGGATAAACTATAAAAACGTCGCTCAAACATACTAATTCTCGTTATCCCCTGATTGATAATTTTGTCAGTCGGAAACACTTTAAACCAATCATCCAATACATCCAAATTCACAGAAAATCGACTTCGACAAACTAAAATAATCCCAATCCCCATGACATTCCGATTCTGGCTGTGAATAAACTGTCATCATTCATGGTCATGGCATTTGCCTTGGCGGCGGTCAGTTTTTGGGCAGTCTGCGGCAGAGAAGAGGGGGAAGGCGGAAGGCGAGAGTCGGCGCTTTCCAGAGAATCAACGTAACCCCACCACGAACAACAGGCCAATCAAATCCGGGTAGAACTCTGGTTCTATTGGGAAAAACGGCTACAGCAAACATGCAGCCTTTTGCAGCAGCACTACGTAAGCCGACCGGAACTGGCAGAACCCTTAAAACAATCACAACAAGCATGGCTGACGACCAGAGACGCCACCATGCAAGCCTACAAACTATGCCTAAAACAAGGTAATCCGCAACAAACGGAAGACGGATGGTTCAACGCCCATATGAACCTCATCATTATTGAAATGACGAAAACGCGCTGCCTCATTCTAGACTCAACACCATCCAAAGCTGCGATCTTTAACTCATTATCTCCCTCCACACACCATGAACATATTTCTTATTTCTGTGTCAGCCATAAGCACAACCCTCTGCGGAACCGAAACATGCGCAACAGATACCAAAGCGCCCGAATCTATCGCCGGGGCGGCAATCAAGCTGAATGAGGCTATATACAGTCCGAGTGATATCACGATTGAACGATATGAACCCGACAAAAACACCGCCCGGTTGATTATGCGCTACTCCAAGCAGTTAATGCCCAGAATCTCGGAGGCGGCGTCACTCACCGGCGCGGCCACGACAGAAGGGGTTCATGAAGAAAAAGTTAAACCGGCCCTCGTCACCTTTACCGGGCAAAAAGGCCGTGTTTATTCGGGAACCGTATCGGGTTCCTTTTATTGCTCCTCTTTTTACAGAGGCAAGGAAGACGAGAAAATCACCATTCTGAAGAATGAAAAAATTGAGTTTATTTTTCCTGACAACGGTCGCCCTGTGGCGGGCGTCATCAACGGCCCGGAAAAGCTGGGAAAAGGGGCCATCATCCAAATCAGGACAGATAAGAGAAGTTTCACCTTTACAATAGGGAATGGGTGCGAGGTATCAAAATACTTCCTGAAATATCCGGATGAAAAAACAGCCGTCCTTGAGCTGGAACCGCCCAAGGACCCGGAGAATCCGAACGTCTCTTTCTGGATGTCCGGAGAGGATAACCTCAAAGAAGTGATGACGGCGGACAACCCCGCGCCATACATCGCATTCACCAAAAAATTGTCCGATAAAATTTATGAAGGCGCCTTCTTCGGTTATTTATACGGATACACGGAAGCTCCGTCATCAAGTGGCGGCCTGTTCCAGGATTACGTCATCAAATTCAAGGAGCAGCTGCTCAGCATAACCATCACTCTGCCGTAAATGCTCTCCTGGTATATACTGAACAACAATTTTCACGAACCATATGACGAAGAGACATCCCCTCTCTGCTCTGCTGGCCGTTTCTGTAGCTCTTGCATGCGTCTGCCCCGCCCTGGCTCAGGAAAGGGCGCAGGCGCCCCAATCCCTGAACGGCGCTTCCATCAGAATCAAAACAGCTGAGGAAAAGGAAATACTCTGTAAAGCGAAAGATTTGCACATCATCCTGTACGAACCGCAGGGAAGCAGCGCCCGGCTCATCTTCACCCATGCCGAGGAAGTGAACGGCACGTTCCAAAAGATCCGATACAAAAAGCTTTCCGGAGATGAAGCCTACGACGCGAAAGAACACAAGGGAACTCCGGCTCTCCTTACTTTTAACGCCGTCAAAGGCTCCGTTTACCATGTTTCCGTGGAAGGCGGCTTCTGGACCAGCAGCTCTTCCGACCAGGTTGAACCCATACAGAGCATGGAAATCATTTTCCCCACGAACGTATCCATTCATGGGGATGAAGAATGCATCGAAATCCTTCCCGAGACGGAAGAATTCGAAGAACCGCAACAGTCCTGAACCCATTTCCAACTCAGAATAATCTGAAAGCCCCGCACTGCGCCTTACCCCAAGAGCCATTTTAACCCATTACATTCCGATGATTCCCTCATTTTTCAGCAAGCCGTTATCCGCCCTCCTCCTTTTCCTGTTTTTGCTTACTCCCCAGTCTTTCGGCCGGAATGACAGAGACAGGAAAAGCCCAGAGGATCCATTCGCATCCTTATTGAGCGATACTGTCAAAGATTATTTCCGCAATAAAGAAGCATCGCAACTATCAAACAAGGGCGGCAAGACATCTTCCCTTTCCGCCAGCAAGCAGAACCAGAACCAGAAAAAACTGGAAAGACTGCTCGAAAAATCGGCCCGGGAGGCGGAAAGGCTGATTAAAAAATACAAGATTGACGTCAATCAGGAAGTATCGTTCGTCCCTTTTGGCAGTTCTCAGGCCATATCAACTTTTCCCACCGTCATTGCAGCAGAAACCGGCAATGTCCCCATGATGGAAATACTCATCAGGAACGGGGCAGACCTTAACCAGCGAATCAATCATAAGAAGCAGGCGCTCTGGTTTGACAGAGGGGCGTTCAATGCTTCCCACCCAAACTGTCTGGTCACCATCGCAGCAAAAACCGGCAATGTCCCCATGATGGAATTGCTCATCAACAACGGGGCAAGTCTCGACGTCAAAATGGAGAAGTCCTATGTGATGCCCAAGCACTATTCCGCCGTATTGGTTGCGGCGGCGGAATCCGGAAGCATTCCGATGGTCAAGCTGCTCCTGAAACATATACCGGATACCGACTACCAAAGATTAGGGGCTACATATATTGCCGCCCGGAATGGGGATCTGCCCATGCTCCGTTTCCTGAAAGAACAGGGCATCCCTTTTTATTCCGGCTGTTTGGAAGGAGTCAGCCATGAATGCAATGTTTCACAAGGCTGTCGCTCAAAACAGAAAAACGGCTGCATCCATTTGACTGTCATGAAGTATTTGCTGGAAAACGGCTGTGATATTAAAAAGGACAGAGCGGGATCTTTGGCCTGGGCCTGTTCGAAAGGCAATGAAGCCATGGTCCGCCTTCTGCTGGAACATGGCGCGGAATGCGACATCCACACAGCGGGCATTTGCCCCGCATCCGGCTCAGCCATTGTCAAAGCGGGAGCAGGAGGAACCGTCAATATCATTAAAATGCTCCTGGCCAAGGGCGCCAATATCCATGACACCAGAAAAGATGACGGCAAACACAATGCCCTTCATAACGCTTCTCTATATGGCAATGACTCCGTCATCCCATTCCTGATCCGGGCCGGCCTTGATGTCAATTCCCCCGATTCCGCAGGACGCACGCCATTAATGCTGGCCGCCCAAAGAGGAGAACTGAATGCTGTCAAAACATTGCTTGCGGAGGGGGCTGACGCCGCCATCACGGACCATAAAGGGAAAACAGCGGCAGACCATGCCCGGGAATCGTCAAACTATGCCGGAAGTACACAGAAGGGAAAGAACGGCAAGGAGTACTTTCTCCTGGACGGAAGCTACATCAATAAGACAGGCGCCGAAGAAATCTATCGGCTTTTGAGCAAAACCCGCTGATTTCCCTGATGGGTCTTGAATTGGCAGACCGTGTTTATAACAAGATCCCGGAGACCAAAGCCTCGCCCTGAATCAGGCTCCTTCCCCGCCCGCCGATGATTTCAAGGCCATCAGCTTGGGGAGGGCCGTGTATTCACGGCCTTTTTTCATCAGGCCGCCGGCGCTCACCAGATTCTGGAGTTTCTCGTAAATCCTCAGCCTCAGGATTTCCTCTCCGCCCAGGGACATGTGCTTTGCCTTCATCACGACAACGGTACGCTGAAAAATGTCATTGAATTCCAGCATGCCCGCTTCATGAAGAATGAGAATAAGCTCATCAGTCACCAAATCCGGTGTCTTGCGCGAGGAACGTGATCTCCTATCCTCCAGCATGATGATAGGATATTATCATGACACACTTCCAGCCGTCAAGTTGATAAAATTTGCGTCATTTTCTGCCGGCATACGACTCAAAAAGCTTCAAAGGTGAAGGAGCCGACAGCGAATGAGGCCTGCTCCGGAAACCGGAAATGAGTTGCCGCCCTTTCTCTCCGGAGGACTTACTTCTCCGGAAGAAGAAAAGATTCTCTGCAAGAAAAGGGAACAGGGAACACGTATTACCTGCAGCCCGGACAGCAATACGAAGCTTTTTACAGAGATGAAAGGAAATAAACGGTTCATTTTCAGGTTATGTGCAGCCGCAGCGCTTTTTCTGAACCTTTTTCCCCTGCAGGCCGGAGAATGCACGCTGATGAGCTATAACGTAAAGAACGGCACCGGCATGGACGGCAGGAGGGATTATGACCGCACGGCTCGGGTAATCGCGGAGGAAAAACCGGATGTCGTGGCCCTTCAGGAGCTGGACCAGGGGACAATCAGGAGCGGCGGCAGGGATACCCTGCAGGAATTGGCCGCAAGGACAACGTTGACGGGTACCTATGCCAAGGCCATTGATTATTCAGGCGGTTCCTATGGAGTAGGCATTTTATCCAGGGAAAAGCCTTTGAGCGTCAGACGGATTCCTTTGCCCGGCAGGGAGGAGGCCCGTGTGCTGTTGATGGCCGAGTTCAGGGATTACTGGTTTTGCGTCACGCATTTGTCCCTGACCAGGGAAGACAGCAGCGCTTCCATTGATATGATTGCCGCCCTGGCCGCAAAATGCAGCAAGCCTTTTTTTATTGCAGGGGATTTCAATTTAACGCCGGATTCGGAGCCGATAACCCGGATGAAGAAATATTTCATCCTGCTGAGCGATCCGGCCCAAAAAACGTTTCCCGCCGGGCATCCGAAGGAATGCATTGATTACATCTGGATGTACAGGGGAAAAAAGACGGAGGCGTTCCATGTGAAGGAACGCAGGGTAATTGAAGCTCCCGCCGCCTCCGACCACCGCCCGGTTAAAGTGACGGTCAGCTATTGACATGATGTTTCCGGCCCGTCAACGGGTAGCCCGCGGGGCATTGACGCCGCCCACCAGCAGCACGATTTCCCCCTTGGGAGGGCGTTCCGCAAATTCCGCCGCCAGCCGGGAGGCCGGACCGCGATGGTAAGTTTCAAAGGTTTTTGTCAGTTCCCTGGCTACGCAGACGGGAATATCCGGATCCAGCGCCGCCAGAGCCTGCACGGTTTTGACGATGCGATGGGGGGATTCATAAAAAATACTGGTATGGGAAGCTTCCACTGCCGTTTGGAGCACAGCGTTTTTTTTCCCGGATTTGACGGGCAGAAAACCGCCGAAGAAGAATGCGTCCGTAGGCAGCCCGGACCCCACCAATGCCGTCACCACGGCAGATGGCCCGGGAAGGACGGTGAAGCTTACTCCCTTTTCCTTGAGGGTCTGGATGAGACGATAGCCCGGATCGCTCACGCCAGGCATGCCCGCATCACTGATCACGGCAAAGCTTTCTCCGCCCGCCGCGCGCGCCGCAATTTCCCCGGCGCGCGGCTGTTCATTATGGTCATGCATGCTTATCAGCGGTTTGCGGATTTCATAATGGGAAAGCAGAAGACCGGAATGGCGGGTGTCCTCACACGCAATGACATCCACCTTGCGCAGCACGTCCAGCGCCCGCAGGGTGATGTCCGCCCGGTTGCCGATAGGCACCGGAACAAAATAAACGCTGTATTCCACTTTCTCCATAAGCACAAATTTTCCTGAACCGGGCGGGATTAGCCATTGGTAAGGGTTTCCGCAATGGAAGTAGCCACCAGACGGGCCGCATAGGAAAGGGCATTCGTGCGGGCCGACTGTATGTTGCCCTGGTCAAAGAATTGACCTACTTCCTCCGCAGAGCCGGCATACAGGATTTCCTGCGTCCTGGCGTCCACCACACGGTATTTGACAGACAGGCGCAATCCAAGTTCCGTACTTTTGTAGGTGTCTTCCCGGCTGGAACGCAACTGGTCGAAGGTGATGGAGTACACTTCCCCCTCCACCCGGATATCCGCATCCGCGCCGGAGCTTAACCGGTAGGTGCCGTCCCGCTGCAGCTCATCCGCCAAGGCGCCGGTCACCAGCGTGGCGGCGCGGGGCTCCAAAGAGTTGTTGGCAAAGAGGCATACCTTGACGGTCTGGGCCAGTTCCAGCTTGGGCGGCTTGGTGCCGCCAAGCTGGTAGCCGCAAGAACCGGCCAGGAGGCAAAAAACGGGCAGGAAGAGTTTGAAAACGTTCCGGATACGATTCATGAGGACGGAGAGTTCCTGTTATCTGCTGGTCACGCGCAGTTCTTTCAGGCGGGCCTTCGCCCTGGCGGCGGCGGCGGGATTGATGCTGCCTTTGGAGGCTACTTCCTGGTAGCAGAAGACGGCGGCATCCGCATCTTTCATCTTGGTCAGGTAGTATTCCGCCACTTCCAGCTGCTGGGCCACCAGCTCACGCTTCATGGCCGCCAGATCGGCACGGGCGGCTCCCGCACGGGCGCTGTTGGGATAACGCTGAAGGTAGTCTTCATACGCTTCCTGAGCGCGGGCCACATTGACGTGGTTGCGGTCTCCGTCCGCAGCAGCCTGGCGATACAGGGTGGCTATCTGGAGCTGGGCCGTGGGGGCCAACGGAGAATTGGGGTAATTGTCCACCAGGTTCTGGTATGCCTCTATGGCCTCCTTCATCCGGCCGCGCGCGGCCAGGTAATTGCCCAGCACGTTCATGGCCTGCGGGGCGGTAGGGGCATACGGGGCGTTGTCGCGCACATGCTTCAGCCATTCCGTGACGTTCGTGGGATCCATCCTGACGTCAAACATCCACAGCACGCGGTTGGTCAACGCGCCGCTCGCAGCGCCGAAGGCCATTTCCTTCTGCCGGGCCATGGCCTGCCTGTACAGGGGGCTGTCCGGGTGGCGGTCAATGAGTTTCTGGTACTGGTCAAACGCATCCGCAGGTTCCTTGCGGGCCTCATAGAGTTCTGCCATTCTGAACCGGGCCTGGGGAGCTTCCCTGGAAAGGGGGTGCTTTTCCACCACGCGCCTGTATTTTTTAATGGCCCCGGAGAGATCATTCTTCGCTTCCTTTGCCCTGGCTTCCTGCATCAGGGCAATCGCCTGCTGATCCACCATACGGACGGTTCCGGGGGGAGGAGGCGCCTCCGAAGAGCATTGGCACAGGGCCAGCGCCCCGGAAACGGCAGCCATCATGAGAAACAGTTTTTTCACATTCATGATTTTACAGCAGAAAAAGAAGGCGCGTCAATCCGGCGAACGCAGATTGACGCGCAAAAGGAGTTAATGGCCCTTGCCGTACACGGCTTCGGCATCAAAAACGACGCCTCCGTCCGCTTCACGCAGCGTGACGGGTGCCCCCTGGGGCTGGGCTTTCAGTTCATCTCCGAACGGAACGGAACGGTAAAAGCAGGAGTGGTGCCCGGTGTGGCAGGCGCCGGCGCCGCACTGGTCCACCAGCACAATCAGGGCATCCTGGTCACAGTCAACCAGGATTTGCTTCACTTTTTGCACGTGGCCGCTGGTTGCGCCCTTATGCCAGATTTCCTGGCGGCTGCGGGAGTAGTAAACGGCTTCCCCCAGTTCCATGGTCATGCGCAGGGATTCCGCATTCATATAGGCCAGCATCAGCGGTTCATGGGTAATATGATCCATGGCGAGGGCCGGGATCAGGCCATTCTGGTCAAATTTGGGGGCGAATTCCACGCCTTTTTCCACATTCACCTTGCCGCGGTCGGCAAAGACAATCCGGGATGAGATGTCATTTTGTTCCATAACCGGCCCCCTTAGTACATGAAATATCCGACATATACCAATCTTTTCTGTTGCCCTGACGCAACGAAATGCTTTCATAGGAGCATATGGCATTTACGGCATCCCAAGCGTTCGACCTGCTGCGCACCGCCTTCTCCCGCAACCGGCTTCCTCATGCCCTGCTCATCGTGGGAGACGAGCACCAGGGAGCCTCCCGCCTGATCCTGCAATTGCTGGAGCTAATGAACGGCATCCGGGCAGACCACCTGGACAGTGTGAGGGACGAGTATTGCCGGCTGGTGCGCCCCAAGTCCAAGTCGCGCCGCATCCTGCGGGATGATATCCGCGCCGTGGAACCCTTTTTGCAACAGCGCGCGGCAGAGGGGAAATGGAAGATAGCCGTGTTCATGGATGCGGAGCGGATGAATGACGAGGCCGCCAACGCTTTCCTGAAAACCCTGGAGGAACCGCCCGGACAGTGCCTGCTCATTTTGTCCACCTCCCAGCCGGACCAGCTCCTTCAGACGATTATTTCCCGCTGCGTGCGCGTCAATCTGCTGCAATCCGGGGAATTCAGGCTCACCCCCATTCAGGAGGCCCTGCTCCCGCACTGGCTGGAGACCTGCCGCAATCTGAATAATGACCTGGCCGCTCTGGCCTTCCGCAGCAGGTTCATGGAAGTCATGGCGGAAGCCAAGGCCGCCATCACCAAAAACCTGAACCAGGCTCTGAAAGATGAAGCCAGGGAAGCGGCCCAGGGTACGGACGCCTCCGACTGGGAGGCCCGCAATAAGGACGCGAACGCCGCCCAGATAGAGACGGAATACCTGGAACAGCGCAATCAGGCCCTGGAATTGCTCATCAGCTGGTTCGGCCAGGCAGCCCTGATTGCCTCAGGAGCCCCGGAAGTCACTCCGATTCATCCGGAGGTGCGCACGCTGGCCGCCCAGATGCCCGTGAACGAATTGCTGAAGCGCATGGAGGCCCTCAACAGGCTCCGTGATGATTTGAATTTCAATATTCACGAAGCCCTGGCCCTGGATGTCCACCTGCTGGCGGCCGTCGGGTCCTGCTGACCGAACACCCCCGCCTGTTACCGTCGGGCCGCGCACGGCATTGGAAAAGGCGCAGAAGGTCAGTATTCTTCCCTTTCCTTCCGGAGCAGGGGCGCCATGATTTCCTCATAGGCGCGGAATTTCTGCTCATACGTCAGCCGCGCCGCCGCCGGACTGGTGGAAGGCATTTGAATGACGGAAAGCGTTTCCCGAAGGAACAGTTCGGGAAAATACCGTTTAAGGTATTTATGGGAAGCGGTGCCGTTGCAGCAGACCACGCCGATGCCCGGGAAGCTATCCAGCAGGGCCGCAATGTCATTGGGCTGTTCCTGGGAGATGTGCTGGTCCAGGCTGCCGGGCCTGACGCCGGAGGCCACCACATCCCACAGCCCCACCCCGCCCCGGTTGAGCAGAGACAGGCGTTCCCCATATGGCAGGGAGGGATCGAACCCCAGAAGGGACCCCATGATTTTCCAGAACGCGTTGCGGGGATGGGCGTAATACTGGGCCTGACGCAGGGATTCGTCTCCCGGCAGGGAACCGAGCACCAGCACGGAACAGTCCGGGGTGACGGAAGGAGGGAAGGAGCATTTTTTCACTACGGGAAACGGTCAGGGGTTCTGCATGCCGGAATGCCTGCGCACTTCCTTCATGCCCACTTCCTGCCGGAGCAGGGAGGACAGCCACGGGTGACTTCCCACGGAGGGGGCCAGGTTGAACCGTTCCGGCCTGGTGATGCGCGTGAAAATGACGCGCCTGATCCGGGATTTGGGCACCGTCCTGACTCCGTAACCGTCCGGAATGTTGGAAGACCAGAACGTTACCTGGTCCCCTCCATCCTTCACCAGGACGGTCAGATGGCCGGATTCCCGGCGCCCGATGCGGTCCGTCCAGAAAATTTTCATGAAGTCGCCGGGGCGGGCCTTCCTCCAGTCCTCAAAGTTGATGCCGGCTCCTAGCCTGTGCACCAGGACGGCCAGGCCGGGGCCATTGGCGTTCGCCCATCCCCACGGCCCTTCCCCGTCATGCTGGCCGAAGCGGGGGATGAGGGCCAGCCACGCGCGTTCGGAAATAACGGGCCGCGGCTGTGCAGAGTCCCATATCTGCAGGGATTTCAAAAGGAGCAGGTAGCAGGCGGAGGAACAGAAGGAGGGCGTGGCGTTACGGAGAAGAAAAACGGGACGGCGCGTGCGGGGGTCCCAGCGGCAGGCTTTCTCCGCAAGGGCCTGCATGGCTTCCCTGCTGGTTTCGTAGCCGCCGCCGTTCCGGAATTGGGAAAGTCCGGTCCGCAGGGCCTGGTACCAGGAAGCCTCCCCCGAAGGCACGGCGCTCCCCCGCCCCGTGGAAGAAAGGTCCGCAGCCGATGCTGCGGAGCACAGCAATCCAAGACAGCAAATCAATGTCAGGGCGTTCCTCATCCTTGCTCCGCAGGGTATACGGACGGTGGAAAATATCAAGGGCGGATTGCGTGCGGCACTGTACGAAAAGGAAAGAAGGCCATAGCCTTTTCCCCGGAATTCCTGTTGTTTTGTCTGGACTTATCGCCCGGCGTCCCGTACTGTGCGTCAGGTCACGCGCCGGGTATGCGGAGCGGAGAGGCAACGCACCTTGGGCGGACCTTGTTTCCGGCATTTATTTTTAACCACCACGGACCACATAGAGGCATCATACCATGGCAAAACGCGAAGATATCCGCAAAATCCTCATTATCGGCTCAGGCCCCATCATCATCGGCCAGGCCTGCGAGTTCGACTACTCCGGCACCCAGGCCTGCAAGGCCCTCCGCGCCGAAGGTTACGACGTCGTTCTGGTGAATTCCAACCCCGCCACTATCATGACGGACCCCGGCATGGCGGACCACACCTACATTGAGCCTCTGACCGTGGACCGCATCACGGCCGTGATTGAGAAGGAACGCCCGGATGCCCTGCTGCCCAACCTGGGCGGCCAGACGGCCCTGAACCTGGCTTCCAAGCTGCATGAGGAAGGCATCCTGAAACAGTACGGAGTGGAAGTCATCGGCGTGGATCTGGAAGCCATCGCCCGCGGCGAAGACCGCATCATTTTCAAGGAAACCATGGACAGGATCGGCGTGCCGGTCGCCAAGTCCGAACCCGTCTATTCCGTGGAGGAAGCTGAAAAGGTGGCCGCTGAACTGGGCTACCCCGTCGTGCTGCGCCCCGCCTACACCATGGGCGGCACGGGCGGCGGCATCGTTTACAACGTGGAGGAACTGCGCCAGGTAGTCCCCCGCGGCCTGGCCGCCTCCCTTATCAACCAGGTGCTGGTGGAAGAATGCGTGCTGGGATGGGAGGAACTGGAACTGGAAGTCGTCCGTGACGCCAAGGGACAGAAGATTACCGTCTGCTTTATTGAGAACGTGGATCCCATGGGCGTGCACACCGGGGACAGCTTCTGCGTGGCTCCCATGCTGACCGTTCCGCAGAAAGTGCAGGATAAGCTTCAGGATTATTCCTACCGCATTCTGGACGCCATCGGCGTCACGGGAGGCACAAACGTGCAGTTCGCCCACAACCGGGAGGACAACCGCATCATCGTTATTGAAATCAACCCCCGTACATCCCGTTCCTCCGCCCTGGCTTCCAAGGCCACCGGCTTCCCTATCGCCTCCGTCTCCACCAAGCTGGCTTCCGGCGTCACGATGGACGAACTTCCCTACTGGCGCAAAGGCTCCCTGGAAAAATACGAACCTTACGGAGACTATGTAGTCGTGAAGTTCGCACGCTGGGCCTTTGAAAAATTCCCCAAGGCGGCCGACAAACTGGGCACCCAGATGAAAGCCGTGGGCGAAGTAATGAGCATCGGGCAGAACTTCAAAGAAGCTTTTCAGAAAGCCGTGCGCTCTCTGGAAATCGGACGCGCCGGCCTGGGCCGCGTGAAAAAACTGGAAGCCCTCTCCACCCCGGAATTGCGTGAAAAAATCACGTACGGCAACAGCGAACGCTTCTTCCAGATTTATGAACTCCTGCGCCGCGGCGCAGCCGTGGAGGAAATCGTGAAGCTGACCCGCATCACTCCGTATTTCATTGAACAGATGAAGGAACTGGCGGACTTTGACTTTTCCCTGGATGGGCAGGACTGGGATTCCCTTTCCGCGGAAACCCTGCGCCAGGCCAAGGAAATGGGCTTTTCCGACAAATACCTGGCCCAGATTTTCGGGGTGCCGGAAAAGGCCGTCCGCGCCCGCCGGCAGAAAGACGGCATCACGGCCACCTTCCGCATCGTGCCCGTCAGCGGCGTGGAACACGCGGAATACTACTACTCCACTTACAGCGGCGCGGCGGACGAAGTTCCCGTGAACGACAAGAAGAAAATCATGATTTTGGGTGGCGGTCCCAACCGCATCGGCCAGGGCATCGAATTCGACTATACCTGCGTGCATGCCGCCTTCACCCTGCGCGACCACGGGTATGAATCCATCATGGTGAACTGCAACCCGGAAACGGTTTCTACGGACTTTGACACGGCCAACAAGCTGTACTTTGAACCCGTGACCGTGGAAGACGTGCTGGCTATTTACGAAAAGGAAAAGCCGGAAGGCGTCATCGTCCAGTTCGGAGGCCAGACCCCGCTTAACATCGCCCAGGCCCTCAAAGACGCCGGCGTGAAAATCATGGGAACCCAGCCGGAAGGCATCCGTCTGGCGGAAGACCGCGAATATTTCCGTGAACGTATGATCGCCCTGAATATCCGCCAGCCGGAAAGCGGCACGGCCCGTTCCCTGGAGGAAGCTGTGGAACTGGGGCGCCGCATTGGCTACCCGGTCATGGTGCGCCCCTCCTTCGTGCTGGGCGGCCGCGGCATGGAAGTCATTTACGATGAAGAAAACCTGAAGCGCTACGGCGTGGAGGCCATCCAGGTCAGCCCGGAATATCCCATGCTGATCGATCGTTTTCTGGACAACGCCATTGAGGCGGAAGTGGACGCTCTGGCCGACGGCACGGATACTTTTGTAGCCACGGTCATGGAACACATTGAGCTGGCCGGCATCCATTCCGGCGACTCCGCCTGCGCCATCCCCCCCGTGACAATCGCTCCCAAGCACATCCGCACCATTGAGGAACATGCCGCCAAAATTGCCCAGGACTTCCAGGTAAAGGGCATTCTGAACGTGCAGTTCGCCATTTGCAATGATGAGGTTTACATCATTGAGGCCAATCCCCGCGCCTCCCGCACGGTGCCTATCGTCTCCAAGGTAACGGGAATCTCCCTGGCGCGCTACGCCACGGAAATCATGCTGGGCAAGAAACTCAAGGAGCTGGGCCTGAAGTCGCGCGCCTGCCGTTTCATCGGCGTGAAGGAAGCCGTCTTCCCCTTCAACATGTTCCCGGAAGTGGACCCCGTACTGGGGCCAGAAATGCGCGCCACGGGTGAAGTCATGGGCATTGCGGACAACTTCGGCATGGCCTATTACAAGGCCCAGGAAGCTGCGGGCTGCATTCTGCCTACCGCCGGCAAGGTGCTCGTCACGGTTTCCGACCGGGATAAGAAGTTCATCGAACCCATCGCCCGAGACCTGATTTCCCTGGGCTTTACCATTGTCTCCACCGGCGGCACCGCAGAATACCTGCGCGGCCAGGGCGTGGAAACGGAAGTAGTCAACAAGCTGCATGAAGGCCGTCCGAATCTGGGCGACATGATCACCAACAAGCAAATCGACCTGATTATCAACACTCCAGTGGACCGCACCAGTATGATTGACGACTCCTTCATCCGCATGCAGTCCATTCAGAAGAAAATTCCGTACATGACTACCATCGCAGCCGCCAGAGCCACGGTGGAGGGCATCCGCTCCGCCCAGCACGTGAAGGTATCACCCCGTTCCCTCCAGGAATACCATTCCTGAACGGGAAATACCCCGGCTATTTTAATAAAACCCCGCATGCGTTTCAGGCATGCGGGGTTTTATTCATCGTCCGGCAGACGGAGGATGTGAATTTCAAAAATCGCCCGTCCACAGACTACCTCTTTGCCGCACTAATGCAGATCAAGCCCTTGCTATCTCCGCGCAAATCAATGTGGCATTATCCTGGTTGGGCGCACCGTCGCGGTTAATGCCGTTCAGCACGGAACGCACCAGTTCTTCCGCGGAAAGCATGGACAAATACCGCATCCCTGCCGGCCCCAGGGAATCCAGATAAGGCCCCACTCCGTCACTGGCGACCAAAACACGGTCCCCCGGAAATAAGGGAAAGCATTCCTCCCGCAAATCCACCAAAGGAACTTCCTTCCCCATCAGGGCAGAAGTCAGGGAATGGCGGGCAGGATGGCTCAAAGCCTCCTCCCGGCTGATGATCCCTTCATCCGCCATGCGCTCCAATTCCGCGGAATACTGGTGCAGCTCATTAAGCAGAAACATTTTCTCTTCCCGGATAAGCAGCAGAAGGGAGTCCCCCACGCTGACCCACCTCAGCCCATCCGCCCCTATCCAGGCTGCTACCAGCGTCGTCCCCATCTCGTCATCCTCCCCTCTTTTCTTCCGGGCGGACCATACCTGTTCATTTGCGGCAGTCACTGCAGCTTTCATTCTCTCTCCGGGCAAACCGGATTTCCGCTCAAAAGCCCGCGAACAGCCTTCCACCGCCGCGCGGCTGGCCAACTCTCCGCCGGTATACCCACCCATGCCGTCCGCCAGCACCAGTACCAATGCGTCCTCTCCAGCCAGAATGGAGAAAGAATCCTGTTGGTTACTGCGGGCGCCCAGAATCTGGTCCCCATGCAATCCGGAAACCAGAAAAGGCTCTTGGGAAAAAGTCTGATGCATCATGGCAGTAAATAATCGTAACATGGATGGCCTGCCTTAATAAAGCAAGAATAGCGAGAGAAAATAGCCATGCCTGAAGCCGTGGAATGATTATTCCAGGGGAACGAAAACGTCAGCCTGCATGGCCGGGAAAATGCGAAGGGAACACCCCGACGGAAGGACCCCATGCAAAACCGGAATGATAAGCGGAAAAACAGCCATTGAATGCCCCAACCCGCAAGCGCTCCCAGTATTCTCCGGAGTATTGAGCCAGGAAACACCTTCCGCCCAGGAAGAAGAAAGGATAGTTTTTACTGGCGGCAGGAAAAATAATTCTCTGCCATATTTTCCGACTTTTTTATTCCATGAGCCTTCATTCCGCCCCTCCATCGTTTGGGAACTTTCCGGAGAGCCCTGTGAAACGCGGGATCAAGCCCTGTCCGGCATTAAAAATAACACGGAAGCTTTCATTATCTGCAGCCGTGGTGACGAATTCCTCCAGGCCATCTGCAATAGTCCGGATAATTACCATTGCGAAATTTCGTTTGCCGGCGGAAAGGACAGGGAGCTTTACATGACGCCCAAAGACCTGGGCTACTCCCGGCTCCATGACCTTTTTTCACGCTATGCGGCAGGGGAGGATCTTTCCCATCTCAAAAAGGAGTGGACTCTTGATGTCCACAAACCCGGCTATATTACCGCCATCGTTGTCGTTCTGGCAATCATTGCCGTCCTTGCCGTCATCATCTTCAGTTCCTGAACCGAAAGAGGCTTTTCCTTTTCCGGAGTCCATGCATGAACGCCGCATCCTCAGCACTTCCCCAGATACACCACAGTTTCATTCGGAACCGTAACGCGCCCCTCCGTTTCAAACCGGTCAAACAGCTTTTCCAGGGCGCCCAGCCAGGAGGACCGCTCTTCCCCGCCCTCCGTCAAGGCATAGGAGGTGGACATCATGCGGCGGAGATACTGCTCCCGCGTGTAGGACAAATCATTTGGAAAGCGGAATACCTGGAAACGGTGGTTGAAAAACGCTCCAATGCTGTCCGTCAACTTCTCCAGCCCTCCGCTGAATCCATAAAAACACGGACAGTAAAGACGGTGGATATTTCCTTCCTCCCGGACAACGGGGCTGTCTTCCACCCTGGAGTTCCAAATCAGGGCTACCTTGCCTCCTCCGAACAGAATACGGCGGCACTCCCTCTTGAACGCGGCGGTGTCAAACCAGTGGAATGACTGCGCCGCCGTCACCAGATCCACCGAAGCTCCGGGAAGCCCGGTCCGCTCCGCCGTTCCCGCCACGGAATGAAAACGGGGAAAAGCGGACAGCCTCTTCTCCGCTTCCTTCCGCATGTCATCATTGGGCTCCACGCCATACACGGTCCAGCCGCGCTCCAGCATGGCGCGGGAAAGAATGCCCGTTCCGGAACCTATATCCGCCAGACGGGGATTCTCCCGGCGGCTCTCCCGCGTCAGAAGCCCAACAACGGAGGCGGGATAATCGGGCCTGCCCTGGGCATAAGCCCGGGCTTTTCCAGTAAATCGGTCAGTATTATTCATTAGTTTTCAGGGTATGGTTTACTCCTTTTCTCCCGCTGTTCCAGCCTCAATGCCGTACCCGGCTCAAGAAAAGCCGCCATGCTGCGGGATCCCGGGAAAAAACTGATTTGCCCGGTGACCGTCATGCAGAAAGGCATGCGGGAAAAATTGCGTTCCTTGCCCCTTCCCCGGCAACATGGGCGGAGCAGTCCCTACAGATGGCTTTACAAGTCTTTCATGAACTTTTAGTATCCGGCTCAGGCCCGCCTTTCCCGGATTGCGTCCTGACTACCGGAAAAAGGAACATCTGCGGGTTCCATTTTTCAGACTGCTCCGCCCATGTTCGGATATTACAGACTTGCCTCCTCCGTCCCCCAGCTTCGCGTGGCTGAAGTGGACTACAATGTCGACCAACTTACGGAGGAATTCCGGAAAGCCGCAGAACAGCAGGCGGCATCCGTCGTTTTCCCGGAACTGTGCATTACGGGCTATTCCTGCGGAGATCTTTTCTTCCAGCCGAACCTGAGGAAAGCAGCCCTGAACGGCCTGCTCCGCTTTACGGAAGCCACGGAAGGCTCCGGCACGATTGCCGTGGTGGGCCTGCCCTTCCTTCATGAAGACGCTCTGTATAATACGGCGGCGGTAGTGCAGTCCGGCCGCATTCTGGCTCTGGTGCCCAAAACCGTGCTCCCCAACTACCGGGAATTCTATGAAAAACGTCAATTCACCTCCGGCAGGGAATTGGGTACAGGGGTGAAGGAAGTCACAGTCAATGGGATGCATATCCCGTTCGGGACGGAAATCGTTTTTCATGAAGAATCTTCCCCCTTCAGTTTTGGCGTGGAAATATGCGAAGACCTGTGGAGCGTCATTCCTCCCAGTTCCAAACTGGCTCTTCTGGGAGCCAGAGCCATTCTCAACCCTTCCGCAGGAACGGAACTCACCGGTAAGGCCGCATACAGGAGGGAACTGGTCAGACAGCAGAGCGGCAGATGCCTCTGTGCCTATGTCCTTTCCTCCGCAGGTGTGCATGAATCCACCACGGACACCGTATTCGGCGGCCATTCCCTCATTGCGGACAACGGCAGGCCAGCAGCGGAGGGGGAACGGTTCTGCAGGGAAAGCACCCTCATCTTTGCGGACGTGGATTTTGAACGGCTGGAGGCGGCGCGCCTCTCTGAAAGCTCCTTCAATGACAGCAAATCCCTTTTCCCTGCCGGGAATGCCCTGCATCTGGCCCTGCCGGAACAGGTTCCCGGAGCGCCCGGCCTGGAATACGCTTTCAACCCGGCACGGCCCTTTCTGCCTTCTCCGTCCCGCCGCCGGGAACGGTGTGAGGAAATCATCTCCATCCAAACGGCAGGTCTGGCCAAAAGAATGGAACATACCCGCGCGCAACGGCTCGTCATCGGCATCTCCGGCGGGCTGGACTCCACGCTGGCTCTGCTCATCTGCTCCCGCGCCTGCCGTGCGCTGAAGCGCCCGGCCTCGGACATTCTGGCCGTGACAATGCCCGGTTTCGGCACCACGGACAGAACCCATGACAATGCCGTAACCATGTGCCGCCTTCTGGGCGTGGAACTTCGGGAAATCCCCATCTCGGAATGCTGCCTCCGGCACTTCGCCGACATCGGGCACGACCCTGCCGAACGAACCACCACTTATGAAAACGTCCAGGCCCGCGAACGCACGCAAATTCTGATGGATTTGGCCAATAAAACCGGGGGGCTGGTCGTGGGAACAGGGGACTTGTCGGAAATTGCCCTGGGATGGAGCACCTACAATGGGGACCACATGTCCATGTACGCGGTCAACTGCTCCATTCCGAAGACGCTGATACGCTGCCTCATTGAACACATCGCGGAAGAATCATCCCCGGAACTGGCAGCTACCCTCACGGACATCAACAACACTCCCGTCAGCCCGGAACTCCTGCCGCCGTCGGACGACGGCACCATTGAGCAGAAAACGGAAGATGTGCTTGGGCCTTACGACCTGCACGACTTTTTCCTCTTCCACTTCATTAAATACGGTGCGGAACCGGATAAAATCCTGCACCTGGCGGAACATGCCTTTCGCGGCGAATTTCAGCCGGACTTCATCTGCCGCTGCCTCGGCATCTTCATCCGCCGTTTCTTCCGTCAGCAATTCAAGCGCAGCTGCATGCCGGACGGCCCCAAGGTGGGCACCATTTCCCTTTCCCCGCGCGGGGACTGGCGCATGCCTTCCGACGCCTGCGGGACCGTGTGGGAAAAAGCCATCTCCCACTACTGAGACCTCCTATCCGGAAAGCTGCGGAGACGGCTTTTCCCGGAACCCGGCAAGGATTCCAAAGACCACATCAATGCCCGGGGGCTAACTTCAGCCCGATAATGCCTATCAGCAGGAAGGATGCCGCCAGCATGCGCCAGATATTGGAAGAATCCCCGAACCACAGAATACCAACCAGGAACGTGCCCAACGCGCCAATGCCGGTCCACACCGCATAAGCGGTGCCGATGGGAATGTTCCGCTGGGCAAGCCACAAAAGAAAACCGCTCAGAACCATGCTGAAAACGGAGCAGGCGATGCAGGCGGCGAATTTGCCGGGCCCTGTGCCGGGCGTTTGAGAAAGTTTGAAACCCAGAGGCCATCCGATCTCGCAGAGACCGGCCAACACCAGATAAATCCAGGACATATATTGAAACGGGGAATCACCTTCCGCTCACCGGCCTTCCCAAATGGGAAAAGCTCCAAGGGCAACGGATGCTTCGCAGAATATCTGTCCGGCGTTTCCGATCAAGGCAATAATTTTTTATGAACCCGTATGAAATGGGATACACCCTGTTTCACCGGCTTTGGGAAAATGGTTCTTTCAAACATGGAGTCTATACAAAACATATTTACCATAAACCATATACCTGTTCTTTTTAATTAAAAAACGGTCTTATTTCAAGCCTTCTTGAATATCCTTGAGCCGGGAGCCTCCGCCCTGTGATATTGGTTCCGTTATGGCTATTCATTATTCACTTGCCGCCATCATTCTGACCGGAAGCATGGCTTCCACGGGAATCGCGGCTACTACATGGACAAGCGCCACCCCCGATCTCTCCCCCACATCCCAGTACCTGTGCACCGGATGGTCTTTCTGCCTGGGAGAAGCAGGGTCAAGGCTTATCACGACCAGCACGCCGCATTCCCAGCCAATGGATGCAGAAGTTCGTCTAACATCCATTGATTTCAATTTGAGAGAGGCCAGAAAAAACGGAATAGGCCTGCTCATCGTGCAACATTCAGGCGATATCCAAACCATTATCGGCAAATCGGACAATACCATTTCTACTGGAAACTATGCTTCCGGAACATGGACTTTTAGCAACGGGCCAATTTTAAATACAGGCACTACTTATTACGCCATGTTTACTGAAACGGATCTGTCCACCATCAGCATAGGAGACTGCTGGGACAACGATTTCTTCTCCATCAACGGTTCCCGGCGCATCGACAATTCCATGGATAACGCAGCCGGAACGGGGCCGTCTGTCAACCAGCTCGCTTTAGTCGGCTCCAATTGGCAAAAGGACTTTATTGCCCGTAACGATAACATGGTTCCCACAGGTCTTCAAATTCATACATCGTCCGTACCGGAACCGGCAAGCGCATTGCTGCTTGCATTTGGCATGGCGCTTCTGCCCTTCAGACGCCGCAAATCTCCCACCCTTTAATCACAACATCCATTTCCCATGAATCTGCACCTATCATCCCTGGCAGCGTTGCTCCTGGCGTCATACCTTCCGGCGCAGGCCACCGTACCGGACCATTCCCCTTCCACAGCGTTCATCCGGAGCGGCCTCCCGATCGTTGATCTGGATCAATGGACAGAAGCCCAGGTAGTCATTGACAAGGAAAAAGGAAAATACCTGGGACATCCAACGACGCTATTGCTGAAAGACGGAAAAACCATTCTGTGCGTTTATCCTAAAGGGCACGGCTCCGGGGAAATCATCCTGAAAAAATCCACGGACGGAGGCAAAACATGGAGCGAAAGGCTGCCGGTTCCAGAATCATGGAAAACCAGCAGGGAAGTACCCACACTATATGAAACGGAAGATTCCCGGGGAAAGCGCCGCATTCTGCTTTTCAGCGGCATTCAGGGAGGAAACAGAAACACAGCCCCCAGAAACCGGATGGCGGTCAGTGAAGACAACGGGACAACATGGTCCGAACTGACCCCCATTCCCAACCAGGCCGGAGGCATTGTTGTCATGAGCGACCTGATTCCTCTAAAAACGGGAAAAGGGCATTATATGGCCTCCTACCATGCCAATGCCCGGGGCAAAGACGAACATGGAGAGTTTCACACCATTGAACAATATGTCACCTTTACGGAAGACGGAGGACTGACCTGGACCTCCCCCCGAGTCATTTTCCCGGGGACAAGGGACATGCACCTGTGTGAGGGAGGTTTTGTCCGCAGCCCGGACGGAAAAACAATCGCGCTGCTGTTACGGGAAAACAGCAGGCACCATAACTCCCAGATCATGTTTTCCGGAGATGAAGGCAAAACATGGACTCCCCCCAAAGAACTGCCGGCAGCCCTGTGCGGAGACCGCCACCAGATTCTTCCCCTGCCTGACGGAAGACTGCTGGTTCAATTCAGGGATGCTCCCCCGACCAGGAAGAAAGGGCAGGCCGCCAGCCCGACGGAAGGGGACTGGGTGGGATGGATAGGCCGGTGGGAAGACCTGAAAAATGGCACGGAAGGCTCATATAAAATCCGTTTTAAGGACAACCGCAACGGATGGGACTGCGCCTACCCGGCTGCCGAACTATTGCCGGACCATACCCTGGTATGCACTACCTACGGACACTTTGACAAAGGGGAATTGCCATACATCCTCTCCGTCAGATTCAAAATCAGCGACACGGACAGCATGGTCAGGCAATACGCGGGGAACAAGTACCCCAAAATCAAAAATGACACAGGAGCGGGAGAAACCGTTTTTGACCCCAATGATCCGGACTCCGTTAATCGCCTTCTGAAACGTTCCCGGAAATAATTACCTCCCCGCCCCGGAAAATACGGAACGGGAAAAACACAACCGGCAGAACCGCTTGCCACCAAACACGAGCAGAAAGTATGATTCCCCCCATGAATAATACATGCCCCGGGGAAACGGCCCAGTCAAGAACCGTTGCCAAATTAAAGCACCGCCTCCGGTCCGGGCAATTTACAAACGTCATGCCCGGGGAACGGGAACTAAGCAAAGCGCTCGCCGCCGGCAGGGGAACCATCCGGAAAGCCCTCGCGCAGCTGCAGGAAGAAGGCTTCCTGGCGGCTCCGGATAAAAACAGGGCCAGAAAAATCATCAGGACTTCTACAAGCCCTGTGCAGTCTCTGCCCCTGCTGGAAAAACGCGTTTGCTTCCTCTCCTCCGTTCCTATCCGGGACATCCCCCAAAGCATTTGGGTGGAACTCTATCAACTGGAAAAGGCGCTGAGAGAAGAAGGTATTGCTCTTCAACTGGTTGAAGCTGCGTGGGAAGAAAAAAAAATCCTGGCACGCGGCTGGAAAAACTGGAAACAGAATATCCAGGCTGCTGCTGGATACTCTACCGCGCCACGGAAGAAATACAGCTGTGGTTTAAGCGGAAAGGCCTCCCCTGCCTGGTCCGGGGAGTTTCCTACCCTTCCTCCAATCTGCCGTATCTGGATACGCATTGGGAAGTGCTGGCCAGCCACGCGGCAGGCTACCTGTACCAGAAAGGGCACCGTCGGATCGCGCTCTGCATCCCGGATTCCAAGCTGAGAGGCAATAAACTCATGGAACAGGGGTTCCTCTCCTTCCAGGGGGAACATTGGACCCCCTGTGTCATCCGCATGCCGTCGGATGCCATCAGGGCAACCCAAGAACTCAACCGGATTTATCTGGAGAATACGGGTATCACCGCCTTAATTTCCACCCGAAGCAGAATGCTGATATCCATCATCTCCTGGGCGGCCGCCATGGCTAAAAACATCCCGGGGGAAATAAGTCTGCTCAGCCTGGTTCACGAACCTTACCTGAACCATGTCACTCCCCCCATTACTTCCTACCGCGCCCCTGCAGAAAAAACAACGCGCAGGCTTATCCGGATGATTGAAGCCTTACTGGCACATCGCCGTATTTCCAACAGACTCATCCTCCCGGAGTTATACCCCGGTCACTCCATCAGTACGCCCTCCTGCCCTTGAGTCCATCAAGCAACAAGACCTGACCTTCCTTCTTCCATAACGCTCCGCTACAGAAGAAAGCATTCAATCCCCCCCCGGAAACACCTCCGGGAGGGGAAAACGTATTGGCCGGCTTTCCTCTATTTGAGAACAGGAGCTTTTTTACCGGGAGCAAGCCCCGCATCCTTCCCGTCCGTCAGCCATTCAATGGTAATAGGAACAAACTTCAGCTTTTTAATATGCTCCTGGTTCTCCTCATAAAGCACCCCGACGACGCCGGGTTCCACCATGGCGAGGCTGGAATAGGCAAAACCTCCCTCGCCCAGCAGTTTCTTCACCGGCCAGGTTTTGCCGTTGTCATAGCTCATAGCCACCTGTCCCTTAATGCGCCGTCCCGCGCTGGGCCCGGAAAACAGAATGCGGCTTTTGCCGCCGTAGGCGGGCTGGTCGCTCAGGGAATACGTCATCAGGGAATTCTGGGTACTGTCGCAAAACAGCTCAGGAGCGTCCTCCACCTGTCCCCAGGTCTCCCCGCCATCCCGGGACCACGCGATGCGGCGGCATTTGCCAGCGCCCCAATGGCGCGCAACCATCACCACGCCGCCGTTATCCGTTTCCGCAATGGACGTCTCATTCACCATGCCCTTCATATTGGCAGTCGGCTGACTCAGCTTCCAGCTCTTGCCGCCGTCATCGCTGTAAATGCAGGAAATCACCCACTTGCCGAACGGCCCTTCATTCATCGGAATCACCAGACGGCCCTTGTGGGCGCCGCTCTTCAGCTGAGTTCCCGCATTCGGGCCGGACGCCATAATATCCACTCCGGAAGGACGCTTGGTCGTCTTCGTAATCTCCTGCGGCTTCGTCCAGGAAGAACCTCCGTTCCTGCTCTGAATCATGAAATTGCGGATGCACTTTTCATCATCCCATCCGTCCGGGATATTGGGCTGCCGCTCCTTGACCCCGGCAGGGTAACGCTGGAACACGACAGTCACGGTCCTGGTTTTGGCGTCATAAACAGGGCACGGATTATTAAATGTGGCGCCATGGGCCTTGGCAATCGCCCGGGGACGGGACCAGGTCTTCCCGCCATTCTTGCTGACGCTCATGATAATATCGTTCTCCCCCTGGTCGGTATTTTTATACCGCCCTTCGGCGAATGCCAGGAGCTGGCCCTTGCCGATACTGAGCAGGGCGGGAATGCGGATGGACGCATAGGGATTACCCTCCCCGGCGCTGAATACGGTCACAGCCCTGTCCGTAGGGAAACCGGTTTTCTCTTCCTGCCCGAACGCCGGCAATGCCACGGCGCATACGGCACTCATCAAACACTTGAATACGGAATTCATCATCCTCTTCACCTTATTCCATTTTCCCCCTCCGTACAACAACCATGTCATGCATGTGCGCCAAGACCAGAGAAAAAGGGACATAAAGAGAAACACGCGGCAGAAACGCGATACCGCCGCCGGGAAACGCCGGAAGGCTTCGGCCCAAAGCTCAAGCACGGCAGCAGAGAACGTCCTCATCCGGATACGGCAATCCGGAAAAGCGCCCGCCGGAACCGGGAAATATCCGGAAACGTGAATCGGCTGAAAAAAATCCCTGCCTCAATGCCAAAGCCATTCCACACATCAACCGCCCGTCCTTTTTCCGGACAAACTGCCTGCCTATTATTCATCAAGAGAAAAATGGTGAAAGAAGAAGAAAACGGAACCTGTATCTTGTAACATCACGGAACCACCTGCTTCCCGTACTGTCATGAACCGAATCCTTCCATTACTATCCCTGCCCCTGCTGTCGCTCGCAGCGGCATTTGCCGCCAACACGCCGGAACACATCGGCAACGACCTCAAACTGTTCAAAGACTCCTCCTGCACCTCCCTGAAGCCGGATGTCAAAGACACTTCCGCCTTCCAGTCTGACGCGATGAAGGAACTCGCGGCCAAAATCCTGGCGGGCCATTACAAGCCGGACTACCTGTATGCCGAATACCGGGCCCTCCCCTCACCGCGCCAGACGGGGAAAAATCTCAGAATCGGCGACGGATTCAGCAAATACGACAATATGACGGGCGTCTATCTGGAAAAGGGGCGGCATGTTGTCCTGGTCGGCAAGACGGAGGGGCAGGAAATCAGCCTCCTGCTGCCAAACCTGATGCGCAAGCCGGCCGAAGGAGTGCAGCCCACAAAAGACCCCAACGGCTGGGGATTGCACAAAAAGCAGATTCCTCTCAAGGAAGGAATCAACATCATTGACGTGGAAACGCCCGCCAACGCCTATATAAGCTATTTCACCGAAGACGCCGGCAAGGCGCCGAAAATCCCCGTCCATTTCGTAACCGGCAAAGCCAACGGTTACTTTGACACAACCCGGGGCGACACCAACAAGGACTGGGTTCGCCTGCTTGACCAGGCCGTCTCTCCAATCATGGATGCCCGGGGAAAATCCATCCAGGTTGCCTACCCCGTAGAATTCCTGAAAAAATTCACCAAAGACCGCGGAACCGAACTCATCAACGCCTACGACAAGCTCATCGGCATCCAATACCAGCTGATGGGCCTGGATAAATACGGCAAAATCCCGGAAAACCGTGTCCTGGCCCGCGTGAACTTCAACTACTACATGTTCCGCGACGGAGACGGAGTCGCCTACCTCGGAAACGACGGGACAATGCGCATGGTAACCGACCCCGAAAACGTTCTCAAGGGCGATGCCTGCTGGGGATTCTCCCACGAAGTAGGACACGTCATGCAAATGCGCCCGATGACCTGGGGCGGCATGACGGAAGTCAGCAACAACATCTTTTCCCTGCAGGCCGCAGCCAAAACAGGCAATGAAAGCCGCCTGAAGCGCCAGGGCAGCTACGACAAAGCGCGCAAGGAAATCATCGGAGGGGAAATCGCCTACCTGCAATCCAAGGATGTTTTCAACAAGCTGGTTCCCCTGTGGCAGCTCCATCTTTACTTTACCAAAAACGGACACCCCGACTTCTATCCTGACGTCATGGAGTACCTGCGCAACAACGCGGGAAACTACGGAGGAAACGAGACCGTCAAATACCAGTTCGAATTCGTCAAGGCATGCTGTGACGTCACAAAAACCGACCTGACGGACTTCTTTGAGAAATGGGGATTCTTCAAGCCCGGAAAATTCCACATCGGCGACTATGCCCAGTACGACTTTAACGTCACCCCCGAAATGGCGGCGGAAACGAAAAAATGGATTGCCGACAAAGGCTACCCGAAACCTGAAACCGACATCACCGAATTAAGCGAGTAAAGAGATTCGGCAATCCCGACAATTCCCTTTAATCATCAAATATGCTGCAAACGGGTAAGAAAAACAGGAACCCAAGTTTAATTCTTTTGAAAGTATTTTTGATGATGGAAGATTATTAAGAGGTTAAACTCCCTCACCAAGGGAGGAATCATTGCTGATTCCTCCCTTTTTCATTTCTACATCCATCCCCCCTATTCCCAGCCATACAGGGTACGGCCAAAGGCATGGTGCCCCTAGATTAAATGTATTCCCCATTTGATAGCCTACCCAGGAATTGATATAATTGGTATAAGTCTCCTTTTGATCAAACATCCAAACAGGAAACAAAAGAGGATGCTTTTCGATGAACCGGCTTTGTCTGGCTCGTCATCCGTATAGCGATGGGTGGATAGCGTGCTTCCCTGATGGTCACAAATAAAGAGGGCGTTTCCCTTGAGAAAGGAAACGACTTCAGAAGAACATCTCAGCAGTTTTCCTTTTTGAGTGAAGAGAATTTGCCCTTCAGAGGATATTACCTAGACAAATATTCCTTGTTGGTATGCAGCTCCGATCATGAATCCACCATGTCGCGAAACATGGGCTTTATACACAACAAAGCTCCATGACAGTCAATTGTTTTCCCCACAATCTAATACCGCTTGATGAAAATATTCAAGACTGGAGAGGAAGAACGACTTTACGCGTTTTCGAGGAATGGGGGAACTCCGGTTGTTCGTTGATAAGAGAGGAAATGGACCGAGCCACCATGTCTCCCAAGGATATCCCCTGCTGGGACGCCTTGGCTTCAAGCTGCTTGTAAAGTTCAGGGGAAAGTTTAACCGACAGAGACAAGGAAACGTCTACCTGAATATCGGGAATGGAATTGGGAGATGATGTCGGTTGCGCGGCTGGCATCTGAACCATCACCCGTTCAATCAGCTGTTGCTTCAATGGGGGAATTATCTTCTGGGACATCCAATTGCGAACAGTAATTTCAGAAACTCCGCATTGGTCAGCCATCCATTTGTAATCAAGATTTTGCTCTTTGAGCCATCGTTTAACTCCCATCTTGAATATGGATTGATCCCCCTCTTGTTTCATGGAAGGGATTTTATCACAATTCCCGGAAAAGACAAGGCAACAAGCATCTCTGTTGGAGACATGAAGTATCTATTAGAGGATGGAATGGAGATGACGGGCAACGAGTTCCTCAAGGGAACAACCGGATTCCAGGGCTTTGCGGGACAATTTTGCATGATCCTCCAGAGATAGTTCGAACTTGAGACCGTCTTCCCTGTTTCCTTCAATGAAGGAAACTGTCTTTCTGGAGGACTCAACCATGCTCTTGAGGCAATGGGAAAATCTCTCGGGAATACCTTTTTGAGATATCCATTGACGTACCGTACGCTCCGAAACTCCACAGGCAAACGCAATGCTTGAATAACTCAATCCATTGTCCATCATCCATTTTTCAAACTCCTTCGCAGACCGAACGCCTGTTCCATGCGTCTTCATGAGAGGAGTATGCCACAAGAACAATCTCAAGTAAATTATCTTTTTACGATATTTAATGTTTACAAAAATCTCTTTGGGAGATATATTAACGCCAATAGCTGAGAAAGTCTCTCGTAGCCATTCTTCGTATAGAACCCGTGTAGAGATACTCCGACCAGCTGCGCCAACAACAATCTAATTAACAAATCATTATGAAACCATCTATTACTATATGTGCTTTAGTGATCTCTACGGTAGTCCCCTTGTTTTTGGGATCCTGTTCCAGCATGCCTGGGTTTGCCAAGTTGGCAGGAGTCAATGTGGATTCCCTACCCGGTGTTAATGACTTGACGGCGGCCCAAGACAAACTGACCGCCAAACATTCAAAGGCGACTATCATGTTGCTGGAGTCTCAGCAACAGGCTTTGAACGCCCTCGGAAACCGAGAAGATGCTGCTAAAATTGAAGCTCAAATCAATAATCTGAAATCCAATCCCAACGATGCTTCCGCTTTGACCTCCATCATGGAATCCATGGCGGGAAGGCAGAAAATGATCAACAAAAAAGCCGTCGAACTTCAAAGCAAGAATGAGCTGAAGCTCAACCTTTGGAGGCAAAGTCGCCAAACTTTAAATAAGGCGTTGATAGAAGAAGGCAAGCTGGCTGCCTCCAATACGGAGCTTGGTCTTAAGTTAAGCAAATTGATGAAGAGCGCGAGTTCCGCGCAGAAGGCGATCTTGGCCACCCAATTCCGTCCGATTGTCTACTTCGTAACCTCCCTACCTAAAGATTACAAGTTGATGAAAGACACGACTGCCTTACAGGATGAGGTAAACAAAAAGCTGGAAATCAAACTGCCGCCGATGAAGACCATCCCGGCCTCTCTGCCTTCCATGGACTTCTCTTTCTGAGTATAGCAAAAACAATACATATTCATTCTATCAATGCCTTGTCCTTTATGTAGAGCAAGGCATTGATAGAATAATTCCCCCGCTTTCTCCCCATGAACACCCCTCTACGATTTCTTCTGTTATTCCTAATTTCATTTGGCGTTTCCACCTCATTGGGAGAAAAGGAAAACACGGCCCGTCCCTGCGCGGAATTTGCCGGGATATGGTTTTATTCAGCAATCAAACAGAATACGACCAAAAAGCAATTTCCTATTGGTTATGTTTATGGTCCCTCTACTTCAAAAGAAGTAGGGAAAGACAACATCAGCAATCTGCATAAGGCCATGCACGCTGGTCTACTGAAGGAGCGTAAAAAGGACGGTCGCCGGATACTCGACTATATGCCGGAAGACCCGGAAGCCGATTTCTCTAACTCCGTTACCTCCGATTCCGTTGTATTCGCCTGCGCGTTGAACTATGAACATGTTGAATCCCAATATGAAGCGGGAACAGGAAGCGCTTACTCAAAAATCCTTGCGGAAATCGGGTTCGACCTCGTTATCTGTAATTTTAAAGACAGAAGGATTTTAGCCACTATTCCGGGACGAGTTGTTGCCATTGATGCCGTACCGGGGAGAGCCTCTCAGAGCAAAAAAAACGCCCTGCTTCACCACCTCTACGAAAAGAAGCTCATTCCGGAGTTCATCAAATTATGTAAGGCCCCTTACTCTTCCTTAATGGCCACAAAGACTCTGGGCATTGACAAAATACGAGTCGACAAGGGAGCATTGGAAAAAATCCCCACAAACTACAAAGCTGCGGGAGAAAGAAGCTACATGGCTTATCTGTCTTCTTTGGTCTCTTCTTCCTTCTATTCCGCTGTCAAGGTTCCCATACTTCCTTGGTCGGGCGGAGGAGATAAAATTTTCTACGTTATGAGCGAACGGATTAAGGATACCGGCCGAGTGATGGATGAAGCCCTGAAAGACAACGTGGCTCATGAGAAGGAGTCCGGTAACCCGGAGCCGACCGGTAAGGATTTCTTACTGAAAAAGCCGGACTACACGCTGGAAGTCGTTTTCCCCGGCTTTCTTACCCATACCATGCAAAGTAACAAATTCCAAAAACAACTAGCTTTCGTTGCCTTCTGCGGCTTACGCCTTAAACAAGGGGACCGGGAAATCATCATGATAAAATTTAAGGATGCAGTGAGTTCTACTTACCCCACAGACATCAAGCTGGAATCCTCTTGGATCAATTATGAAGACGCCACCATCAAAATGCTCCGTTCCGCTGCTATTACGCTGAAAAAGAGAAAAAAAACCAACCCCATTATCCAACAAACATCTGTTAATTAAACAATTAATCTACTGAATACCAAACATATGAAAGCTATTTTACTTATTTTTTTAGTGGCCTGTTCCTTAGTCACCCAAGCAAAAGACTTACCCCTGACAGGCTCTCATTCCGTGGTTTTTCCCACTGCCTCGCCAGAGGGAAAAAATAATGCGGCTCATGAAGCGCAACGTTTTGCGGCCATTCATGCCATCGAGCAGATGATCAGCACCCAGCCATCAGCCATACGACAACTTTATAATGAGAGAAAACCGCACATCGTTAATGACATTTTAGCTATTTGTACCCAGGTAACCAACAACCAATCCCTCAATGAGAAAAAGGATGAAGTTACAGTTACTTTTTCTGCCGTCATTGACGAAGATCGTATGAAGGATCTTTTGCAAAGAACACAGCCTGTTCAAGCGAACGTTCAGCTGGAATCAGTGGATATAGCTGTCTTTTTCACCGCAAGAAATGCGGCGGCGTTGCAAAAACAAGGCCAGACGGTTATCCAAACAAATAACCTGAAAAAATCTAAAGAAGCCTCGGAGGCAGGAGCCATCGCTGATACAGCGGTCCAATCCGATGCCTCTGTTGTTGAACGGGAAACTAAGACAACCGGCGCCTCTACTGTGGTGACGGCAGATCAAATTACCTATCGTCTGGATCCGCCGGCCCGTGAAGAATTTGGCACGGCACTCACTGCCCGTTTTGCCGAAAAGGGATTTGAGGAAATTATTGATGGCGCCATGTTGGACACCAGCGCCCTGCTTGATGAAGCTTACGGGGGAGGAAACGTTATCCCTGCTAAGACATGGAGAAGCATCATTACCAGTCTCCGCACCGATGTGCCCTCCGTCCAATATGTGGTTGTCGGTACCCTTGATATGGGTACTCCCAGAATCGATGAAGCTACCAATATGTGGGTGATAGAAGCGACGGTGAGTGGAAAGATTTACAAAATGACCGGTAAATTCCCTCGTTTGGTAGCGGCTCTTTCTCCCCAAACTCAGAAGGCAAAAGCCCCAGACCAGCTGCAAGCCAAAAAGAGAGTTCTTTCCGGCCTGACGCCATTGGCAGCAGATGAAATCCTGGCTAAGTTAAAAGCGAAAAACTTAATCAAAAGCAATTAATCATCATGAATAAGCAATCTATCTTCATCGCCGTCGCGGCCGTTCTTCTGCTCGGTTTAGCGGCTTGGTTCATCTGGCCTTGGTGTAAAGGCCGGGAACAGAACGCGACCGCTCCTCTGATTAAACAGCAACCGGAAATACGGGAAATAACCTCTACCGGATATGGATACAGGAAAGAGGGCGCTATCCGCCAAGCCTTGGCTCTGGCTAAGGCTCAGATGTACGGAGACCGTATCTCCAAAAAAGACATCTTGTTGAATGTAAAACATCCCGGTGGAGGGCACCTCAGACTGGAAGTGGCCACGGATCAACATAACCCCGATATCCTTTCTTTTGAAGTTTTATCTGAAAAACAAACGGAAGAAAAGGAATGGGAGGTTTCCGTGCGTGCTAAGATGTATGCCCCCCATAAGGATATATTCAAAGATAAGATATCCTTAGTGATGAGCTCTGCCGAAGAACTTAGCGGAAAAATCCGGCAATTTGGCTTCCCTCAACAAGTTGCTTCCTCTTTATCACAAAGTATTACGACGCCCTTCCATGAGGCATTTGGCACATCCCAAGAATTTGTCCTCTTGGAACGTGGCAATCAAACAATGTCTGCGGAACGTGACATGTTAAAACATGACGAAATTGCCTCTGCGGAAAAAATCAAGTCCAAGCAACTGAAAGCTGCTGACTTCGTTTTTGATATTCAGCCCGAAGGCGGGGATTTTCAAATCAATTCCAGAACCTCATCATTTACCGGGCAAACCGTATACTACGGACACTGGAGTCTGAACATGAGCCTGAAGATAATAGAACTGGCTTCCAATGCCATTTTGGCGACGACTACGGTATCCGTTTCCGGACAAGGGAATGGATTCCATGAAGATGCCTGCATGAACGCCTGCATAAAAGACATGGAGGGAAAAGTATCCCGAAGTATCCGAACTGAAGGGGGTAAGCTCATTTTCCGCATCGGCTATCCCCAACTTAAACATGGACGCCTGCTTAAACAGGACGGAGATTCTTATATCTATCAATTCGTGCTCAAGGGTCCGCATTTGTTAAAAAACGGAGACTTTGTTTCTCTTTACACCAAAATAAGCGGGGGGCAACAGTCTGCTTTGGAAAAAGCCGTTATTCATTCATATGATGCTAACTCCAAACAAATTATCATAAAAACTAATAGAGGATTGGACTTGAATTCCGACTCTTGCTTCGATCTCCTCACAACGGATGATTCCAATTTTTGATAACACTAATCAGTCATCATGGCAATAAAAACACATACCTATATTTCATTGATTATCTACGTGTCATTAATGTTTTCGTGTACCTCTTCCGACCCCACCCAATCGGTAAAGACAACACCAGTACCACCCCCACCTTCTCCGAAAGTGATTTCCAAATCGACGCTCCCATCACCTCAAAATGTAAAAGCGCCATCTAAGAAAAAAGCTTCTCCGGTCGTCAAAGAATCCCAATCCCCAACTCGCACGGCATTGCCTTATATTCCGGACTTAACCCCTGTTCTATAAGTTCTGCAGAACGCTTGAAAACATTTTGGTTCATCGTCAAAACAAGAAGGCTAAATTCATAACAGAGCACCCTGAAAACTGGAAGGATTTCATAAAATTGGATAGAAGTCGTAAAAGTTTTATGATGGGCAGGAAAAGCTCTTTTCTCGAATTGGATAGAGCTGAGGAAGGATAACAATGAATGCGCTCGTTTCAGATTACAAAATGTTTCTGTGTAATCGAACAGTTGCCTTTCGGCATCGTCGATATCTTCGGGAATCCTTGGCAGAACTTCCTTTTTACTTGTTGCCCAGAGGGATTCGGCATGCGCATTGGCGTAGCAGCCATCTTTCAGACTCATGCTCTGGATACATCGTATCTTGCGGATTTGTTCCCTGAAGTCGGACAGAAGTGCCTTCATATTGAATGCAGACACCAACTGGGCTATCAACCAAAACTGGAACGTAGGAATATTCTACACTCTGGAAGCCAAAAGCAGCCAGGTGAATCAATCAGCCTCACTTTCAGCAAGGTACAGCTTCTAATTGTACCCAATAACAATCATCAAGGGATGGAATCAGCAATGGTTCCATCTTTTTCATTTCTGAGCCCATACCTTAATCTCTATCATATAGGGTACGGCAAACGGTACAGTACCCCCACCAAACCAAACGCACTCCCCCAATCGGCAACCCATCCCTATTTGGTCTCAACATATACAAAGAACCTTCTGCATGAAGGGGGTGTTTCGCTAAACACTCCAAAATTGTTTTTCCGAAAAATGGAAAACTTTTTCTCCATTAGGAAATGTATCAACAGGGAAAAGTGGAAAGTCCATTTGCCCCAATGTAAGGCAAAATTATTTTTTTCGGTAATTTTTCAGATTTGCGGATGTTAATACCCATCATTCCTCTGGAATCCTTACAAATGATCCTAGAGACATTCAGAATAAATTACCCTCCACGGACAAGGAAAACAACGTACAATTGAGCGGAAACACAGCACCATCCCTCAATGAAGATTTTGTACGAAGCCGTTTTTAATTAACCATTTCCCTGTATTCACTTAAACTATCCTCATCACTTGGAATCAAAGGAATACAGGATAATTAATTCTAAATTGATTCCTACGGAAATTATTCAGGAAGGAATGTAATTGGTAAGGGGAAGTGGTTACAAATTCGAATAATCAATTCTGGGGATATTCAGAATAAAATAACCTGCGTATAGATGATCCTCCATATACTGCCATCTGCATTTTCCAAGACATGTATTCTTCAAATGATCCTGTACAATGGTGTAATGAAGGAATATAAAACATGTTTAAAATTTACAAATATATCGTAATGAGCAAGTTATGAAAATATGACCTCATACGATGTATACTAAAGATAAAAGAGAGAGTTTTCAAATGTATACCTAGTATTACTCCCAGGGAAATTTTTCAAATTCACAATCATAAGAAAATTAATAAATTATAAGAAAAAATCTCACTCAATGTGTGAATATAATAAATGATAGAATTCCCAAATTCATAATGATGTAGACAAAATTCCAAGATTTCCAAAGTCAATTAACTTTGTACGAAGGTGTTTTTAATTAAAATCATTCCAAATAATTAATCCTAAAATAATTCCTGAGGGAATTTCTCAGAATATAGAGGAAAAACTTAGAGATTGCTGAGAGAGTCCTAGATGGGTCGAGAAGAAGAACAGTCAGCTATGGACAGTGATTCAGAAGCAGAGAATCCTAATTGGAGCAAATTTTGGAGCCCCGATTCTAGTCCAAATGATCCTCATGAGTTTGGAGAATGCATGGAGGATTGCACGATTATGAATGGAGAAAGGAACAGAAGGAGATGGATTGTAGAAGGAAAGAGGAAGAGTGGGAGAGATCAATTGAAGAGGTAGCTTCTAATCAGTGATATCAGTTATTTCTTTCTCTAGCAATTGAAATCTATTTTTAACATTTTCTCCCATATAAAAATCAAGTAAATCTTTTTTATTTAAAGTGCCTTGTTGTAGAAATTTTTTCATATATTCCTGATTAAATTCCATCAATAATATAGATTTTTCTAATTGTTTCAAAATGGTTTTATTGTTTTCTATATTTTTATATACAAGTGATTTTATAGATAGAATTTCATTGATATCTTTGATAATTCTGCTTACAAGAATCGCTAGCAAATTTTTATCCAAGTCGATTTGTCTTGCATTTAATACAATATCACGAGCCAGCATATATGCAATGGCTAAATTTGAATAATCCCCCTTTTGAGAATCTACAATAACAGTAAATCCAATATTTGAGATGTAACCAACGTTTTCTGAAAATTTAAGTATTGAATTATCTACTAACGATCGATCAAAGACGATAATACTCACCTTACCATCTCTATTTGCTTCTGATTCAATTAGTTGACTCCATGCGGCATCTGTTTTTCGAGTAAAAATATCTTTGGAAGTAATATCTCCTAAGCGAGTGCTTTTGTCAAATTTACACTCAATAATAATTTTCAAGTTATCATTGCCATTGATTTCACAAACAAAATCCCCTGTTTTATTTTTAGAAATATTTCCTATTGTATTTCCAGTGAAGAGAACCCTATCATCCAACTGTTTCTCTTGAAAATAATTACTCAAAAAATCAGCTATTTCTTCCTCTGCTAAGACACCCTTTATACTAGATTTATAGAAAATTTCTTTTTTCATTTCAAAAATCATCTTAAGGCTCTCTAATTCTGTGCCCAATTCATTAGATGTTTTTGAAAGGAAGGCGGATAAACGATCTTCCATTAGCGCTAATACACCTATATACAGTGCTTTCAAAAATTTTTCGCTTCTTTCTGTATATGGAAGCGTATCAAAATATTTGAAAACTATTTCATTTTGTATTTCAAAATCTTCAATCTCTACCCTTTTTAGTTGTTGATTAATTTCTACCGATGCCATTATATTCTTGAATATCTATACCTTCCTTTTATCTGAGAAACAAAATACTTACCATGAGAAGGGGCATTCATTAATCCTTCGTATTCATGTTGAGGAACATCATAGTATTGATATATGCCTCCATGTTTAAATTCAACTTCTAGCGTTTGACTAGAGGCATCATAGCCTATAGAAGAAATATTCGATGATGTAACTGATTGTCTATCCATTTTTATTATCGTGTTGAGTTCTTAGGTGTGGGTTTTGCGATCTCCATACTGCTAAAAAATCTTTGAAGTCAGATGCTTGTTCCTTAGAAGCTCCCCATCCCTGAGGTTTTGACAAACCATCTGCGCTTTCTACTTCATCATATATAACAGGATCTTGACTATCTGGCCAATGATTTCTAGGAGGAGGCTCTATAAATACCCTCATAGGAAGTTTTACACTTTCTCCTAAAATAATTGCCTCACCAGTTTTCAGAATAGGGAGCATGCTTGTAAGACTCTCCAAATTATCACTTACAGCGGAGCAGATATGTCCTCTGTCTGCTCTATTTGATAGTCTGAGAGAAATAAAAGTGCCACATTGAGATAATACTGTTTCACTGATTTCGGAAGGTCGTTGACTTACTATCATTACTCCTATTCCATATTTTCGACCTTCTTTAACTATTCTTTGAACGATATGGGATGCAGAATTCTTTGTATTACTACTTAGGTAATTATGTGCCTCTTCCATAATTATAAGAAGGGGTCTATGCCTGCCTCCTTGCGATAAATCTCGAGTCCAAAACAAGGCATCATATAAAATTCGCAATAATACTCCAATTATTGTATTAAGGATAGTAGTAGGAATTCCTGATAAATCGAATATTGTCACTGGTCTTTCATTACCAATCCAACCTTTAAATAACTCATCTAAATCTAATTTTGTATTTCCATCAAGACTAGGTTCCCAATCTCCAGGAGAAAATAAAAAATTATATTGAGGAATTCTAAATTTTGCTCCGAGAGAAATTAATTGACTACTTAAGTTAGCGCCATTAGGCATGTAATAGATTTTTTCTGGATCATTTGCATTATTTTTAATTCTCTTAAATGTGGGAGGAATACCTATTTGAGGGTCTCCTTTCATTTCCTTGCCATTATCATCCAGTTCATATGCCAAATTATCTATCGGAGCCCCTTGATTTCTACTATAATAGGTACCCAATGTTTCCTGATATAAGTTATACCATATTTTTTTTATACTAAAAGGAATGGGTGTATCTGCATTAATTAATTCTTCTGAAATTACACTCTTTCGATATAGCTTGAAAACATTTTTTTTCTCTCTCAATATACTTTCTAGAATCAATGTTTTTGATTTTTCATCTACTACTCCAAAACAAATTTCTATTAATTCGTCTGCATTTAATGCCCAAAACGGTAAATTTAATTCTTTTTCATTTGTCTTTATGCAATTTGAATTTATTTTGAATATATTTGCCCTATCCCCTAAGGCATTTGCGTATTCTCCATGAATATCAAGTACAATTATTCTAGCAGATGGATATCTAATATCATTAGATAGAGCATTAAGGAGTCCTGCTACAGTTGTGGATTTTCCTGCTCCCGTCGTTCCAACCACAGCAGAATGCCTGATAATTAACTTATTTATGTCGAGTAGTGCAGGGATAGATTCAGCTCCAGCAATATGACCTACTTTTACGAAATGGGGTTTTTCCAATCTGCCATAGATGCATTTTAAGTCTTTCTCAGAGACTAAGTGAACCTCATCGCCTATCGTTGGATATTGAGAAATGCCGCGATCAAAACCAGTTTTATGATAGCTTTCACCAATTAATTGAATAGTCATCCAACGGTTTCCATGAGGTTGGCTTTCTATTTGATTATCCGGAGCTGCATTAGCTCCCACTTTTGATACTATTCCAAATAAGTCATTATAACCTATAGGAATTCTTACAAAACTTCCAACTTGTCCTATTTTATATACTTCTCCATTAACATATGTTAATCCCGAGGCACAGTCCATTGACAGAATTGCGCTAACTGTCGCTCCTTCAACATTTTGAACTTCACCTATATAAGTAGCAACTTTAGTCATTTTATATTTCTTCTGAAGATCTGCCTATTAAGGATCTTAAATAATTGGAAAATGTAATAAAATCACCCATTTTGAAATATATTTTTTCATTTTCCTCTTCAATAAATTCTTCAAATTCATAATTTATATCATTCGCTTTTCTCCATTTACCCCTGTGTGTTCCTATTATGGCTTCATTTTCAGCCCATATAATTAAATTATGTCTCCTATTTGCTATTTCAATGCTTTTAGGATAATATTCTATATTCCCGTATAGGAGAGTAATTACTAGAGCAGATGGGTTTGAAATGAGTGCGTTGGTAATTGTATCATTTATATGTTCATCATTGAATGAATATCCGCAAACGATTAATGCAGAAGATGTTTTTTTTAAGAAGCAATTCAATTGATCAGATAGAGCTAAAAAAGGCATCTTTCTACTTTGATCATATTTTAAATGAGAGGGATAGATGAGGTAAGAGGATTCAGAGTTGTCATATTTATCAGATCTAAAAATCTTTCCATTTTCTTTTTTAAACCAATTTATTGATCCATGCATTTTCCACAGCCTTGTCCAATGCCTAGGAATAAGATTATCTTCCAAAGACCTCAAATCAAAAAAAGCTTCCCTTGATCCTACAAAACCATCAAAATAAGGTATATTTGTGTCTTCTAAGGCTTGCTCCATCAATAAATCATAATTTGTTGTAAATATTTCTATGGGTTGTTCTCTATCAATAGAACTAATCCAATTCGCTAACTTATGATACGGAGTATTTTTTGTCGGTAAATTTACTTTTATTTTTTCTACGATATGCTTACATATTTCCTTTTCAAGTGTTATTAATTCTTCTTCCTTAAAATTATTTATTAGGTTCCCTTTCGATACACTTATGAGAGATCTAATAAAACTAAGTATTTTCTCCAAATTTGGAGAATCTCCTTCATTAATTGGATTTATTTTTTTAAAAACCTCAATAAATCTATCATAAACACTTGGATTAGAGTCGTCATTTGATGTTAAATTTTGCTGAACATATTCTTGCAATCCCTTCATATCGGGAATAAGTGGAATCTTATTTTCAATTTCTCCACATTTTATCGATAAAGGACAGCCAGCCGATATGAAAAAACCAATTGGGTTTTTATCTTGAGACAGAATTTGAGTTAGGGCTTTTAAGTGTCTTATCGGATCATGAAAATATTCATTTTGAAGGAATCCCATAGCTCATTATCAATTATCAATTTTATAAAGCAAGCATATAGTTATGCTATTTTCCCCATTTCTTCCTATGTTCAAGCAAACACAAGTCTCGATATACTCATGATGAATATATTACAGTAGAATATTGATGGCGGACAGGAATATCCTGAAATATCATAATGCGTTTTCAGAGAAATAATTTCCTGCGTATCACCGAAACCCTGTAGATTATCCTGTGTCTCTGAGTAATGTTCTTGGAATGCCACCCAAATAGATTATGCTTTAGGGTTTCTCATTGTCAATACCTCCTGTAGGATTTCTGATGGAGACAGCAATAAAAGGATTACTCGTTTTCCCAATATTTTCCCCATACTCCTGCAAACAAAAACCGCAATATATCCATTACGAATATATTGCGGTGGAAAATTGATGGCGGACAGGGAGGGATTCGAACCCTCGGTACCGGTTTGCGGTACACACACTTTCCAGGCGTGCTCATTCGACCACTCTGACACCTGCCCGTTGGAGATTGTGCTAGATAGGAAAGCAGGAGCAGAATAATGGCAGAAGAGAGGTTTGGCAATCTTTTTTTCATCCGGAAGAAATTTTCCCGTCTTCCCCGAGTTTTTTCACGTTTCCGGTTGTTGCTCGAAAAGGGTGAAAAGCGCTCCGACAACACGAGGAAGTCTTCAACAGGAATAAGCAGAAACGAAGCGTATTTTGAAAAGTTTTGAAAGGACAGGTTTCCGTGGTTCACAAAAATCATCCATGAGGGCATGGCAGATTTCCTCCCTCCCTGCCCTGTTTTTCCCGCAGAGCAAATAAGAATTTTTCTCTTTCTCCACCTTTACGGCTTCCGGGCAATCGGGCAAGGTTCAGGTAAGAACCTCTATTGATAAGCTTACTTCCGTCCGGAATCAAGAATTGATCATAAGACGTTTAGGAAGTTTCAAAAGCGAGACGGAAAGAGAAGACTGAAAGATTCCGGAAGCACAGGGTTCCGAGAGTTCCGGGAAAACGCGACAGGCATGGGAACCCACGCTGTAAGGAGAGAAGGCAGAACATGCCGTTTCACCGCATATCATCATTTCCGCGGCTCCGCATTCCTCCCGTCCTCAAAAAAAGCCTAAGGCTTCCGGCATGTCCCGGAAAAGGCGTTTCCCGACCGCACTTCCCCCTTGACGGATGCCCCAAAGACAGGTTTGCTAGTCCTGCGCATGGGAGAGTCCTTTTACACACGCACCACGGAGGCCCCCTCCTCCGCTTTTGATTTGTCCCTCAGACCACCCGCTTTCAGCGAGTTCTGCGGGCAGGAGAAGATTAAGGACCGCCTGATGCTGATGGTGGAAGCCGCCAGACAGCGCGACGACGTGCTGGATCACATCCTGTTGAGCGGTCCCCCGGGCCTGGGGAAGACGACGCTTGCCAATATTATCGCGAATGCCGTCGGCTGCCGCATTCATACGACTTCCGGCCCCCAGATTGAAAAGGCGGGAGACCTGGCCGGCGTGCTGACCAATCTGGAAAAGGGGGATATTCTGTTTATTGACGAGATCCACCGCCTGCACCCGGCCATTGAGGAGTATCTGTACCCGGCCATGGAGGATTTCCGGCTGGATATTATCATCGACCAGGGGCCGAACGCCCGCTCCATCCAGCTCAACCTGCCCAAGTTCACCCTGGTGGGGGCCACTACCCGCGCCGGGATGCTGACCAGCCCGCTGCGTTCCCGCTTCGGCCTGGTGAACCGGCTGGATTATTATACGCGGGAGGAGCTGTGCGCCATTATCGAACGGTCCGCGGGGCTGCTGAACGTGCCCGTGGACCCGGAGGGAGCCCTGCAGATTGCGCTGCGCTCCCGCGGCACGCCCCGCGTGGCCAATTCCCTGCTGCGCTGGGTGCGGGATTACGCCCAGGTGCGCGGCGACGGCGTGATTACGGAGCAGTTGGCGCATGACGCCCTGACCATGATTGAGATTGACGACGACGGCCTGGACGAGATGGACAAGCGCCTGCTGGAAGCGATGATTTACAAGTTCAACGGCGGCCCGGTGGGCCTTTCCTCCCTGGCGGTGGCCGTAGGGGAGGACGCTTCCACGCTGGAGGACGTGCACGAGCCTTTCCTGATTATGCAGGGGTATATCAGCCGCACCCCCAGGGGGCGCGTGGCGATGCCTTCCGCCTATCTCAAGATGGGCGCCGCGCCGCCCGCCAACGGCCAGGGGTGGCTGTTGTAGGCCATTCATTTACGGCATGGAAGGAGTGCTGCGTTTTGTGCTGGTCATCAGGCCCGCTTTCTTTTAGACTGTTTCCACATAAAACGTCAGGACGTTTTCTGTTCATCATACGCCCAAAGCTATGGCCGCACATTCTGATATTTCCTTTAAAAGACTGCCCGTCAAGATTATCGGTACGGGTTCCTATGTTCCGGAACGCCGCCTGACCAATGCGGATCTGGAGAAGATGGTGGACACTTCCCACGAATGGATTATTGAACGCACGGGCATTGTGGAACGCCGCATCGCCGCCCCTGACGAGTACACTTCCCATATGGGGACGAAGGCCGCCCAGCGCGCTCTGGAATCCTGCGGGCTGAAGCCGGAGGATATTGACCTGATTATCGTCGCCACCATCACGCCGGATACGTTCACCCCTTCCACTTCCTGCTATATCCAGGATGCCCTTGGCGCCAAGAATGCCGCCGCCTTTGACATTTCCGCCGCCTGCTCCGGCTTCCTGTTCGCCATGAAGACCGCCGTCCAGTACATCGGCACCGGCCAGATGAAAACGGCGCTCATCATCGCCGCTGAAAAACTTTCCACCGTCGTCAACTGGGAGGACCGCAGCACCTGCGTCCTGTTCGGGGACGGCGCCGGGGCAGCCGTGCTCCAGGCTTCCACAGGGGAAGAGGGAGAAGGTTCCGTCCTTGCCACGGATATCGGTTCGGACGGCTCCCTGCATGACCTGCTCCAGATTCCGGGCGGCGGCTCCCGCTGCCCCACCACAGCGGAAAACGCCCATGAACGCCTGGCTACCCTGGCCATGCGCGGCAATGAGACCTTCCGCCATGCCGTCACGCGCATGAAGGCTTCCGCCGCCAGCGTCATTGAACGCGCCGGCCTCACGGCGGACGATATCCAGCTGATTATTCCCCACCAGGCCAATCTCCGCATCATTAACGCCGTAGCGCAGCGCCTTTCCATTCCTGAAGATAAGGTGTTCGTGAACATTGAGAAGTACGGCAACACGTCCGCGGCCGCCGTCGCCATCGCCTTTGACGAAGCGCGCCGTTCCGGCAGATTCGGCAAGGGAGACAACGTTGTCCTGGTCACATTCGGCGCCGGGCTTACCTGGTCCGCCGCCGTTATCCGCTGGTAATATTCTTTTTCACCCCCCCCTCCATCATCATGACCACTGAACCATACGGCAAAAAAAATCCGTTTCCCGCTCCCGTCCTCTCCGTCAGGCACATCACCGGGGAAGGCAGCCCCAAGGAAACCATCCACATTGAATACAGCCTGGACGGTTCCGGGATGAACTATATTGCCGGGGACGCCCTGGCCGTTATTCCCGCCAATGATCCGGCCCTGGCGGACGCTCTGATTGACAAGCTCGGCCTCAGCCCGGATTCCCAGGTTCCCACGCCCGAAGGGGAAACCGCAAGCCTGAAAGACGCCCTGGTTCACTGCTATGACATTACCAATGTCAACAAAGCCCTGCTGACCAAGTGGGCCGCCGCCTCCGGCAGCCAGGAGCTGGACACGCTTCTGGCCGGGGATAAGGACGCCCTCAGCGATTTCCTGTGGGGCCGGGACGTGCTGGATCTGGCCACGGAATACCCCGCTTCCTTCGAATCCGCGGAGGCTTTCGTCGGCATCCTGAAAAAGATCATGCCGCGCCTTTATTCCATCGCCTCCAGCCCGAACGCCCATCCCGAACAGGTTCACCTGTGCGTGGGCGCGGTGCGCTATACGGCCCGTGACCGCAAGCGCGGCGGCGTTTGCTCCACCTATATGGCGGACCGCCTCCAGCCGGGCCATACGGCCAGGGTATTCGTACATACCAACAAGAATTTCCGCCTTCCGGAAGACGGGGACACCCCCATCATCATGGTGGGCCCCGGCACCGGCATCGCCCCTTTCCGGGCATTCTGGGAGGAACGCGCCGCTTCCGGCGCCAAGGGCGGCAACTGGCTGTTCTTCGGCAATCCGTACAGGGCCACCGACTTCTGTTATGAAGACGAGCTGAACCAGTTGACCGGCACCGGCAAACTGAAGTTGTCCGTGGCCTGGTCCCGCGACCAGGAAAAGAAGGTGTATGTGCAGCACCTCATGGTCCAGGAAGGCGAAGAGCTCTGGAAATGGCTGGAAGCCGGCGCCTGCTTCTACGTCTGCGGGGACGCCTCCCGCATGGCGAAGGACGTGGACAACGCCCTTCATGAAGTCATCCAGACCTGGGGCCATAAAACTCCGGAGGAAGCCGCGGCATATGTGGCGGACATGAAACAGCACCGCCGTTACCAGCGGGACGTGTACTAATTCGGGATCTCCCCCTTGAACCTGTCACCGCGCCTTTCCATCTTTTCTGGAAAGGCGCTTTTTCTTTTTCCGGAGAAAAACCGCCACGTATCAATCCAGCTTCTTTCGAGCCGGAGAAGCCATCTTCCGCCCCCCTCTCCATCAAAAACAACGCCGGACCGGAGAGAACCCGTCCGAGCAAAAGTTCCCCTCCTTCTTCAAGCGTTTCCTTACCCTTATTCCAAATCCTGCCGGGCGCCGCAAACGGCCCGTTTCACTTTCCTAAGCTTGAAAAAGAAGACCATGCAAAATAAATACAGCTTTTGCGGCAAACAACGGGCTATACCCCTTTTTCCTGGTCCTTTTAAGGACCATCTTTGAGAAAAGGAATAATTCCACCAATTCTGCAACTGATCAATATAGCTTATCTTTTTTCTCCTCTCCTCTATTTCAGCAAGCAATTCTTTCCGCGAACGAAAGACCAGAACAAAGCTCTCCAGCAACTCACCGCACAGTTTCATCCCCGCTTCTACGCTTTCTTTCAACTGCTCCAACATTACTAAGTCCTTCCTTTCAAAAGCCTCTGCCGTCTGCATGTCGGCAAACCGGAATGCGCTACTGACAGCGGAGATATTTTGTGCTGCAAAACGGTAATAACACAGAGCCGTATCCGGCAATTCATAAATATTACCCTGCAACCATGCGTGAAATGCCATTAGATCATCCTCAAAATTAGCCGTTATCGGAAAAGCATTTCCCCACTCGTATGCACTTTTTCTGATGATCATAGCAAGTCCATAATGAGCTGAAGAAGAAAAAGCCCCTTGTTGGAGCACGACAGCCGGCATTTCCCGTGGAACGGAGGGAAATGCCGGGAATTCAAACGCAACTCCCGGTTCCTCATAGACGTTAATCATCTGGCTGACTACAGCCACAGCATCCGGATACTCCATCACTGCCCAGGCAAAAAACCTGCATCTCCAGGGGAAGGAACAATCGTCCCCATCCTGACGGAGAATCCATTCATGGGAAGCCAGACCAACCGCCTGCCGGATATGAGGCCCGCGCCCCAGCGGCGTTTCATTCCGGTTTAAGATTACCCGGTACGGCCCCCTGTATTGAGCCGCCATTTCCTGCATGACGGCGAAGGTTCCGTCGGAAGATCCGTCATCCGAAAGGATGATTTCAACCGGCCCTTCATAATCCTGCCCGAATACGCTCCGGATGGCATCCCGGATGCAATGCTCCTGATTATGCCCGGTCAGGATAATGCTGATGGAAGGGAGTCGCGAAGAATTCATGAAAAAAAGTGCAGAAAAGGAAGTGAAAAAAACGAAAGGAATATTGCTCTTCCCCGTTTACATATAAGACATCATGTTCATACCGGATTCCCAATCCGATATCTTTTTATTCAACAACAAATATTTAATAATAAAAATGTTATGATTAAATTCATTCTCATATTCTTCTTTTCATTTGAGTAGTAATAAAAATATTTCTGCCCGATAGGTTCCCTTTTCAGATATTTACATTGACAACGGATTGGGAATCCGTTACCTGTGCTTTTTTGAAGTACCTGATACACATGAAATTATCTACATTCTGCATCTTATGCTGCCTTTCCACGAGTCTTTCCCAGGCTGCCACCTACATCTGGAGCGGAGCGGCAGGAAACGGAATTTACGGAGACGCCAACAACTGGACGGTAAATGGCACGCCGAACGGCTATTATCCGCAAAGCAATAGCGATAATGCCATCATCGGAAAAAATGCCGGAACGGTCACCTGGTCCACCTCCCAATCCTATTTCGGAGCCACCAGACAAGTCATCATAGAATCTGGAAGCACCCTGCTTTGCACAACGACTGTAGGAGACCTCAACGTCGATTCTTTCACGCTGGAAGGCAATTCCCAATTGATATTTGAATCCAGCAATGCCCTTGGGCTGGGACGTAACTTCACATTGAATTTCGGCACGTTTACGGCGGAAGAACACGGCACCCTGACCGCTACGGATATCTCCGGCTTCTGGACCAACGGAAAAACAGTCGTCTTCGCCGGCATACTGGATACGAGCAGCCTTTCCGGAAGCGGAACTATTGAACTGGCTTCCATCAAATCCGCTCAACTGGGAGGAAATCTCTATCTGGATCTGTTCGGCCTGGATATTTCCACCAGCGACCCCAAAATTCAAACGAGCGTGGCACAGGTCACGGAAAACGGCGTCACCAAGGTGTTGATTAACTACGAAACCGTTCCGGAACCCGCAACGGCCACGCTGGGCCTCCTGGGACTGGGCGGACTGCTGCTGAGAAGAAAGAGACAATAACCTCTTCCGCACGACTGACTTCACCCCGGCTTATTCCTAAAGGAAAGCCGGGGTTTTCTTTTGCCGCCGGCCCGGTTTGCGCACGTCTCTCCCCTTATACCGCAACATTTATCCTGCGGAACCATACGACATCCTTCCAGACGGGAAAAACCGTTTCCCGCGGCAGGTCAGAACTCGCAATTCCGCGGAGTACGGGCAAAAGGCAGCACGTCGCGGATGTTGGTCACTCCGGTCACGAACATCAACAGACGCTCAAACCCGGCTCCGAATCCGGCGTGCGGCACCGTGCCGTAGCGGCGCAGATCCGCATACCAGCGGTACGCCTCCGCATTCATGCCCATGCGGCGCATGTTTTCCTCCAGAATGTCCAGCCGTTCCTCACGCTGGCTGCCTCCCACGATCTCGCCGATGCCGGGCACCAGCACATCCATGGCGGTGACGGTCTTCCCGTCTTCGTTTAGGCGCATGTAGAAGGGTTTAATCTCCTTCGGGTAATTGTACACGATAACGGGGCATTTAAAATGTTCCTCCGTCAGGAAGCGTTCGTGTTCGCTCTGCAGATTGATGCCCCAGGAAACGGGGTAATCAAATGTTTTGCCGCTCTTGAGCAGAATATCCACGGCTTCCGTATAGGAACAGCGCACAAACGGCGTTTCCTTCACATGTTCCAGGCGTTCCCACAGCCCCTTGTCTACAAAACGGGTCAGGAATTCCACTTCTTCCGCGCTGTTTGCCAAGGCATCGCCGACGAGAAAACGGACAAACTCTTCCGCCATGTCCATGTCTCCATACAGGTCGCAGAACGCCATTTCAGGCTCCACCATCCAGAATTCCGCCGCATGGCGCGTAGTATTGGAGTTCTCCGCCCGGAACGTGGGGCCAAAAGTATAAATGTTGCTCAGGGCGCACGCGAACGCTTCCCCTTCCAGCTGGCCGCTTACCGTGAGGTAGGCCGCCTTGCCGAAGAAATCCCGGGAGGCGTCACGGGAAGCAGCGTCTCCCACATCCAAAGTCGTCACACGGAACATTTCTCCGGCCCCTTCGCAGTCACTGGCGGTAATAATGGGAGTGCTGACCCAGGAAAAATCCCTTTCCTGGAAAAAGCGGTGGATGGCGAAGGCCAGTCTGCTGCGCATGCGGAACACGGCACCAAACAGGTTGGTGCGGGGGCGCAAATGGGCGATGGAACGCAGAAACTCCGGCGTATGCCCCTTTTTCTGCAAGGGATAGGAATCCGGAACAGCCCCCACCAGCTCCAGGGAAGCGGCGCGCAATTCCCATCGCTGCCTTCCCTGCCCGGCAACCAGAGCGCCACGGATGCTCACGGCAGACCCCGTAGCCATTTCTCCAATCCGTTCATAGCCGGGAATACCCTCATCCGCCACTACCTGCAGGGAGGCGACGGAGGAACCGTCATTCACCTCCAGAAAGGAAAAAGTCTTGGAATCACGGCGCGTACGCACCCATCCCTGAATCAGTACGTCCGGCATTTCCACCTCACTGTCCAGGACATGTTTCACCAATGTTCTGTTCATCATGACGCAAGTATAATACAGCGCCTTGCCCATGCCAGCAGAATTGCTTCACCACGGAGAGAATATTCCGGATTTTCCGGCAGAGAAGGAGGGGATATGCCGCACCTGTTATTTGGAAGGCTGCATGACCTGCCGTCCCGTCGTAATGGCGATGGCATCTGCCAGCGGCATTTCCTTCTCCGTATGGGCGGCCCCCCAGGAATCTGAAAAGATAAGCGTTTTCTTTTCCTCGTCAAAACCGGTAATCAGCCTCAAATGGCCTCCGCGCGTCTGGGACAAACGCAGCGGTTCCGGAACAATGCCAAGCTGCACGGACCAGAACACGGGGATGCCCGCCATGATATAGGGCTTGATGGCATTGAGCCACCTGTCCACCTGGGACGGTGATCCGGCACGCGCCAGCTTCAGGACTTCTCCGTCCGCATTGTCCCAGAAACCGGACCAGTCATGTTCATTTTCCACCTTCTCCTTTTTCAGCTTGGAGGCGGCGCGGTTATAGGCTTTCAGCAGATTCCTGAAATCACGGGAATTCGCCAGGGAATCCAGCACTTTGATCCGTATCTGGAAGCGCGTCCCGATTTTTTTCAGGTTTTCCGCCATTGCCGCCGTATTAGTGCCTCCGTCCGCAGAGGTATTGGCCAGGGAAGCCAGTTCATGCTGATCCACATAATCCATTCCATAATAGGCAAAAATACGGGCGGCGGTAGCCACCACGCAATAACCTTTCTGGCCCTGGTCCACCATGGGAATATCCTGAATCACCACCCGCTTTCCTTCTTTCCTGACGTGCTGCTTGATATCCGCCTTTCTGGCCCGGGAAGAAGCATCTCCTCTCGCGATGGAATCTTCCGTGGGACCGGCCTTCATCCGGATAAATTCCGCTTCAAACTCCCTGCCCTCCCGCGATGTATTGATCTCCAGGGTAATCGCCCCGTTCTCCCAAATCCAGGACCAGCCGTTGACTTTGACTACCGCCTCCTTACGGGAGGCCCGGTACTCCTTGGGCTGAATCCCGGTAAGAGCGGTCAGGGATTCCTTGATGAGCTCCAGGCGCTTGTCAAATTCATCCTTGCCAATGGCCCCGTTATCCCCCTTGTTGTACATCATGACAGTCATTGACTGGGGGGCTCCGTCCTTCCAGTTCACCAGCATTTCCCCCAGGGACATGTCCCCAATCTTGATGGAGGGCTTCGCAATCCGGAGCTGGGTCTTGCCTTTATCCACCCAGCCGCCGGGCTCTCCGTTAAAATACTTTCCGAACAAATCCGGCTGAGGCAACTTCCAGAACGCACCAGACTTTAAATCCGGCGCCATGTCGCCCGCTCCCCAGGCGGAGGGAAGAAGGCAGCAGACTGAAAGGAAAGGCAGAATGGCAGAGATAAATCGCATAACGAAAAAAGGGGCGGGGAATAGCCCCGCTGCTCGGAATCTACGCTGGTAATGTATTCTCCCACGACGGTTCTGCCAAGAAAAAATGAATCTTCCTCCAGCGAACCATTCCTTCTTTATCCTCTCCCATCCGTCCTTTTCTAATAATGCTGCCCGGTAAAAAAACCGGCCTGCCGCAGTAAACCCGCAGCAGGCCGGCTTAATGAATAAACCAGTCCGATGATTTACATGAACGGACGCAAACGCTGCATGATAGCGTCCTTGGAAGAAGCTCCCACCATCGTATCCATGATTTCCCCGTCCTTGATAATCAGAAGAGTGGGGATAGTGCGCACACCATAGGTGGCGGCCAGTCCGTTATTGGCGTCCACATCCACTTTGCCCACTTTGATCTTACCGGCCAATTCCGTAGAAAGCTGGTCAATAATCGGGGCGATCATGCGGCAGGGCCCGCACCATGTAGCCCAGAAATCGACAAGCACAGGAATGTCGGACTTCAGAACTTCATCCTCAAAATTTGCTTCAGAAAATACGTTTGCCATAGTACCGCTTAGAGTATTTCAATAATCATTACGTTCACTTATTCTTCCGCATCGGCGCCATCATCGGAAGGCTCTTCGGCAGAAGTTTCGGAAGAAACGTCATCGACCGTTTCTTCATCGGCGGCGGGAGCAGCGGCGGCAGGCTTGGAGTCTCCGCCCAGCCAGCCAACCATGCTGCGGGCTTCCAAGGTGTCCGTAGCGTATTGATAACCGACGAAAATAAGCGCAAAGGCAAGAGCCACAAAGGAGAGGACATTCAGCAGCGTACTGGGAGCCGCATCCGTATCTTCTTGAAACTTCCTGGCCGTAAAGGAGGCGGAAGAAACCGGAGAGGCTGCGGGTGCGGTATTCAGCCCGATGGTGGCCTGCGGAAGCTGTGCTGTCGCCATGCCTGCTCCGGGAGGAGTCAGAGGAACAGTAGGAGCGGCAGCGGCAGGCGCCGCGCCAGCAGGCGGAACCACGGGGGCCACAGGCGTAGTGGCGGAGCCGAGGGCAACCGTCTTTAATCCTCCGCCAAGCTTGATGCCTCCGCCAAGACCGGCGGGACGAAGGGGAATAGTGGGCGCAGCGGCGGCAGGCGGAGCAGCAGGTGCCGCAGGAGCGGCGGCTACCGGAGGAACGGCAGGAGCGGCAGGAGCCTTGGGCACGGAAGGAGCAGCCGGCGGAGTCGGAATGCTGGGCGGAGGCGGAGTACCGCCCGGAATGGAGGGAGGAGGTGGATTGCTCATATCGGAAAAATAACTGTGCTGAACGATAGCTCTCGCTTATTTCAGCCCGTAAATCAAGAAAAAGAATGCGTAGAACCTGAATTCCGTGCAATTTTTTTTAATTTGAAGCGTATTCTATCTCAAACACGCTGTCCGGACTTGCCCTGAAAAGCGTTCTTTCCTACGCTGTGTATCCGGCATTATCTCATATGAAACCCATTACCAAACTAGCTTCCTCCACCCTGCCCGACGGCTCCGTTCTCGACCTATGGGAACGGGACGGTTTCCACTTTCTTTTGCGCGACGGCGTACAGACAGCGTCCAGCTTTTCCCACGGAAGCAATGAAGCGGCGGCAGCCATGGCGGCGGCTCCGGTTAAAAGAGCCAACCAGCCCTCCTTCCTTCTCGACGGCCTCAGCCTGGGATTCACCCTGTTCGCCCTGATGGATCAAATTCGCAGGGAAAAGGCCCGCTTCATCGTGGCGGAACCCTGCAAACCGCTTATCGACTGGCACAAGGAACTGATGAACCAGGAACGGCCCGGATTCCTGCACGATCCCCGCGTCAGCGTGGAATTTACCCCGGCGCTTCAAATCGCCCGCAAGAATCCGAAAAGCTTCCACGCCATTCTGTCCCATTCCACGCACGAACGCATGAACCTGAGCGTAGCCGAAGCTTCCGACTATTTTGCCGCACTCAAGCAGGGCGGTCTGCTGGTCATTACGGTAGCCCGCCCGGACACCCGACTTTCCCGGACACTGCAAAAAGCGGGGTTCGAAGTAAGCACGGAAGCCGTTCCGGCCTCACATAAAGGAAAGAAAACCGCTTTTCACACCGTTATTCTTGGAAAGAAGGGACGTTTCGTCCCCTTCTCCGCTCACCAGTCCTGATTCCATCCTATTATTATGAACTGCACATCCCTTACCATGGCCGGACTTCTGGCCGCCCTGTCCCTGGGAATGCCCTCCCTGGCGGATTCCATTGCCCCGGGCATTCTTCTTCCCAAAAAAAATACCAAATCCATTTCCTTCTCCCCCAAGGGGACCTCGGACATTTTCCTGCTCGGCATCATGCCGCAGGGAAGTTCCGTCAAGAAAGGGGAATCCGTAGCTCAGGCGGACTTCCGCATACTGGACAATAGTATCGAAGATTATGAACGCGCCATCAAGAGCAAGAACCTGGAGGTGCTGAAACTCCGGTACGCCCTGGACCAGCAGAAGGAACGTTCCGCCCTGGCCCTGCAAAAATATCAGACGGCCCTGACACGGACGGAAGAGGATCAAAAGGATTTTCTGGAAAAGCGGAAGGCCCGCATGCTGGCGGAAGAAGAGGAACGCGTCAACAAAGCCCTGCGCCACATGTCCTACAAACAGGAAGAGCTGAACCAGCTTACCAAGATGTACAAGGATGACCAGGTGGCGGAAGAAACGGAAGAGATCATTTTGAAACGCCTGAAAAATGAACTTGGGGAAAGCGAATTTGCCGTTCAGGGAGCCAAACTCGTTGCGGAACTGGCCAAGCTGCGCAATATTCATCGCCTGGGGGAAGACTATGCTACGGCAGTCAAGGAAAAGCAGATGGATCTGGAACAGGCAAGGAAGCAGGCGGATTTTGACCTGGAACAGAAAAAGATAGCCCTGACGGAGGCGGAAGTCTCCCTGAGACGCCTTCAGAATAAGTACAATGAACTGAAAGCAGACCGGGAAATGGCCTCTTTCAAGGCCCCGGAAAACGGCATCCTGCTGTACGGCGGATATGTGGCGGACAAGTGGGTGGCCATTCCGGTGGCGGAAAAGCTGAAACCCGGCGGCAAACTGGGAGCTTTTGACAAAATCGCCACCATCGTTCCGCCAGACTCGGAACTGATTGTCCAGGCTACTCTTCCGGACTCCACCGCTACGCCCAAGGTGGGGGAAACCGTCGTCATCAAAATAACGAACATGCAGATTCCCGGCGTTATTACGGAAGCCAGCCCCATTCCGGGAGCAGACGGCAAGCGCCGCATTATCATCACGCCCAAGGTTCCCGCCAGCCAGATTTTCGCCCCCGGCCTTCCCGTCCAGGTGACCATCAAGGACCAACAGGCCTGATTTCCCTTAACGGATCCCCATGAATAAAGCCGTCCTTTTCCTTGCCGCCCTTGGAGCCAGTACGGCGCTCTGCGCTCCTGTTCCGGCGGAAAAAACGGAAAAAAGGGATACCATTCCCATTGCCAGGGTTCCGGATGTTCCGCCTCCCTCCCGGGAAACGCTGGACGCTTCTATCCGGAAGGCGGCTGACTTTCTGTTGAAAGAACAGAACAGGGACGGTTCCTGGGGAAACCATACGCGCACCAAGGGTCTGAATGTTCTCTGCCCTTATCCGGAAGGCCCCAGATCATTCAGGACAGCCTCCACCTCTTTGTGCGTGATCGGCCTCCTGACCAGCCCCCTGAAAGAAGACCCCACCGTCAAGGCATCCCTGGACAAGGCGCTGCAGTACCTGCTAACCACGCTGCCCACCCTGAAACGGGGAGACACTCGTACCGTGCTTGGCGTATGGGGCCATGCCTACGGCCTCTCCGCCCTGAGCCGGGCGGCGCGGAACCTTCCTGCGGACGCCCCTTTGCGCGAAGAACTCAAAAAGGTGGCCTCCCTCCAAGTCAAAGCGCTGGACCAGATGGCGGACGTCCAGGGCGGCTGGGGCTATTACACATTTGAAACTTTTTCCAAGCGTCCCATTGGGGAACCCACTTCCTTCCTGACGGCTACAGTCCTTCTTGCCTACAAGGACGCGGAACAGGCCTTTGGCCTCAAAGCGGAACCCCGCGTCGTCAAACGCGCCGTCGCCTGCCTGGAAAAACTGAGGACGCCCGCCGGCAGCTACGTCTATTCCCTTTCCCATTCCTTTTATCCCGGCAGGCCCATCAACCGTCACACCGGCAGCCTGGCCCGCACTCCCGCCGGGGATCTGGCTCTGATGCGGTATGACCCGTCCTTTATTTCCAGGAGTCAGCTGGAAGACGGCCTGGAACGCATCTGGAGCCGCGGCGGCTGGCTTTCGCTGGCTGTAAAGAAGCCCATTCCCCATGAAAGCTTTGCCCAGAACGCGGGCTATTTTTTCTATTACGGGTATTATTACGCCGCCCGCTGCCTGGAGGAAGTGGCGCCGGAACACCTGGCGCGCCATGCGGCCCATCTGGCAAGCGACCTCCTGCCCATGCAGGAAGAAGACGGGTCCTGGTGGGATTACCCCCTGTACAATTACCACAAATTCTACGGCACCGGATATGCCTTATATGCCGTCTCCCGCGTCAGAGAATCCCTGTATCCCTCTGATGCGGCAACAACTTCATGACCCATGTTCCGCCCGCTGACGACCATTTTTCTCGCCACCTTGTGCCTGCATCTTCCCGCAGCGCAGGGGGAATCCGTGCCAAAGGAAAAAACGGATGTTATTCCAATCGCCAAAATCCCGGATATTTCCCCCGCAAAACCCGGACAATTTGACAGGGCATTCCGCCGCGGCGTGGATTTCCTGCTGAAAACGCAAAATAAGGACGGCTCCTGGGGCGACCACCGGGTAATCGGCACCTGGAATATCCTCTGCCCCTACCCGGACGGGCCCCTCACCTTCAAAACAGCCAGTACCGCCCTGTGCATTGCAGGGCTCAACGCCAGCCCCCTGCATCATGAACCCGCCGTGCAGGAAGCCATGACCCGTGCTGAAGACTATCTAATCCGTACGATGCCCCATCTGAAACGCGGCGACGCTCTGTGCGTTTACAACACCTGGGCGCATACTTACGTGCTGGATGCCATGAGCATGAGGGCTGCAAGACTGGCCCCGGACAGCCTTCGCTACCGGGAACTGAAGGAATGCGCCCGCTCCCAGGTAAAAAAACTTAATGAACTGGCTTCCGCCATGGGGGGCTGGGGCTACCTCACTTATTCCGGCTTCAGCAAACGCCCTGCGGCCCAGCCTACCTCTTTCCTGACGGGAACCGTCCTTATCTCCGCCTGGATGGCAGGAAAATCATTCGGCCTTTCCCTTGATGATAAGATATTCACCCGCGCGCTGAAATTCCTCAAATCCCAGAGGACGCCTGCGGGAACCTATGTTTATTCCCTTTCCCATTCCTTCTATCCCGGCAGGCCCATCAACCGCCATACCGGCAGCCTGGCCCGGACTCCCGCCTGTGATTACGCCATCAGGCTCTGGGAACCGGAGGACATCTCCCTGCGCCAGCTTGTGGACGGCCTGGACCGCCTGTGGAGCCGCAGGGGATGGCTGACGATGGCCCTGCATAAACCAACTCCCCACGAGAGTTTCGCCCAGAATTCCGGCTATTTTTTCTATTACGGATACTATTATTCAGGAATGTGCCTGGACATGCTGGCGCCAAACCAGGTAAAGCGTCATGCATCCCTGTTGGCGGACGATATTCTCACCCGCCAGGGAACAGACGGGGCCTGGTGGGACTACCCCCTGTATAATTACCACAAATTCTACGGCACCGGATATGCCCTGTACGCTCTTTCCCGCGCCTGGGACAAGCTGTACGGCCAACCGGAACCTTCTCCATCCTCTATTTCCACACTATCCCGGCCATGATAAATACCATGAAATCGCTTTTGGCGCTCTGCCTGTTTTACAGTGCGGCTTCCGTCTCCACCGCAGAAACCCCAATTAAACATACTTCCTTCAGACCCGGAGAAATCTGGACGGACAACAACGGCGCGCACATCAACGCCCACGGCGGCGGCATCCTGTACGACAAGGGAACCTATTACTGGTACGGAGAACACAAGGTGGAGGGGGACGCAGGAAACTATGCCCAGGTAGGGGTTCACTGCTATTCCTCCAAAGACCTCTATAACTAGAAGGACGAAGGAATCGCCCTGAAGGTGGTGGAGGGGGACCATTCCCACCCCATCGCCAAGGGCTGCATCCTGGAACGCCCCAAAGTGGTTTACAACAAAAAGACCGGAAAGTACGTGATGTGGTTCCACCTGGAACTCAAGGGGAAAGGATATGGATCCGCTTACGCGGGGGTGGCAACGGCAGCAAAACCCACAGGGCCATTCAAGTTCCTGAAGGCCGGGCGAGTCAACCCGGGCAAATGGCCCCTGAACATGGATAAAAAGGATCAGACGACCGAATTCACCAAGGAAATGCCCGACTACGTCCGCATCATCCGCAGGGACTATCCCGGCGGGCAGATGAGCCGGGACATGACCATTTTTGTGGACGACAATGGAAAAGCCTACCACATTTATTCCTCGGAAGGCAATATCACCCTTCACATCGCGGAGCTGACGCCGGATTACACGGGGCATACGGGAAAATTCGTCCGGGCATTTCCCGGACGCTTCATGGAAGCTCCCGCCATCTTCAAACACAAGGGCAAATACTATCTTATCGCTTCCGGATGCACGGGCTGGGCTCCCAACGCCGCCCGCAGCGCCGTGGCCAAAAACATCGCCGGCCCATGGATGGAATTGAAAAATCCCTGCGTGGGGCCCAAGGCAGGCATCACGTTCGGCGGCCAGAGCACTTTCATCCTGCCTGTACAGGGCAAACCCGGAAAATTCATCTTCATGGCGGACATCTGGCGACCCAAAAACGCCATTGACGGCCGTTACCTGTGGCTGCCCATGAAATGGGAGGGTGACCAGATTATCCTGGAATGGAAGGATGAATGGACGCTGGATGACCTGTAAATTCATCTCCTTCCTTTTTATGCAGGATACGGTTTATTGCTTCCATCTCCTTGCCGGAAGGCAGAAGCGGAGCCTTCTGTATGCCTTGTGCTCCGCTCTCCTTGTTGCAGCAGTCTGGCTGCTTCATCCGGAATGGCCTTTCTGGGCGGGCTACATTGCCTGGGCACTCGCTTACGCGGCAACGCTGATTGTTCAACACACCATTCCTCTTTCCATCCGCTGCCCGCACTGCGGAAACGCCGGGCTTTATTCTGCTCCGCAAACTCCGGAAGAACAAAGAAGGCCGGATACAGGCATCATGCTGGAATGCCGGGGTTGCGGTTCCACCTTTTACACGGACGCCTATTTGCCCTGGCCGGGAAAAATTATCCGCCGGCGCCCCACTTGCCCGGAAGAATGGGAAGAAAAATCTGCCCGTAAACAAGCCGGGCCCGCTTCCTCCGGAGAGGAACGCAGGCCGGAAAGGTCTTTCGTCAACGGAGGAAAAATCTAACGGGCTTTTTTGGAAGCCATCACGTAATTCCTCATGCGCTGGTCTGCGGGGGTGGTGGGGCGCACGCTGGTAACCCAATTGCCGTCCTTATCCTTCTTTTTGATTTCCGTTCTGTCGCGGTACAATTTCGCGGAGAAATCGCTGGAATCAAGAACAACCGGCCCCGAACCTGTCGTGACAATGGGAGTGGGAGGAACCTCCGCAACCACCGTCATTGGAGCGGCAAGGGAATTATACCAGTACACCAGTTCCTGCTGGCCGACAGGATCGTCCGGATAAGGAGCATAAGCTCCGTTATTGGTGGAAACCTTTACATAGGCCGGTTCCGGAAATGTGGTCTGATAGGAAGAGGGGGAACAGGCCCCCAACAACAAAAGGCCGGCTCCGCCGGCAATAATCATGGAATGCAGTTTCATATAGGCATTGGACTCTCTTCCGCCACCTGCCGTTCAGAGGATGTACGGTTCCGGAATATTACGGGCACCCGCGCGTCTTGCGCTTGAGCGCCATTCCCAGCGCCGTACGCCATCATGCGGAGGAAAGGAGCTTGCCGTCCCCCCGGCGGCATGGTTGAATATTATTTCCTCTCCATGATTACGGATTTCCGGCTGAAAGTGTTTGAAACCGTCGCACGGCGCCTGAATTTTACGCGCGCGGCGGAAGAACTGTTCATCACGCAGCCGGCCGTCACCCGGCATATCAAGGAACTGGAACGTCTGCTGGATGCCCGTCTGTTCAAAAGGGAGGGACGAGGGATTGCCCTGACGGCGGAAGGCGTGCGCCTGCTGGCCCATTCCCGCCGCATCCTCAAGGAATACGAAACGCTGGCTGAAGAAATATCCTTTGGCCGCAATTCCCCTGTTTCCGGCGAATTGAGCCTGGGAGCCAGCTCCACCATGTCCCAGTATGTGCTGCCTCCGCTGCTGGCCCTGTTCAACCGCCATTACCCGGAAATACGCATATGGCTGAAAAGCGGCAATACGGAGGAAATAGAACAGGCCGTCCAGGATGAATCCGTGCAGCTTGGCATCGTGGAAGGCACGGCAACGCGCGCGGACCTGCATTACCAGCCATTTATGGAGGACGAAATTATTCTGGCAGGAGGCATGCAGGCCGCCGTGCCCAGTGAAGGGCTTTCCCTCCCGCAACTCTCCCATGTGCCCCTGATCATGCGTGAACCGGGGTCCGGCACGCGTCGGGTGGTGGAGGAAGCGCTGAAAAAACACGGGATCTCCGTTTCCGGCCTCCATGTTCTGATGATGCTGGGCAATACGGAAAGCATCAAAATGTATCTGGAGCATTCTCCGGCGTGCTCTTTTCTCTCCTCCCTTGCTGTCCGGGGAGAATTCAAACGCGGAAGTTTGAAGAAAATACATCTCCGCCACCTGGAAATTCGCCGCACCTTCCACTTCGTCTCAGGACATGGAGACCACAGCAGAATCAATGAACTGTTCATCAAGTTCTGCCGATATTATTATAACAAAATTTAATTGGCTATAACAATTTTTAATTAGATTTTATAATGGCTGCATCGTATATTATTCCGCAGCCAATCCGGTACGCTCCCGGCCAGATACAACGGGCAGCCGCAACCATCATTTACCGACCATGTCTCCCAAACATCTAGCCAATCCCCTCCACGGCATCCTGCTTATTGTTCTGTTTTCCTTTTCCGCTTTTTACATTGCTGATTTTGAATGGGTGAAACATCTTTCCCTCAGCCCGCTGATCGTCGGCATCGTGCTGGGAATGCTTTACGCCAACAGCCTGCGCAACCACCTTCCGGAAACATGGGTTCCCGGCATTCAGTTCTGCACCAAGCAGGTTTTGAGAACAGGCATTGTCCTGTACGGATTCAAACTGACTTTTCAAAGTGTCATCGACATCGGCGGCTCCGCCCTGGCGCTCGACCTTATTGTGGTCACTCTCACCATTCTTCTGGGAGCCGGGCTGGGGCGCCTGCTGAAAATGGACAGGGACACGGCCCTGCTGACCTCCATCGGCAGTTCCATTTGCGGGGCAGCAGCCGTTCTGGGGGCGGAACCCGTCGTCAAAAGCAAACCTTACAAAGCCGCTGTGGCCGTTTCCACCGTGGTCATCTTCGGCACGCTCTCCATGTTTCTGTATCCAGCCCTGCACCGGGCCGGAATACTGGATCTGACGCCGGAACAAATGGGGCTTTTTACCGGAGCCACCCTTCATGAAGTGGCGCATGTGGTGGGCGCCGGCAACGCCATGGGGCAAGCTATTTCCGATCCGGCCATTATCGTCAAAATGATCCGGGTAATGATGCTGGCCCCGGTGCTGGTCGTCCTGAGCATTGTCCTGGCCCGGAGGGATCCCTCTTCCGGCGCAAACGGGGAAAAACGGAAAATTACCATTCCCTGGTTCGCCTTCCTGTTCCTTGCCGTCATTGGCTTTAATTCCCTGCACCTGCTGCCTGCCGGACTTGTGGACGCCATAAACACCCTGGATACATTCCTGCTGACCATGGCGATGACGGCCCTGGGCGCGGAATCCAGCTTTGAGAAGTTTAAGAAAGCCGGAGCGCGGCCTTTCCTGCTTGCAGGCTTCCTGTATATCTGGCTTTTCTTCGGAGGTTACTGGCTCGTCAAGCTGATCAGCCTCTAAATTTCAAAAACATTCCTCCTGCGGAAAGAGGGCAAGTCCTGCGCCCTGCCTTTCCGAACAGGAGAAAAAAGCCGTTTCACCGGCAGAACGTGAGAACCGTTTCAGCACAGGTTCACCGCCTCGTTCCATCCTGATTTCCTGCCAGAAAATCCGGTTGAAAAGGATCACCGGAGGAACCATGCCGGCATGGGATGACGGAACATGCGGAGCGCCGCATCCTGCCCGCATTACTCCCAACTGGCCACCTGTGCCGCCCAATACAGACATCCTCTCTTTGCTTTCTCCGCTGCTGCGGCAGGTTTTCCCGGTAAGGCTCAACAAAAATTCATAGTCAAACCGTTTGGAGACGCTATAGTATGCGTACCCAGTTCTTAAAAACAAATGGCAACCAAATTATTCATTCCCGGACCCACTGAAGTAGCACCTGAAGTACTTGCCGCCATGAGCGGCCCAATGATGGGACACCGATCCAAAGCGGCCTCCGCCCTGCAGCGCCGCATTTCCAACAATCTGCGCCGCATCCTGCTGACAGAACAGGAAATTCTGCTTTCCACTTCCTCCGGTACGGGCCTGATGGAAGGCGCCGTGCGTTCCTGCACCGCCAAACGCGCCGCCATTTTTTCCGTGGGCGCCTTCGGCGACAAATGGTACAAGATCGCTACGGGCAACGGCGTGCCCTCCGATATTTTCAAGAGCGAACTGGGGCAGCCCACTACCCCGGAAATGGTGGACGCCGCCCTCTCCACCGGCAAATACGACACCATTTGCATCACGCACAATGAGACGTCCACCGGCATCCAGAACCCGGTGGAGGAAATTGCGGAAGTGCTTAAAAAATACCCGGATGTCGTGTGGTGCATGGACGCCGTGAGTTCCGCCGCCGGCTCCCGGATTGAAACGGACAAGCTGGGCGTGGACGTACTGGTGACCTCCACCCAGAAGGCGCTTGCCCTGCCCCCCGGCATGGCTGTCTGCACGCTATCCCAAAAAGCGTACGAACGCACCGCCTCCGTTCCCAACCGCGGCTGCTACTTTGACCTGCGTTCCATTTACGACACCATCCAGAAGAAGGACTACCAGTACACGAACACTCCCTGCATCTCCATCATGTACGCCATGGACCTCCAGCTCCAGCGCATCATGCAGGAAGGTGTGGAAAACCGCTTTGCGCGTCATGAAGCCATGGCCGAATTCGTGCGTTCCTGGGCGGATGAATATTTCAGCGTCTTTGCCAACCGGGACCACCTTTCCCGCACCCTGACGGTGATCAGCAACACGAGGGACATTGACATCGCCGCCCTGAACAACTCCCTGATTGAACGCGGCATGCAGCTCGGCAACGGTTACGGGGACTTGAAGAACAAAACGTTCCGCATTGCCCACATGGGCGAGCTGACGATGGATGACATGCGCTCCATCACGTCCAGCATCGTGGATATCCTGAAGCTCAAATAAGCGAGGCCCCTGCCCTCTTTTCCGGCTCCGTCCGGAAAAGAGGGCGGAACGCCTCCGCCGGAACATGAACGGAACAATCGCCGGGAACAGGATACATCTCGAATATCCCAGAACTTGTTCATCTTTGATCTTTTCCGCATCCCGGCGACATTCGTCATCGTCCAAACTTTCAATCAGGCACGGTCTTTCCCGGACAACCCGTTCTTTCAGGACTCCATTTCACGTTATTTGCTGCTGTTCATTGCGGCATGCATTTTGGCCGGGCTTGTTTCCAGCATTCGCGCGCTATATCATCTTTCCCATTACTGACTTTCCGAACTTTTCCTTCCATGTCCACTCTCCATCCCTTCCCCGCCCTGCGCCCTCCCCGGGAACTGGCCGCGCGGGTCTCCTCCCTCCCCTATGATGTCATGAACCACCGGGAAGCCAAGGAAATGGCCGCCGGAAATGACGCCTCTTTCCTCCATATCTGCCGTTCCGACATCGACACGAGCGAAGCCGCCATCCATGCCCCGGAAACCTACGCCAAGGCCAGGGAAAACCTGGAAAGGTTTGTCCGCGAAGGGTACCTCTTCCGGGATGAACGGCCGTCTTTCTACATCTACCGACAAATCATGTGGGGGCGCGTACAGACGGGCATCGTCGGCTGCGCCTCCGTGGATGAATATGCCAGCGGCGCCATTAAAAAGCACGAACTGACCCGCAGGGAAAAGGAACTTGACCGGATTGAGCATTTTGACGCCTGCTCCGCTCAGACGGAACCGGTATTCCTGGCCTACCGCAAACATGAAGGTCTTTCCGCCATCATCCGGGAATGGATTAAATTCCACAAACCCGAATATGATTTTACCACGGAGGACGGCGTCACCCATATCCTGTGGCCCGTTTCCGAGCCCGGCACGGTGGAAGACATCCGCAAAAGCTTTGAGGAAGTGGACGCCCTTTACATTGCGGACGGACACCACCGCACGGCTTCCAGCGCCGCCGTTTCCGCCAGGCGCCGCCAGAAACACCCGGACTACACGGGGCAGGAAGAATTCAACTACCTGATGGCTGTCGTCTTTTGTGATGAAGACCTTTTCATCATGGACTACAACCGCGTCATACGCGACCTGAACGGCCTGACTGAAGAGGAATTCATGGAAAAACTCCGTACCTCCTTTGACATAAATCCTGTGGATACCATTCCCGGAGAAGGCTACGCCCCCCGCGCCAAGCATGAGTTCGGCATGTATCTGAATGGACGCTGGTATTCCGCCACGGCCAAACCGGGAACCTTCCCGGCCGGCCATCCCATCGAAAGCCTGGACTGCGCCATCCTCCAGGCGAATGTGCTGGCTCCCATTCTGGGCATTGACGATCCACGCACGAGCGACCGCATCGACTTCGTAGGAGGAATCCGCGGTCTGGGAGAACTGGAACGCCGCTGTTCCGGGGAAATGGCGCTGGCTTTCTCCCTGTATCCCGTCACCATGGCCGACCTTTTCCGCGTAGCGGACGCCGGAGAAATCATGCCTCCCAAATCCACCTGGTTTGAACCCAAGCTGCGCAGCGGGCTTTTTATCCATACCATTGAACAATAATCTTTTCCACCGTACCAACATGAACAAGGTCCTTATTCCTACCAAACTCTCCGACGTAGCGGCCAACACGCTTAAAACGGCCGGCTATGAAGTCATCCAGGACGCTGATACGCCTCTGGAAAAACAGGTAGCCGCCCATCCGGATGCCGTGGCTCTGATCGTCCGCAGCGAAAAAGTCACTCCGGAAATCATGGACGCCCTTCCTTCCCTGAAGCTGGTCGTCCGCGCCGGAGCCGGTTACGACAACATTGACATTGTGTACGCCCGCAAAAAAAACGTGGACGTCATGAATACCCCCGGGGCCAACTCCAATGCTGTGGCGGAAGAAGTCATGGCCATGATTCTGGCCTACTACCGCCACATCGTCCAGGCGGACGCCACCACCCGGGAAGGCCTGTGGGAAAAGAAAAAATACATGGGCAGCGAGCTGACCAAAAAGACGGTGGGCATCATCGGCCTGGGCAACATCGGCCGCAACCTCGTCAAGCGCCTTCAGGGATTTGAACCCATTCTGCTGGGCTACGACCACTTTCTGGCACGCCAGCGCGCCCTGAACATCGGCGTCACCCCTACCAGCATTGAAGATATTTTCTCCCAGTGCGACATTATTACCCTGCACGTTCCGGGCGGCCCCTCCACCCACCACATGGTGAACGCGGAGCTCATTGGAAAAATGAAAGACGGAGCAGTGCTCATCAACTGCTCCCGCTACGGCGTGGTGGATGAAGAAGCGCTGGCCGCCGCCAAGGCCGCAGGCAAAAACATCGGCTACCTGACGGACGTACATCCCAAGGACGCGCCCGGAGAGAAGCCTTCCGCCCCCATTGCGGATTTGATTCTTCCCCACCTGGGAGCCAACACCCGGGAGGCCAATACGAAAGCGGCCAAACGCGCCGCAGAACAGATGATCGCCTACTTTTCCGACGGCGACACCTCCTGCGTGGTGAACGGGGAATCCCCCAGCGGCCTCAATCCGGCCCATCTTCAACTGGCGTTTCTGCTCGCCTCCCTGGCGCGCAAGGCCGGCGGCAACAAGCCCATCCGCCGCGTGGAATGCACTTTTTACGGCAACCTGCGCATTTTCCGCAAATGGTTTACGGCCCCCATTCTGGAAGGCCTTCTGCCGCATGCGGAAAAAGGGCTCATGCCTGCCGCCGCGGAAGAATCCCTGCGGGAGCACGGCATCGTTTTCAAAGCGAGGGAACCCAAAGACGACAAACCTTATGAAGATTCCATCACGCTGGACGTGGCCATGGAAGAGGAAGAGGAATATTTCCACACCAGCGTGCGCGGCGTGGTGACGGAAGGCATCCCCATGGTCTCCCGCCTGAACAATTTCAACGGATTGTACGCGGACCTGCGCGGCACGACATTATGCCTGCGCTACAAGGACCGCCCGGGTATTATCGCCCTCATCGGCTCCGCCCTGTCTTCCAATGGAATCAACATTGACAACATCGCCGCCCCGGCCGACCACGCCACCAGGGAGGCCCTGACCGTGATTAAGACCAACCAGCCGGTTTCCGATGAACTGCTGGATAAAATCGCGAAAGAGATAGATGCCATCTCTGCGTTTTCCCTGAATCTTTAACAGGGAAAGACGCATTTCCGGAAACCTGCTTTTCAGACCGCCCGCTTCCTTCATCTCCGGAGGGAAGCGGGCGGTTCTTATTTCTGCCATGTTGACAAGGCTTACCCATTTTTATATCATTGACCGAATCGTCGGAACATATCCATGCGCTACGTACTGCTTCTCCTGACCTTGTTAACCGCCGGATTTTCCGTCTGGTACTATCAAAACCGCATTTCCCCGGAAGGAAAGGAACTGGCCGCCCAAAAAACAACATTGGAACAGGAGGCCGCAATATTGGAAAAAGCCGTTATCCAATCCCGAAAGAAGCTGGATGATGCCCAGGATGCCACCCGGGCGGCGGAAGAAGACATAGAGAGATTCCAGCAAGCTTATCTCCAACAAAAAAGGCAACAGCATCAGGAAATCCAGGATTCCGCCTACCAAAAAAGCGTGGCGGACCAGCAGGAAGAAGTGAAGGAACACGACCAAAAGATTGACCGGCTGCGCCGCCGCATGAAAAGGCAAAGGGAAAGCACCAAATCCGCCAGGGAGGAACTGCTCCGGAAAAAGGAGGGAATGAGAACCCAGCTTGACAGGCTGACCGATCAGCAGAGGAGCATTCAGGCGGAACTGGAACAGGCGGAACGCGAACTGGCCCAAAAACGGGAAGAGGCCAAAAGCAGGAAGAAATTGTCCGGGATTGCCCCTCAGAAGGGAAATATTTCCGAACTTCAGGCACAGATGAACCTTATCCGCCAGAAAACCGCAGCTGCTAAGGAAAAAATAAAAGCCGTAGATGCGGCGCTGGAAACTCTGGAAGAAAAGTCTGGCAAACAGGAACGCCTGATGCAGAAGGCGGAGGAGAAACTCACCGAACAGAAAAACAAGGTTCTGGCCGACGATGACCGGGACGAATCCGCTGTCCCGGAACCGGGCGATGAAGACTTGCTGGCGGTGGCCGAATACAGGGAGCTGTCCGGAGATGTACGGAAAACTCTGGAACAGGCCCGTAAAAAAGAAGAACAGGCATCCCGGGCCTATGACGAAGCCCGCGCGGCCATGCGGAAAGCTTCCAGGGAAGAAGTGAAAAAGCTGGCAAAGAAGGAAAAAGACCATGCCTCCTTTCAGAAGCTGTTCACGGGTGCAGCCTCCGTCGCGGGATTTATCCTGCTCCTGTTCACGGGTGCGGCCTTCCGCAGCAGCAACAGTTGAACATCTGCCGGAAAATGAAATGCACGGAGAACAAGGAAGCACCCGCCTTCCCTCAGGGAGTCGTTGACGGACGGCAGGGATATGATAGTCTCAGGCCAGCCTGATCATGCTCACACTGGCCCAGATTCACGGACAACCGGAAATTTTCCATTCCATTCAGGGGGAAGGAGTCTCCCAGGGAACACCCTGCGTTTTCCTGCGTCTGGCAGGCTGCAATCTGGCCTGTTCCTGGTGTGATACGGCGTATTCCTGGAACGGAACGGTTCCCGGAATGCGCCTCGCGCCTGAAAAGGCGGCTGAACTGGTGCTCCATTATCCATGCCGCCGCCTGGTCCTGACCGGAGGGGAGCCGCTCATTCAGCAAAAGGCGCTTCCCGCCCTGCTGCGCCTGTTGCCGGATCATGCCGTGGAAATGGAAACCAACGGCACCATCATGCCGGATACGGAACTGCTGAAACGCGTCACGCAATTCAACGTATCTCCCAAACTCCCCCATTCAGGCAATAACGACGTTAAGACTTGGAAACCGGATATCCTGCGCTGTCTGGCGGGTACGGAGAAAGCCTGGTTCAAATTCGTCGTGGCGTGCGAGGACGATGTCAGGGCCGTTCTGCGGCGGGCTTCCGAAGCGGACATTCCCCCGGAACGAATTCTGATCATGCCCCTGGCCTCCACACGGGATGAGTTGAACGCCATGCGTGCGCAGGCGGTGGAATGGTGTCTCCGCTACGGTCTTCGTTTTTCAGACCGTCTGCATATCGCCATCTGGAACAGCAAAAAAGGCGTTTAAGCACGCTCCTGACTCATCAGGAAAGACAAATGCTTCCCGCTTTTCCGGCCGGAATTCCGCAAGCCTCCAAGGCTCTGCGCCATCGGGGAACCTACGCTTTCTGTTTCAAATCCAGCAGCATCTGGGTATTGCTGGGGTATTTGTTCAGGAAAAACAGGAACCGTTCCATGGCTTCTACGGGTTTATGCCCGGCTAAAGCGCGGCGGATCAGATTCATCTTGTACAGCCATGCTTCCGGCATAATGAGCTCTTCCCTCCGCGTCCCCGATTTCAGAATGTCCACGGCCGGGAAGATATATTGCTCCGCAATGCGGCGGTTCAGCACCAGTTCCATATTGCCCGTCCCCTTGAATTCCTGGAAAATCAGGTCATCCATGCGGCTGTTGGTTTCCACCAGGGCGGTGGCAATGATAGTCAGGGAACCGGCCTGGCGCGTATTGCGGGCGGCGGCAAAAAGGCGCCGGGGCATTTCCAGAGCGCGGGCATCAATGCCGCCGGACATCGTGCGGCCGCTTCCCTTGTCAGCGTTATTGTAGGCGCGGGCCAGGCGAGTAATGGAATCCATCAGCAGGAAAACATGCTGCCCCGCCTCTACAAGCCGTTTGGCGCGTTCAATGCAAAGTTCCGCCATGCGGCAGTGATCGCGCACCCTTCCATCATTGGAAGAGGCGTATACTTCAGCTCCCGGGAGGGAACGTTTAAACTCCGTCACTTCTTCCGGACGCTCGTCTACCAGAAGCACCATCAGGTGAATGGAATCCCTGTAATTCTCCAGAATGGCTTCCGCCATGTGCTGAAGCAGCGTCGTCTTCCCTGCGCGGGGCGGAGAGACAATCAGGCCGCGCTGGCCGCGCCCGATTGGAGCAATCAGATCCAATGTGCGGGTGGTGTAACGCTCCGGCCGGGTTTCAAAAGAAATGCGCTTATTAGGATTGACCGCCTTGAGCTCTTCAAAGTGCGGGTTCTTGCGCGCTTTCTCTGGAGCAACCCCGTTAACGGAGGCAATTTCCGTCAGAAGAATGCCGCGGTCATGACGGCAGGCCTGCCCATGCACCCACACGGCAGGACGCAGACCGAACCTGCGGATCATATCCTGCGGCACATAAACGGCTTCCGCAAAAGCGTCAAAATCATTATCCGGCTTCCTTAAAAAGCCGAACCCCTTATTCGTAATTTCCAGCAACCCGTCCACCGGTTCCGGCGGCGCCAGTTCACGGGGGGCGCTGTTCTGTGGGGTTCCGCCCTCCTGATTATTATTCCAGCGGTTTTTAACCCGGTCATTGCCGTTTCTGCCATTGCGGCCATCCTGGCGGTTATTCCGGTTTTTGTTGAAACGGTCGTTGTTATTCCGGCGGTTCTGCCTGTCAAAACGCTGCCTTTGCGGCTCATTTGTCCGACGCGGCTCCCGGGCGGCATCTTCGGAAAAATCCGCCGCACCTTCCTGCACCACCTTGATGGACGGAACGGAAGCATCCGCCTCCGGCTCCTGTTCCCTCGGTTTCCTCACAAATCTCTGGCGAATAACCTTCGGCCTGCCTTCTGCGGGCTGCTCCGGAACAGAATCGGAAGAATCGGAAGCCGGCTCGGCGGGCGCTGCATGAACGGCAATTTCCGCCTCAGGGCCGGCTGAATCACCGTTCTCCGGAGCAACAGCCTTGGCAACACGCCTGCGCACCGGCTTGACGGCGGCTTCCGTTCCGGAGGCAATCGCAGAGCCGTCAGTTTCCGGAACCTCCTCCACAGGCTTCTTGCGCGGGCGTCCGCGCCGGGGCCTGGCAGGAACATCCTGCGCTTCTTCCACCGGGATTTCAGCACTGCTCTTACGGGAAGTCTTCTTCCCCGGCATATCGACACTTTCCATCCCATCATCCGCCAATTCAGCAACCTTCTTCCTTATCGTCCGCTTGCGGGGAGCCGGGGAAGAATCCTGTTCCGTCCCGGGCACTTCCGCAGCAGTCTGGGGCTTTACCGGAGCTTCCGCCGCAGACTTGGTTTTGCGGATAATACGTTTTTTGGGCGCCGGCTCCGGAGAAACCTGTTCCGGAGTCAAATCTGGGGGGGTATCAGACATGGAAAAGAAAATTGAACTGCAACAACAGGCGTCTCCTGAAGGACAACAGCGTTAACCAAGCTGCTCAAGGATTTCTTCCGCCACATCGAAATTGGAGAAGACGTTCAGCGCGTCATCATAGTCGTCCAGCGCTTCATACAGGCGCAGGGCGGCCTTCGCCGTTTCCAGATCATTAATCACGGAAGCATTCTGCGCCACGGAAATCAGCTTCATGGAAATTACCGTATGCCCGGCTTCACGCAGGGCGGCGCACACGTTGTTCAACTCCGTTGGGCTCGTAACAAACACCCATTCATTGTCGGAATCCCCCTGTTCCACATCATCCGCGCCGCATTCCAGCGCCAGATCCATGGCGGAATCCTCCGTAAGACCTTCCGCCATGATGCGGGCCTCTCCCTTGCGTTCAAACTGGTAAGCCACGGAACCGGGCGTACCGATGCTGCCTCCGTTTTTGGTGAACAGGGTACGCAGCTCGGAAGCGGAACGGTTTGTGTTGTCCGTCGCCACTTCAATCAGGAAAGCCGTGCCTGAGGGGCCGTAGCCTTCATAGGTAATCTCCTGGATGGTAGCTCCTCCCAGTTCCCCGGTGCCTTTTTTGATGGCGCGTTCAATATTTTCCTTGGGGGTGGACACGGCCTTGGCTCCGTCAATGGCGGCGCGCAGGCGCGGATTCAGATCAGGATCTCCGCCGCCGCTTTTGGCGGCCAGCATGATTTCATGGGCAAAGCGGGCAAAAACCTTGCCCTTCTTGGCGTCTTCCTTAGCCTTAACGTACTTGATCTTAGACCATTTATTATGTCCTGACATAGAATTGGGAATAATAGTAAGTGTAGGTGAAAAGAGACAAACTAACAAGTGGAACTGTTCTACAACCCGGGGAACACATTGTCATTTGCAAATACCACGCAGGAAGGGAATCAGGGTGCGGCCATCCGTAAATATATTACAGGTACCGGATACTCTGCCGGGGAACACGCCGCGCACCTTCAGGAGCTCCGGCTACCTCTTGGCAGTCACTCTCAACACACGCAAAATAACGTATTCCCCAGCATTGGCAATACTTTTTTAGGTCACGGCAACCGGCTGCTTTCAGAGTTATCTTCTACCGCCTTCAATTAATTTTTAATATATTTTGATTATTTAAAATAATAAATACTGTTTCTTTAATAGTGAAAATAAAAAAATATATCCGCACAGCAGGCTCCTGTTACGCATCCAGCCCTGATGGTGCAGGGGGTGATTCCGTCATGGGCCAAAGCCTGAGTTCTAACGCCGCCTCTGTTATCATTGACTAAGAAAGGGAGGCGGGCTTAGATATGCCCTTCTTTCTTTTTCCCTGTCTTATGGAACAAGCAGCGCACCAGGAAAAATCACATGCGGCCCTTTCCTCCGTCCTGTGGTCCGCCTTTTTAACGGTCATCAAGCTCTGGGCCGGCATTGTAACCGGCAGCCTCGGCATCATTTCCGAAGCCCTGCACAGCGGGCTGGACCTGATGGCTGCGGCCATGACTTTTTACGCCGTAAAAGTGGCGTCCCGCCCTGCGGACGAAAGCCACCCCTACGGGCACGAAAAGGTGGAGAATCTTTCCGCCCTGGCGGAAACAGCCCTCCTTTTAGTTACCTGCGCCTGGATTGTCTGGGAGGCTGTGGACCGTCTGTTCTACAATGAGGCGGAGATTACCCTCACCTGGTGGGCTTTTGCCGTAGTGGCCGTCTCCCTGCTGGTAGATGTGAACCGTTCCGCCATGCTCCGCCGGATAGCCAAAAAGCACAAAAGCCAGGCCCTGGAAGCGGATGCACTTCACTTTACCACGGATATCTGGTCTTCCGCAGTCGTGCTCCTGGGTCTTTTCTGCATCTGGCTGGCCCATCTGGTCCCTGCGGAATCAGCCTGGCACGGCCTCCTGGAGAGGGCGGATGCCATTGCGGCCCTGTTTGTGGCGGCTCTGGTTTGTTCCGTGGCTTTCGGCCTTGCCAAACGTTCCATCCACGCCCTGATGGACGGCGGTTCTTCCTCCCTGACGCGTCAGGTGCTGGACGCCATGAAAAAGAATGCCCCGGATTATCCGGTCAAACGCATCCGCCTGCGTGACGGAGGCTCGCGCATCTTTGTAGAGCTGGATGTGGAAGCGCCTGCGGAACTGCACGTGGATGACGCCCATGATGTGGCGGAATCCATTGAAGGCATTGTAAAGCATGAATTGCCGGAAGCGGACGTCATCGTCCATATCGAACCGGCGCGGGAGAATCTTTCCAATATGGAGCCGGACATGATTATCCACCGGCTGGCCTTGCGCCACCATGTCCGCATTCACGGTTTTTATGCAGGCCACGGCAAACAGGCCCCCTGTTATTTCATGGATGTGGAAATTCCGGCGGATTGGCCCCTGGAACGCGGCTACCATGTGGTGGAGGCTTTCAGGGATTCCATTCTGCATGAACTCAAGCCGGAAAAGGTAATTTGCCGCATTGAACCGGATTGCCGCGACATGGAAACAGGCGCCATTGCGGAACAGGTTTCTCCGGAGGAAGTGCGCCTGAAGGTAAATCTCATTCTCCAGCAGCACAGAAACATCCGCAAGATCCTCAAGCTGGACCTGACCAGGGAGGACAATTTCCCAACCTTGACCTGCGTGTGTTCCGTGGACGCCTCCCTGACTATCCGGGAATGCCACCAAATCGCCTCGCAGCTGGAAAACCAGATAGAAAACGCACTGCACCACCTGGGGCGCGTTACCGTCATTCTTAAACCGTCCAAGCAGGGCAGAAGTTGAATGACTGTTGCCGGATTCCCGTAAAAACATGTTCCGAATCCAGGAAGGGGAAACGGTGTCCATTCCGGGCATGGGAACCTCTGCCCGGACAAAGCGGAGCCAACGATTATGAATGGCCCGCAACGGAAACTCCGGGCATTTCCCTGTCCAGCTCCGCGCGAATGCGCTGGCGCTCGGAAACGATCTGTTCGTCGTCTGCACCGCCTTCCCGCAGGAAATATTCCGCCATGGACAGGGCTACTTCCGATTCCGAGGAAAAAACCTGGGAAGCGCCGGCTTCCTTCAGTATATCCACGTCCCTCATGTACTTGGTGTGAATCATCACGTCAATATGAGGGTTAAGCTCCAGAGCCACGCCTACTATCTCCTTGGCGTCCGGAATGGAAGCGGAGAGAATCAGGCTTTCCGCATATTCAATGCCCGCATGGCGCAGAATTTCCCGCTGGCTGGCATCCCCGTAAACAATATCCCCTCCCTGCTCCCGTATAGCGGTAACCGTGTCTATGTTCATTTCCACGATGATGACTTCCACCCCGTTGTCATTCAATATCCTCTTAAGAATGCGCCCCGTGGGGCCAAACCCTACCAATACCACGCGCCGCGCATCCGGAGCGGGCAAGGCCATGCTGTTCACGCCCCCCGGGTCCGCAAGCCCTATGCCGCGTTTTTGCAGCCATTTGACTGCAGGTCCAATCTGCCGATACAGGATGGGATTTAAGGAAATGGAGACGACAGCCGCCAGAATGATGGCCTGATTGGCATCCGGAGGCAGGATGTTGTACATGAGACCTATTCCGGCGAGAATGAAAGAAAATTCACCCACTTGAGCCAAGGCCACGGATACGCTCAGCGCCAGCGGCACCGGCCGCCTCAGGCAACGAACAACCACATAAGCCGCCAGCGGCTTGCCGATCATCACCACCCCCAGCGTTGCCAGGGCCAGAGGCCAGCAATCCCCCACGGACATCGGGTCAAACATCATCCCCACGGAAACGAAGAAGAGAACCGCAAAAGCATCCCTCATCAACATGGCTTCCGCCGCCGCGCGCGCGCAGAAGTCCGACTGGCCTACAACCATCCCCGCCAAAAACGCCCCCAAAACCATGGAAGCGCCAAAGAATTCCGCGGAGCACACCGCCACGCCCAGCGCAATGACCAGCACAGCCAGCGTAAACAAGTCACGCGCGCCCGTTCGGGCCACGTACCGCAGCACCAGCGGAATGACTTTTTTCCCGGCAAACAGCGTCAGGGCCACCAGCAGGGCCAGCTTGACGAACATCCAGCCAAGCTCGGAAAGAATGCCGCCCCAGTCTCCGGCGCCGCTCTGGCGCGCTTCCATCACGGCGGGGATGAGAACCAGCAGCAGAATGGTAAACAGGTCTTCCACTACCAGCCATCCCAGGGCCACATGGCCGCCGGGCGTATGGAGGTTCTGGTTGTCTTCCAGCACCCGCGTCAGCACTACGGTACTCGCCACGGAAATCGCCATGCCAAAAACCAGTCCGGAAATCGCGGACCATCCGAACATCCACCCGACCAGCACCCCCAGCACGGTAGCCACGGATATCTGCACAACGGCTCCCGGCACGGCCACTTTTTGCACGGCAATCAAATCCTTCAAATGGAAATGGAGCCCCACCCCGAACATCAGCAGGATAACGCCCAGCTCCGCGAATTGTTCCACCGTATGGGAATCCGCAACAAATCCCGGCGAGTACGGCCCTACCACCACCCCGGCCAGCAGGTAGCCCACCAGCGGGGATAAATGCAGTTTTCTGGCAATAAGGCCGAAAAGAAGGGCAGCGGCCAATCCGCCGACAAAAGTGAGAATAAGGCTGAAATCGTGATCCATACGCGCGTGACAGGGATAAGGGGTATTCTTGACCGCCAAGTCGTTTTTACGCTATCGCGTTTTTACGCTATCGCGTTTTATTTTCCCTCACAAGAACGCATTGCGCCGCATGGAAATGCAGTCGCACTTTTTGCATGAAAAATGGTCCCGGCAAATTTTCATCATACCCTATTTGCGACCGCTTCTAATTAAATTTTCCCATACGGGATTCCTATCAAATGTGTTAGTAAAATTCGTCCTGTTCATTCCCGGGAAGCTGCCGGGTCATTGTCCCGCACTGGCGGTCGGACAAATACCCATACATCACCATCGGCAATTTTTACATCCTGCTGCCGGACAACGGAAATAATCCGCCGGCCCGGAAAATCCAAAGCAGGAACGCCCGCCGGGCAGACACTTTCGTTTTCAGGCTCTTCCATGCTCCATGCCCATACCCCTGAACTTGGAAAAATTGATAAAATACCCCCAATTCCATTTGAATTTCCAGGAAATTAATTTATTTTATATTGGAAATAATTGATTTTTTCAAATCTATGACTGAAGATGCCATATTCAAGGAACAGTGGAACCTTCTTAAGAAGGAGATGGCAATGGGAGACGCTCATCTCCAGCAAAGGCTGGAACAGTTCATTTTCCGGCAATACGGCCGGGCGGTTCTGACGCATTACATTAAAGCCCTTTCCGTCCTGGAGCTCAGCCGCCATTTCTACCTGCGGTTCCGCAGGAGGAGCCGGGCCGTAACGGAACCCATTCTCTACTGGACCGTGCTTGCGGAAACAACCATCCACATGACGCTGGAGGGAGTAAAAGACATGCACCCCTTCATCTCCCTGCCGGCACGTGCCGGCGCAACCTTCCAGCTTGACATGTTAAAAGACTGCTACCTTCTTTATTTGAGGGACCGGGGATATCCCTGCTGGCCCAGGGCCTCCCGCAGAAGCCGCATCATCCGGAACAAATGGAACGCTCCGGAACTGGAAGCCGCCTATTTCCTCCGGTTGTGCCAGAACAGCACGGACCGTCATTATGCCAACGTGATGAACATCCTGCTGGAAGAAATACTGCATATGCTGATTACCCTCCACCAACTCAGGAACCACGGAAAAAACCTGCTGGAACTCAGAAGAAGCCGGAACTCCAATTCTTCCCCGGGCGGCGTTCCGCCGCCGTCCCTCCGCCCGCAGCACCCTCCCGAAGACAGTCTTTAAAACCATCCGCGCTTTTTCCAAAGGATACTTGAAAAAACCGCCGGGACCTTACAAAATCAACATGCAGTCTCCATAGGAGAAAAATCTGTACCGTTCCCGGATGGCTTCCAGATAGGCTTTCATGACCAGCTCCCTGCCCGCAAAGGCGCTGACAAGCATCAGCAGCGTGCTCTGCGGCAAATGGAAATTCGTGATCAGGGCGTCCACCACCTTGTAGTTGTAGGGAGGATAGATGAAGATGTTCGTTGAACCGGAACACTCCCTCAACGGCAGACCTTCCGCCGTTGCCACATGTTCCAGCACCCTCACGCTGGTGGTGCCCACGGCAATGACCCTTCTGGCGTTATTGACTGCCCGGGCAGCGGCTTCAGGAAGAAAAAAATGCTCCGTATGCATCTGATGGTCTTCTATCCTGTCCGCCTTGACGGGACGGAATGTTCCTACCCCCACGTGCAGGGTTAGAAAATCGTGGGGGACGGATGCCAGCAGCTCCGGCGTAAAATGCAGCCCGGCCGTAGGAGCGGCAATGGCCCCTTCATGTCTGGCGTAAACGGTCTGGTAACGCTCCCTGTCGGATGGGTCGCTTTCCCGGTTCATATAGTGGGGAAGAGCCAGACGCCCGTATTTTTCCTCATCCACTTCCCGGTCAAACCGGATAAGGCGGTACCCTTCCTCATCAATGCCTTCCACGGTGCCCACCGCCTCTCCGACCGCAACCGTACGCCCAAGCTTCATTTTGCGTCCGGGGCGCACCATGCACTTCCACAACAGGGGATTAAGAACCTCCGCGCGTACTATTTCAATGGAACCGTCGTTGGAAAAATATCTTGCCGGAACCACCCTGGTATCATTCAGGATAAAATGATCCCCTTCCCGCACATATTCCGGCAAATCGCAAAAATGCCTGTGTTCAATCATGCCCGTATCCCGGTGAATGACCATCATCCGGGACGCGGAGCGGTCCGGAAGGGGACGGTCCGCTATCAGTTCTTCCGGCAGCGGATAATCAAAATCAATGGTGCGCACGGCCAAGTGCATTGCCACGAATCCTCCGAAAGGTCAATATCTTTAAACCGCAGGTAACACAATTATATCTTTACCCTGCTTCGGTTCATATGGTATGGAAGGATACATGAACAACCTGCTGTCAGCAAACATTTCCAACGCAACCGCCTGGGGGACCATTCTGGTCGTCGTCCTCGTCATCTTTCTGGTCATCTTTTTCGCCATCATCGCCAAATTCTTCAAGACATGGCTGCGCGCCCGTCTGGCGAAAGCGCCCGTCTCCATGAGCAACATGCTGGGGATGTGGCTCCGGAAAGTGCCCTATCCCCTGGTGGTGGACACCCGCATTACGGCCGCCAAGGCGGGCCTGGACATCAGCACGGATGAGCTGGAGGCCCACTTCCTGGCCGGCGGCGACATCGTGGACTGCGTGCTTGCCCTGATTGCGGCGGAGAAAGCCGGCATTCCGCTGAGCTACGACCGCGCCTGCGCCATTGACCTGGCCGTGAAAGGCACTTCCAAGACCGTGCTGGAAGCCGTGCGCACCTCCATCAATCCCCGAGTCATCGACTGCCCGAACCCCAGCTCCGGCCAAACGCGCCTGACGGCGGTGGCCCGTGACGGCATTGCAGTGGCGGTGCGCGCCCGCGTAACGGTGCGCACCAACCTGGATCTCTTCGTAGGGGGCGCCACGGAGGAAACGGTGGTCGCCCGCGTCGGGGAAGGCATCGTCTCCGCCGTAGGTTCCGCCCCCTCCTACAAGGATGTTCTGGAAAAACCGGAGGTGATCTCCCGTACCGTAAGCGACAAGGGGGTGGACGCCGCCACGGCGTTTGAAGTGCTTTCCATTGACATTGCGGATGTGGATGTAGCCGGCAATGTGGGCGCCCGCCTCCAGGCCGAGCAGGCGGAAGCGGACAAACAAATCGCCCAGGCCAAAGCGGAAGTCCGCCGCGCCGCCGCCGTAGCCACGGAACAGGAAATGGCTGCAAAAACGCAGGAAATGCGCGCCAAGGTGGTGGAAGCGGAAGCCCAGATTCCCATGGCCATGGCGGAAGCCTTCCGCAACGGCAATCTGGGAGTGCTGGACTACGCCCGTTACCAAAACGTGGTGGCTGACACCAAAATGAGAGATTCCATCGCTCAACCGGATACGCCTCCCTCTTCCATCAAATAAATAAATTCCCTGGTTTCCGGAAAGGCCTGCTTTTTCCGGAAACCTTTATCCTTTATGGATTCACTGGCATACATGCTCGCCTCCGGAGGCGATGACAATAGCCTGAAACTCTGGTTCTGGCTGATTGTCGGGGTGATTTTCCTCATCAAAAAAGCAATCGAATTGTTGAAACCGGATGAAAAAGATGAGGAACCGTCCGTTCCGGACACGGAGAACCATCATGAAAAACGCGTAAGGGAAGTCATTGCGGAAATGCGCCGGGCAACCCCGCAGCCACAGCAAACCCAACCTGCCGCACCGGCCCGCGCACCGCGGCCCTCAGCCCCTCCTGTAGAGCTTCCCTCCCCCGCCGTGGCCCGCAAACCGCAGCCGATCCCGGCGCCGGCGGCTGCACAACCCGAGGAAACAGCCCGGCAGACGGCGCAAAATGTGCTGGAACGCTACGTAAAAGCTACGGAAGAAGCCCGGCAATCCATGCGCTCTCTTTCCGATGCGGAACAGGCGGCTCTGCAACGTTTGCAAAAGAGGGAGATGAAGGAACATCTGCCCGACCTTCTTCCGTCATCAGCCGCAGTGGAATCTCCTTCCCTGAAAAATTCCCTTCACCACCCCAAATCCCTGAAAGCGGCTGTTCTTTATCAGGAAATCCTTGGAAAACCCAGAGCATTACGAAGCGCATCCTTCAGCGGTGAATAAAGAATGGCCCTTCCCGGGCCATGTTCCGTTCAGCCGTCATGCTGCCCCCCTCTTATTCATTCTCCCTTGCCTGAAAAGGTAAGCGGAGGTACCCTCCATCCCGCAATGACAGACACACCTTTGCAGATAGCCGGACGCCAGTTCACCTCCCGCCTGATGGTGGGAACGGGAAAATTTCCTTCCAATGAGAGCATGAAAGAAGCTCTGGAAGCCTCCGGCGCCCAAATTGTGACGGTGGCTCTGCGCCGGGCGGATCTGACGGGTTCCCACGATCCCGCCGCCAATATTCTGGATTTCATTGATCCGGAAAAATACCTCCTTCTCCCCAACACCAGCGGAGCGACTACGGCAGAAGAAGCCGTACGCCTGGCGCGCCTGGCGGCAGCAGCCGGGCTGCCCAACTGGATCAAGCTGGAGATTCACCCGGACGCCCAGTACCTGATGCCGGACCCCATTGAAACGCTGAAAGCGGCGGAAATCCTGGTCAGGGAAGGCTTCACCGTGCTTCCCTACATTAACGCGGACCCCGTGCTCGCCAAACGCCTTCAGGAAGCCGGAGCGGCGGCCGTCATGCCTCTTGGCGCCCCCATCGGCACCAACAAGGGAGTACTGACCCGGGAGTTGATTAACATCATCATTGAACAGGCTATTGTCCCCGTGGTGGTGGACGCGGGGCTGGGAGCGCCCAGCCACGCGGCGGAGGCTCTGGAAATGGGAGCGGATGCCGTGCTCGTCAATACGGCTATCGCCGCCTCCGGCTCTCCCTCCGCCATGGCGGAGGCGTTCGCCCTGGCATGCCGTGCCGGACGCATGGCTTATCTGTCCGGCCTTCCCGCCGTTTCCTCCCAAGCTACAGCCACCAGCCCCCTGACTTCCTTCCTGCATTAAAAGGCCGGGAAAAAGCCCCGGTTTTCTCCCGCACCCATGGGTCAAGAAACTCCGGGAACATTTTTCGCAATCTTCCTGCGTATCAGGAATTCCAGGATGAAGCAGGCGGCTACAAACAGCACAATCAACGGAATCAGATAAGGCTGGCTGAAGAACATCTGGTAAAAGAACGCCCCCAGAATAAACAGCATCAGAAGAAAGCCCAGGATGATAAGCAGCGCATTTCCCTGAGTCTCTTTCCGGAGCCGCCAATGGGCGACGAACACCGCCAGGTAGCTGATCAGAAAACAGGCCCCCGCCAAATTGGCGATGGCTACCAGGTTAAAGGCATTCGTCATCACCAGAATCCCCAGCAAAAGATAGAAAAAACCCTCCGTTCCGTGGCCCCAGAAAGGCTGTTTAAAAATAGCTCCCAGCTGGCCGTTGCGCGCCAGAGCCCGGGAAATGTCCAGCATGCTGAACATGGTGGCATTAATGGCTGATGCCGTAGCAATGAGAGCCGCTACGGATACGGCCATGAAGCCCCACATGCCCAAAACCGGATAGGCGGCCTGCGCTACGGCCGTTTCCGTATGGCTTTCCAGGGAAGTAGCGGGAACGTTGGACAGTACTACGTAGGAGAGTATCAGGTACAAGGCCAGCACAAGGCCAATAGCCATAAAAATGGCTCTTGGCAGCGTCTTGGAAGGATTTTTCAGATTGCCCGCCGTATTGGCCATCATTCCGTAGCCGGCAAATGCGAAAAATGTCAATCCCACGCTGCCCAGCAAACCGTCCAGCCCTTTCACCGGAATGGGATCCGCGCCCACAGGCACGGAAGAACCGAAGCTGGCAAGCATTAAAACCGTCAAAATCAATAATTTGAATGCCACCATGATTACTTCCGACTTTCCAACGGCCCTGGCTCCCCCCATATTCAATGCCCCCAGCAGCAAAATAGCCACGCTGGCAAAAAGGGCCGTGGAATAAATGGTGACTGCCCTGTCCGGTAAAAACAGGCGGGACGCATAGGCTCCAAAGGATTTGGCCACCAGGGCCACGGTAATGACCAGCGTTCCCAGGTAAATAAGGGTCAGTGCGCCGGACAGGGTCTTATGGGAAAAAGCCTCGTTGAAATAATCCATAATTCCTCCGGAACCGGGATAACGGGAACCCAGTTTGGCGTAGGTGTACCCGGAAAGCAGGGCAGCAACGCCTCCCAGAATAAAGGACCAATATACATTTTTTCCCGCCATCAGGGTCGCCTGCCCCATGAGGGCGAAAATTCCCGCTCCCACCATGGACCCTATTCCTAATGCAATGACGCTCCACAGGGACAGATATTCTTTTGGGGCCTTCCCGTACATAAGGGATTTAGAGATACTACAGGAATGAAACGTTGACCTTTCCGCACGGGATGACACGTCCTGCTTATTCATCCGTCCTGCAGCCCCATCATGACTATTCCGGCACGGCTTTCCCCTTGAACCGTCCGTTGTCGGCATGTAGGGTACGGCTGATGATCAAAACCGCCATTTTTGATTTTGACGGAACTCTTGCCGACACCATACCCCTGTGCCGGGAGGCTTTTCGCCGCGCTATCCAGAAGCTGGACGGCAGAATATTGACGGATGAAGAAATCGAACGCCAATTCGGCCCGGACGATCTGGGAGTTATCCAGAAATTGATTCCCGGGAAACCGGAACTGCATGAACGCGGCAGGGAACTATTTATCCACTATTACCGCAAGCTGCACGCAGACCTGGCTCCCGCCCCCTTTCCCGGAACAGCCGAATTGCTGAGCACTCTCCGCAACCTCGGCATTCGGCTGGCCATGGTCACAGGCAAACGCCTGGAAAGCGCAGAGATATCCCTCCAGTTTTTTCATCTGTCCGAATTTTTTCCTATTCTGGAAACAGGCTCCCCGGAGGGAGGCGTAAAACCGGACCGCATCAAACGGGCTTTGTCCCGTCTGAATGCCGTCGCCTCAGAAGCCATCTATATTGGAGACGCCCCCACAGACGTGGACGCATGCCGCTCTGTCCCTATCCGCATTCTCTCCGCAGGATGGGCCGCGGAGGCGGACATCAAAGGCCTCAGGGAAAAAAAGCCGGACTTTCTCCTGACCCGTTTTGAAGACCTGGAACGTTTCTTCCGGGAACATCATGAAAATGAAGGCCTTTAAGATTGCAATCCTGCAGAAAACAGGCTACCATTACCCACCCCGTTAATATCAATCCTTCCATGACTTTTCAGAAAGAATCCGGAAAAGAGGGCCTGAAAATTCTGCTCATGCTCGCCAGCGTCATTATCATCACGGCCGGGCTGCAGGCGGGAAAACCGGTGCTCCTGCCCATCGTTTTATCCGGCTTTCTGGCAATCGTCAGTTATCCGCTGACGACTTTTTTCAAGAGCCGTCTTTGCTTCCCGCACTGGCTGGCAGTGACTTTCACGGTCATCATGGACTTTGGCATTCTGGTGGGCCTGGGCTATCTGGCCCAATACCTGGGGCAGGATCTGGCCAAAACGGTCACGGTCAAATACCAGCCTCTTATGATGGAGAAAATCCATGAACTCCGCGCTTTCCTGATTGAACAGGACTGGAACAACCTGGCTGACCAGATGCTTCAGGAATTTCCGGACCTGCTCAACGGCCAGCGCATCGTGGCGTTTTCCACAGGGGTGATGGGGCAGTTAGCTTCCATGCTGACCTTCACCACCCTGATTCTGATCCTGATGACTTTCTTCCTGGGGGAAGCCCCCCGCTTCCGGGCGAACATCAATAAACTGGGGCATAACAGCGACACAGGCATCCGCAAATTCTCCAAGGCCCTGGCCGGAGTTCAGAAATATCTCATTATTAAAACCTTCATCAGCGCAGTTACAGGGCTTCTGGCTTTCCTGCTTTGCTATTACATGAACGTGGACTTTCCGCTGTTGTGGGGCATCGTGGCTTTCGCCCTCAACTTCATTCCCACCTTCGGCTCCATCATCGCGGCTATCCCCCCCACACTTCTCGCCATGCTTCTGATCAGCCCTACTGCGGGCATCATTGTTGCCGGCGGCTACCTGGTGATCAACACAGCCTTGGGAAACTGCCTGGAACCCATGCTGTTGGGACGACAATTCGGCATTGTGACCAGTATGGTTCTGCTCTCCGTCATCTTCTGGGGCTGGGTATGGGGCCCCATCGGCATGCTGCTGGCCGTACCCATTACCATGTTGATTAAACTCGGGCTGGAAAGCTCCAAGGATCTCGCCTGGATCGCCCAGCTCATTGACAACCCTCCCACTCCCAGATTCCCTCTCCCCCCTCTCCATTCCGGGAAAACCAACGAAAGCACAACCAAGGAATAATCCATGCATTCATTCGCTTACAAAAACGGCACGCTCTACTGTGAAAACGTCAACCTTCAGGAACTGGCGGACAAGGAAAGCACACCCCTGTACGTTTATAGCAAACAAACCATTTTAAACCACTTTCACCGCCTCAGGGAAGCTCTGGCACCGCTTAACGCGGAAGTGGCCTACGCCGTCAAGGCCTGCTCCAACATCGCCATCCTGAACCTCATGGCCCGCAACGGGGCGGGATTCGACATCGTCTCCGGCGGAGAACTCTTCCGCGTCCTCAAAGCCGGGGGAGATCCGTCCAAATGCACTTATGCCGGCGTAGGAAAAACCGAGCAGGAAATCCGTTATGCCCTGGCGCAGGGCATTTATTGCTTCAATGTGGAATCCGAAGCGGAACTGCGGGCCATTAACGCCATTGCCGCCTCCATGGGAGTCAAGGCTCCGGTGGCCGTGCGCGTCAATCCCAACGTAGAGGCGGGAACGCACAAATACATTACTACCGGCAAGGCTGAAAATAAATTCGGCGTGGACTTCGAACGCATTGAATCTCTTTATGAGATGGCGGCCCGCGAACTTCCGAACCTTCATCTGAAAGGGTTGCAAATGCATATCGGCTCCCAGCTTACCCAGGCGAAACCCTTCCTGGAAGCCGTCAGGAAAGTCGCCCCCCTGGCTGCTTCCCTGAAAGAAAAACACGGCATTGAATTTTTCTCCATCGGAGGAGGAATTGGCATCGTTTACCAGGGCACGCTGGATTCCGGCGTTCAGGAATGGTGGAATGAGGACTGCGCCCAGCTCACGCTGAGCACTTACGCCCAGGCCGTCGTCCCCACCCTGCAACCTCTGGGATTACACATCATTGTGGAACCGGGCCGTCTTATCGTAGGAAATGCGGGAGCACTCATCACGCGTTGCCTGTATGAAAAAAACGGGAAAGCCAAAACCTTTAAAATTGTGGATGCAGGGATGAACGACCTCATCCGCCCCGCCCTCTACCAGGGCTATCATGAAATTATCCCGGTCAGAGAACACCCCTCCGGATCCTGCGTCACAGCGGATGTTGTGGGTCCCATCTGTGAATCCGGAGACTTCCTCGCCCAAAACAGGGACATGCCGGACGTGCGCCAGGGAGAACTCCTGGCCGTACTGTCCGCCGGAGCCTATGGTTTTTCCATGTCTTCCAACTACAATTCACGGCCTATGGCGGAAGAAGTCCTGGTGGACGGGGACCAATGGAACGTCATTCGCAGCCGCCAGAGCTGGGAAGACCTCATCCGGGGAGAATCCATTCCGGAATAACATCCCCATCCCGCCCATCTTTAGAATGCCCTTCCAGCGGTAAAACGAAGGAGGGGCATTTCCTTTCAACCGTACTGAATGGAAAACAAGGTAGAATTTTCAAGTCCGCCAAGCCACGCGGAGCTTCTTTCCGGAGACGCCGCACGCTACTGCCGTACGGGCTCCGGTGGACCAGTCCGGCCGCAAGTCACAATGATTCGAACATGAACATGTCCCGCAAGAGCGCTGCAACCCCGGCGTGCGCCTGAGTTCAGCCTTGCCCTCCTGAAAAAAAACACCTATCATATCCCCGTTATGCCAATAGCCACACCAGAACAATACATTACCATGCTTGAAACGGCCAAAAAGGAAGGCTACGCCTATCCGGCCGTTAACGTGACCACGATCGAAGTCATCAACGGCGCTCTCCGCGCTTTTTCCGAAGCCAAAAGCGACGGTATCATCCAGGTTTCCATCGGTGGCGGCAAATTCGCCTCCGGCAGCTCCGTAGGCAATTCCGCCCTTGGCGCCATTGTTCTGGCGGAAGCAACGCGCCGTCTGGCTGAAAAGCACAACGTTCTCGTAGCCCTTCACACGGACCACTGCCAGCCCGAACATGTGGATACTTTCCTGCGTCCTCTGATTGCCGAATCCCGCCGCCGCGTGGAACGCGGTGAAGCCCCCCTCTTCAATTCCCACATGCTGGATGCCTCCACGCTTCCCATGGCGGAAAACCTCAAGCTTTCCCGGGAACTGCTGAAGGAATGCGCCGAACTGGGCATCGTTCTTGAAATCGAAATCGGCGTTGTGGGCGGAGAAGAAGACGGAGTGGACAACTCCGGCCATCCCGCCGACAAGCTTTACACTTCTCCGGAAGATATGCTGATGACGTATGAAGCCCTCGCGCCCCTCGGCAAATTCATGCTGGCCGCCACTTTCGGCAACGTGCACGGCGTGTACAAGCCCGGCCACGTCAAACTGAAACCCAGCATCCTGCGGGACGGTCAGGAAGCCGTGGTAGCCAAACACGGAGAAGCGGCTCGCATGCCCCTCGTCTTCCATGGCGGTTCCGGTTCCGAACTTTCCGATATCCGCGAAGCCGTTTCCTACGGCGTCGTCAAGATGAACATCGACACCGACACGCAATACGCCTTCACCCGCCCGATCGTCTCCCACATGTGCGAACACATCAACGGAGTGCTCAAGATTGATGGCGAAGTGGGCAACAAGAAGGATTACGATCCCCGTTCCTATCTTGCCAAGGGTGAAAAGGGAGTCGCCGCCCGCCTTCAGGAAGCCGCCGACAACCTTATGTCCGCCGGCAAGACCCTCTTTGGCAAAATCTAAAAAGAGTTCCCTCAACGAGTTTAATGCCATGCCCGGTTTCTTAAAAGAAACCGGGCATTTTTTCTGGAAAAACCCGCCAACAGGGTAAGGCGGGAAACGCTTTCACCGAGTATTTATCCCTCTGAGACGACGGGAAAACGAACCGTTCCCCGTCTTCTTCTTTTCTGTCCCCTGGGCTTCTCCGATTACGGGACCATTAACCCGCATTCTTCCGCAAGGAAACCGCTGCGGACAAATAAAACGATAGCCGCACAGGAAAAACCGGAATTATTCATAACAGAACAAGGCCATTCCTCCGCTCAGCGGACCGCAGGGAACCCGGCAGCGCGGCCCTACCCCGGCGCCGCTTTGAACACAGGAGCCTTTCCCCAGCGCTCCAGGAACCTTAATTTCCTGCTTTGCGGGATTCCCTTACGCGGTCATTGGCGTTCAGGATGCGCTTGCGCAGACGGATAAAATGAGGCGTAGCCTCCACCAGTTCATCAGGTTCAATGTACTCAATGGCACGTTCCAGAGAAAAAATGACGGGAGGGGAAAGCTGGATGCCGTCTCCCTTCGTGGCTGAGCGGATATTGTTCAAATGCTTTTCCTTGCACGGGTTGACCGGCATATCCATCTGCCGCGGGTTTTCGCCTACAATCTGGCCTTCGTAAATATCTTCCTGCGGCCCCACAAACAGACGCCCGCGTTCTTCCAGCGCTACCAGCGCGAACGGAGTGGAAACGCCCGTCTCCATGGAAACCAGGGTGCCGGTGGTACGCGTGGTGATGTCCCCGGCATAGGGGCCGTAATCCCGGAACAGGTGGGAGAAAATACCGTGGCCGGACGTCAGATTGACCAGCTCAAATTCAAAACCGATAATACCGCGGGTGGGAATATAAGCCTGAATAAAAGTATGGCCCGTGCCTTCCCTGCATACCATGTCTTCCATCTGTCCCTTGCGGGCGTGAAGAAGCTTCATGACGCCGTTGGCATGTTCGTCCGGAACTTCTACGTACATCGTTTCATACGGTTCCGTAAGGCGGTCGTTTTCATCCCTCTTCATGATCACGGTGGGACGGGAAACGCACAGTTCATAATTTTCACGGCGCATAGTCTCCACCAGCACGGCGATCTGCATGGCGCCGCGGGCGGAAACGGAGAAAACGCCGGCCTTGTCCGTATCCTCCACCTGGATGGAAATATTCGTCCGCATTTCCCTCATCAGGCGGTCGCGTATCACGCGGGAAGTCACATTCTTGCCGTCGCGCCCTCCGAAAGGCCCGTTGTTGATGGAAAATTCCATGGAAATGGTAGGAGGATCAATCGCCACGAATGGAAGGGGCTCCGTATCCGCGGAACCGCCCAAGGTTTCCCCGATATTGACGTTTTCAAACCCCGCCACCCCTACGATGTTGCCTGCCACGCCGATGGCCGAATCCGTAGTGCTCAGGCCGGAATATTCAAACATGCGGGTCACTTTTCCGGAAATGCAGGAGCCGTCGCTCTGATGGAGCCACACGGTATCCCCTTTCTTCACAGTGCCGGAAGTAATGCGGCCGATAGCCACACGGCCCACATAATCGTCCCAGTCAATATTGGAAACGAGCATCTTGAATTCACCCTCCGGATCGGCATCCTTCGGAGCGGGGATATGTTCCACAATCTTGAATAAAAGAGGAGTGCAGTCCACAGGAGGTTCCCCCTCCATGGAATTCATGAAGTAACCGTCGCGGGCGGAACCGTACACGAAAGGGGCCTCAAATTGTTCATCCGTGGCGCCCAGCTCCAGAAAAAGCTCCAGCACCTGGTCATGCACGGCGGCGGGATCGGCATGCGGACGGTCGATCTTGTTAATGACGACAATGGGCATCAGACCTTCCTGAAGGGCCTTGCGGAGCACAAAACGCGTCTGAGCCTGCGGCCCTTCAAAAGCGTCCACCACCAGAAGCACGCCATCCACCATTTTCATCACGCGCTCCACTTCCCCGCCGAAATCCGCGTGTCCGGGAGTATCCACAATATTGATCGTATATCCATTCCAGAGGATGGATGTATTCTTGGCCTTAATCGTGATGCCCTTTTCTCGTTCCAGATCCATGGAATCCATGGCGCGTTCCTGCACGGCCTGGTTAGCACGGTAGGCGCCTCCCGCCTGCAAAAGTTGGTCAACCAGGGTCGTCTTCCCATGGTCAACGTGAGCGATAATGGCGAGGTTGCGGAACTTGGAAGGATCTGACATTGCGCGCGAGAGCTAAAAACACCGGAAAATAAATGTCAAGTCTGCTCCATGAATACCGACTATATTTTCAGCGGTTGCAAGCCTCCCTGCCGCCATTGCCGCAAGCGATGGAACTTTTATTTTCCTCCGGCGCATTTATAGCTTCCCCCCCTCCTCAAATAGGAGTATTCTGTTCCGGCATAAGTAATTTCTCAATTCTAGATAACAATGAAGATTTGGTTAGATGGAAAGCTGGTGGAACAGGAGGAAGCAAAAACCTCGGTTTTCGACCACGGCACACTCTATGGAGACGGCATTTTTGAAGGTATCCGGTTCTATAATAAGCGCGTTTTCCGCCTGGAAGACCACATGGACCGCCTGTACAACTGCTCCCATTATCTGTTGCTGGATATTCCTTACACTCAGGAAGAACTCTCCAACGCCGTATGCGAAACGGTCGCGGCCTCCGGCCTGAACGACGGCTATATCCGTCTGGTGGTTACCCGCGGCGTCGGCAATCTGGGACTTAACCCATTCAACTGCAAACGGTCCTGCGTCTTCATCATTGCGGATAAAATCTCCCTGTACGATCCGAATGTATATGAAAACGGGCTGGCCCTGATTACCAGCTCCGTGCGCCGCAACCGTCCGGACACTGTTTGTCCGCAGGTCAAGTCGCTCAATTATCTCAACAACATCCTGGCCAAAATGGAAGCTGTGCGCCAGGGTGCGGCGGAAGCCCTGATGCTGAACGACCTGGGTAATGTGGCCGAATGCACGGGCGACAACATTTTCATCGTGAAGGACGGTACCGTGTTCACGCCGCCAGTTACGGACGGCTGCCTGGACGGCATCACGCGCCGGGTAGTGCTGGAAATCTGCCGGGAGCTGCAAATCCCGGCTCAGGAAAAGACCATGAACCGCTTTACCATCACTTGTGCGGACGAATGCTTCCTGACCGGCACTGCCGCGGAATGCGTTCCCGTGACCAAACTGGACGGCTATCAGCTGGGCTCTGGAAAAATCGGTCCTGTTACAGCTCGAATCCTGGCCCGTTTCCAGGAACTGGCCCAGACCACGGGAACATCCTGTTAAAATCAGCCAACCCTTTTTTGGACCAACGAAAACGGCTCCGTCATCCGGCGGAGCCGTTTTTTTGCGCTATTCCGTTAAATATAAAAAAGAAAACACAGGTAAGCACATTCCCGCGGAGCTATACAGCAATCTCCTCTGGAAATGCAGACTTGTGACCTTCACGGCCTCCCGTTCCGAAACACTGCAGAAGAATCCAATATGAAAAGCCGCGCCATTTGTGAAATGACAAGGCAAGTGACATATTGCATGTCCGGCCGCCACGCCGGACATGTCTCAACCTGGAAAAAGGCTATTTCTTCTTGGGCAGGCCGGTTTCCGGGTCAAACTGCTTAGCCTGCTGGGCATGTTCTTTCGTCTGATAGAACCGAACGTAATCAACCAGGAATTTTACAGGATACCCTTGCCCGTCTTTAGGAGCTTTCTCGCACCAGGTGCCGCCCACGGCGGAATTGAGAATGAGATAGAACGGCGTACGGAACGGATTCCCCGCCCCATTGGCATAATTGGTGGTATTAAGGTCAATGGACTTCACCAGCTTGTCATCCACCATCAACTTGATGGAATCCTTGTCCCATTCCATGACATAGGTATGAAAATCATCGGAAAGATTATCTATCTTCACAGTCCCTCCGCGGGAAGCATCCCTTTTGGACACGCCGTCCGGACTCAAATGGAAAGTGGAATAAACCACATCCGGCTGTTGGGAAATATTCTCCAGCATATCAATCTCTCCATTGGCGGGCCAGCCCCATTTATTCTTGCCAAGCAGCCAGATGGCTGGCCAGATGCCCTTGGTTTTGGGAACCTTGGCACGCACTTCCAGTCTGCCGAACATGAAATTTTTTGTCTTGATCGTCGTAACGGAACCGGAGGTATAGGGCATGAACTTGGTATTCTTGATCCAATCCGCCGAACTTTTTTTGTAATTGATATTGGCGAACTTTTCAAAATGGGTTTCCAAAACCAGGCAGCCATCCTCCAATCTCATATTCTTGGGTCGGCCTGTATAAGTCTGCTGGGATCCCTGGTTACGGATTACTCCCAACTCCGGTTTCCACTTTTTGGCGTCTATCCTGGAACCGTTGAACTCGTCACCCCAGACATAAACCCATCCGCCGGGGAGGGTCCTCGGAGGTTTGGAATCTTCTCCCTTTACAGACATGCAAAGGCATGCAGTCAATAACACGGCAAATAGGCTCTTCTTCATACGGAGCAATACTGCACCTAGTTCCGCAGCCTTTCAAACAAAATACATCATTCGGGACCTCATACCTCCTTTCCCCTGTCAAATGGCGAAATATCCTGCAAAATGAATAGAACTTTTAACCCGGCACATGCTATGGTCATGATATGAAAACCACTTTTCCTCCCCATGCCCGAGCGCTCCTCCACCAGACGCCTGCAGGCGCTGTCGTGATTGTGGAAAACGGCACAGCCGTCACCCATCTTTTCTTCAGCCGCATGGCACAGCCGGAGCATTTGGAATGGGAGGAAACACCCCTGCTGCGTCAAACGGCTGACCAGCTGGATGAATATTTTCAAGGTTCCCGCCGCGTATTTGACGTGCCGCTTTCTCCCCAGGGAACCGAATTTGAACGAACGGTCTGGAAAGCCCTTCAAGCCATCCCCTATGGAGAAACCAGAAGTTACGGAGACATTGCCCGGCGAATAGGACGCCCATCAGCATGCCGGGCAGTAGGACAGGCCAACAATCGGAACCCTGTCGGCATCATCATCCCTTGCCACCGAGTCATCGGAGCCGACGGCAAACTGACCGGATATGCAAGCGGCCTGACCATTAAACAATACCTGTTGGAATTGGAACAGGGCTCCGCCACTCCTTTCACATTATTCACGGATGTGGAACGCATGCCCGGAAATACTCCGGCCAGTCCATAAAACGGCAGGACTGAAAAATTCCGGTCAGTGCTGCATACCGTTTTCCGTCTGAGGAAGAGGCATGGATTTCAAGGCGGCCTTGGGGGATTCAATATCCAGCCATTGAAGAGGCAGCAATTCACCCGTTACCCTGTAATGTTTGTAGGTTAATCCGGCAAACACAGCCAGAAAAAATATCAGGACGGCATAAAGAGCCATCCATAAATAATGATTCCGGGTCGTGCGGGCGGCTTCATCCGCCAACTGCTGTAAGTTCCGCATAGCGATCGAAGGGACGGCATCTTCTTCTCTCCCGGATGATTCGGCAGAAAATCCCGGAGATGGCTCTTCCGCAAACCGGAGCCTGGCATCCCCCAAAGCGATTTCATCGCCATCGTAAAGGGTCGCGGCGACCATCGGCGTCAGGCCGTTGATTTTAGTTCCATTAGTGGAGCCAAGGTCTTCCAGGACATATCCCCCTTCCTTAAACTGAAGCAAGGCATGCTCTCCGGAAACCGACTGAAAGGGAAGCACGATCTCGCAATGCTCGTCACGTCCGATGCGTGCGAAATATTCACCGTTCTTTGGAAGAACTATGGTTTTTTCAGAACCGTCGGGAAGGTGGATGGAAAGGCGTGGCATGATTCCCGGAAATCATGCCACGCCCATACTCATTTTCAATCCAAAAGACCGTTTGCCCATCACGTATAAGAAAAATGGCAATATCCGCCTTTCCCCAGAAAGACAGAATTCCATGCAAATTCATGATATGGGTTCATACTCCTCAATTTTTATTTTTCCCGCAGACTTTCGAAACATATTTTAAGCAATTACAGTGGCCTCCAGAGAGGTTTTCCATAAGTAATCCACTCATTTTAAAACATTACATGAAATACTGAATCAATTTTTTTCCTGATTGGAAACAGACCTTCCGAAACTGCGACGGATCATGCCGGACACGAACACTGCGCAAACGACAATCTTCAAGGGGGACAACTTGTTGGGAATCGCTAAACAGGCCATTTTCAAACATACCGTTTTCCGGGAGGGCCGCCCTCCCGGAACATGGATTGGATATACGCGCAAACTGCCGTCCTGCCTTTGGACATGTCCTTCACTATCTCGATAATTTTTTTATTTGCCTGGAGCGGCTTAAATCAAAAGAACTCAACTGAAATTTTTTCTGCTGTCTGGCATCTGCCGCTCCTCTTCTGGCATGGAGTTTATTCACCCTGGGTTCCCTTCCCCGTCCGTTACATGCAGACGTCTGCATGACACCAATAAAAGCGGCATGTCGCTGCCGCTGTCCCTGATTATTTTAATAAGAGGAATTTTTCTCTTCATTTATTACTGTGAAGACAGCCAGCATGGCACAAATCAATCCGGGGCATCGTAAAAACATCCGGAGTTCCCGTAATGATTCGAAATCCTCTTTCACGGGAAAGTCAGCGGCCTACACCGTGGAAAAACCGTGCAGCCCTGCACATGTCTTGCGTTTTGAAGGAAAATGTTTCATATTCAGACCATGTTTGTTGACAACATCCGCATATTCGCCAGGGCAGGAAAGGGAGGAAACGGGCTGGTCAGCTTCCGAAGGGCCAAATTCGTGCCCAAGGGAGGCCCGGACGGCGGTGATGGAGGCGATGGCGGAAGCGTCATTCTGGAAGTGGATCCGCACACGAATGACCTGCGTTCTTTTTTTTATGATCCAAAATTAATCGCCACGGACGGGGTAGGCGGACAAAGCGCCAAGAAACATGGCAAGAACGGCAAATCCGTCATCGGGAAAGTGCCCCCCGGCACCATTATCTACCGCAGCAATGCCTCTTCCATGGCGGAGGCGACCTGGCTGGAACGGGAAGGTGAAGGCATTGAACTGGAAAAAATAGCGGATCTGACGGAAATCGGCACCCGGTTCACGCTGTGCCAGGGCGGCCTCGGCGGCAAGGGAAACTGGCATTTCCGTTCCGCGACCAACCAGGCGCCTACGGAAGCCGAGATGGGAACGGAGGGGGAGGAAGGAGTCTTCTTTATGGAATTGCGCCGCATTGCGGACGCCGGGCTGGTAGGCTACCCCAACGCGGGCAAAAGCACATTGCTGGGAGACATTTCGGAAGCCAAGCCCAAAGTAGCCAGCTATCCTTTTACCACGCTTCAGCCTATCATTGGAGTGGTGGAATTCGACAGCTTTCGCCGCTGCATTGTGGCGGACATTCCCGGCATCATTGAAGGCGCACACAACAACCGGGGCCTGGGACATGAATTCCTGCGCCACATCACGCGCTGCAAAGTGCTCGTCTTCGTTCTGGACATGGCCGGCAGCGAAGGCCGCGACCCCATTGAAGACCTTCAGAATCTCCGCACGGAAATTAAACTGTACAGCGAAGACCTGGCCAAACAGCCCTGGTTCGTCGTCGCCAACAAAATGGACCTGGAAGGAGCGGAAGAAAATCTGGTTAACTTCCGCATGCGTTTCCCGAAAGTGGACGTCATCCCCATTTCCGCGCTCAATGGAGACGGTATTTCCCGGCTCAGGAACAGGCTTGATGAGCTTGTAGGTTATAAATTCATCCGTTAACTTATTCATTCAACTTTCTTTCAACCTTTGACATGACAGCCCCTCTCTCCGTAACGACAGCTCCCGACCAGCTTCTGTGCCGTATCGCCGGAATTGGAGACCTCTTCGCCATTGAAGGGGAATTCGTCACCGGGAAGGAAATCCCCAGCGGGCACATCAACACCACTTACAAGGCCACCTACCGTAAAAGCGACGGGACGGAAGATTCCTATATCCTCCAGCGCATCAACGATTACGTCTTCAAAGACCCCAAAGCCGTCATGCGCAATGTGGAAAAAGTCACGCGTCACATCAACTGGAAAGTCCTGCGCCGCCTGAAAGATTCCGCCGGCCAAACCCTCAACCTCTACCCGGCCCGGGGAGGACGCAACTACATTGACATCCCCGGCGACGGCATCTGGCGCTGTTACAACTACCTAGCCGGCACGCACACCTACGACGTGGTGGAAAACACCCGCCAGGCCTACCAGGCGGGATTTGCCTTTGGCTCCTTCCAGGATTTGATCAGTGACATGAACCCGGACGACATCGTGGAAACCATACCTGGCTTCCATCATACCCGGAACCGCTTCAACCGCCTGATGGAAGTGGCGGAACTGGATCCGCAGGGGCGTCTTTCCACCTGTCTGCCTGAATTGGAATTCATTAAAGCCCGTGAGCAGGATGTGGATCGGTTGCTGAATCTCCAGGAAAGAGGCGTGCTTCCTACCCGCATCACTCATAACGACACCAAAATCAACAATGTCATGCTGGATGAGGACACAGACCACGCCGTCTGCGTCATTGACCTGGATACGGTCATGCCCGGCCTGGTGTTGTACGACTTCGGAGATATGGTGCGCACCGTCACTCCGCCTACGGAAGAAGACGAAGAAGACCTGGACAAGGTGCGCATGCGCATGCCCATGTTCCAATCCATTGTAGAAGGGTATCTGTCTGCTGCCCACGGTTTCCTGACCCAGGCGGAAATAGACCAGCTTGCCTTCTCAGGAAAACTCATCACGCTGGAAATCGGCATCCGTTTCTTAACGGACTATCTGGAAGGCGACCCATACTTCAAGGTCTCACGGCCGAACCACAATCTCATCCGCTGCCGTACGCAGCTCAAACTGGTGGAATGCATTGAACAGGAACTTCCGGCCATGGAACAATATGTTCAGCGCGTCGCCAGGGGAATGTCCAGAAAATAAGGAAGAAGTTCTCCCTCTTCTATTCCACCACCTCCGGGGACGGCTATGCCGTCCCTTCTTTTTTATATTATTTGAACATGGCGGCCCATTCCATAATCCAAGAAACATTACACGTAATAGCCATAAGCCATGTTTGAAATACCAGACATCCAACTCAATCAATATGGCAAGCCGGCAAGGATCATGTTCCTGGCTCCATATGCCCCCGACGCTCCCGATTTCTCCAAAAAACCCTACACAGGCAATGGAGGCTACCCTCAGTACCACTACAACATTTATAAAGCCATCCAGGACATAGGCTATGACGTCGTCTCCTCCTCCAAACCCTATTCCGTCCAATTCGCCAAGGGAAACGTGGACTATGTATTCTCCCTGATGAACAGGTTCGCCATGTCCAGACCTGAAATATTCATTTCTTCCTACTGCGAATTCATTCAGATTCCCTACCTGGGCGCCCCTCCCAACATCCGCGCCATAGCGGAAGACAAATTGCTGACCAAAATGGTATTCCGCTCCCTGGAATTGAACGTTCCGGAAGGCATTGGACTTTCCGGAGAAAAAGGTATTCCGGCCCAGGCCCCTTTCCCAGGCCCCTATTTTGTCAAAAAGCGTTTTGGAGCCGCTTCAGGCGGCATCCGGGAAGACAGCATCTGCAGCTCCTGGAAAGCCGTGGACTCATGCGCCCGGCGCCTGATGGAAGAAGGGCACGAAGTGCTCGTGGAACAATACTGCGAAGGCATTGACGTCACCGTTCCCGTACTGGGCGGGGAAAACCCCGTCATCCTGGGATATGTGCAGCCGAAATCCGACAAACCGGGCAGCATCATCACGGAAGACCTGAAACTGCACGACCATCTGGGCTACCAACTGGTCTCCGTTCAGGATATGGAGCAGGACATCGCCTGTGACGTCCGGAAAATCTGGAGCGCTCTGGGGCCGATGGACTATTTCCGCATCGACTATAGAATCGACTTCGAGACGGGAGAACGGCGCATTCTGGAAATGAACATCTGCTGCCACCTGGGCAAAAGCGGCTCCATCTGCCTGGCGGCCGCAGAACACGGCTACTCCCAGGAGGACCTCCTCAAATACATTATCGCCTACAGCATGCACAGGCAGAAGAACCTCCGCCAATACGGCACATGGCTCATCTGACCCGCAGGGAAGAAACGGTTCGCATTCCGGTCAGAGCAAAAGCGGCACTTCACGAATCCGGTATCCGGCTGATTGCCTCAAACACCTCCTGCCAGCTTTCCATGGAAGCTTCCTGGCCGCCCAGGGCCATGCCCCGCTCACGGGCGGCAGCGGCCATGTCTTCCCGGTAGTGGGGCTCCCAAGCCATCTTAGTGGCGTACGTGATGAAATCACCGGGGCATTCGCACAGCCATCCGGTCTTCCCGTGTTCCACCATTTGTTCCCACCCCCCGCGCCTGTCCACAACAAGCACACTCCCGCTTGCCATGGCCTCAAAACCCACACGCGGCCAATTCTCCGTCGTATCGGTGGGCTGCAAAACGATGTGGCAGCGCCGGTAAAACTCCTGTTGGGACAAAGACTTTTGATCATGGAAAGTCTCCACCCAATCGGGAGGCCTGCCGGTCTTCGCCTCGCTCCGCCGGTCAAAACCGAGAAAAGTGCCCTTCTTCCGGACAGGAGAAGCAAAATGCTCGTAGATATGCCACGTATCCTTGCTGAACTTATCTTCATCCTGCCGGGAAATGTGTCCGGCTCCAAACCAGTCCGTGGAACGCCCTGCAGCAAAAGGAAAATCTGCCGCATCAAAATACGGCCTAAACGTCATGAACCGGATGGCCGGGTCGGGATTTAAAGCTCTCAGGCGAGGCATGACGTTTCCCATTACGTTGCTATTTTGATAAAGAAACAGGGAAATATCTCCCCGCCTCATGGCTTCCTTTTCCCTGCCGAAAAGCCAGGTCATGCAATTGACGAAAACTGTCCTTCCCGTCCGTTTTCGTATCTTCGGGAGAGCAGCCAGAAACTCTTCATTACAAAAACTGATGACGGGAGCCCCTGCCGGAATGGCCTCCCAATCATAGCCTTCATGCACCGCAACACCCAATTTCACCATCTCCGGATAAAGTCCGGCGCCGTGTGCATTTTTCTGGGTGGGGATAAGATGCATTTCCACCCCCATCTGCTTCCAAACCTTAATCTGGTGATAAAGCTCGGCCCCCGCACCGCCGTAAAGTGAAGGAAATCCAATGATGTAGAGAGAATATGTCATTAATTAATTCATGCCTGAATGATATTTCCCCGGAACTGCATGGAATAGTCTTGCCGTAAGGTTTCCAAAACACTTTAACTATTGACAATCAATAAATTGATTCGGAAAAATCAATAAAACAAGACTAAAGTAAACAATTCCGTAATTTTTTATAACTCTTAAACCGGATCCATTGATAACAAAGAAAAAAATAATTACAATATTACTCTATATAGTTTCAATGCTCTTCTCCTCTATTAATAATGATAACCAAGTAACGCATTCTTTATAGTCATATGGATTAAGTCCGCTATTCTCCTCGCCAAGATCAAGTAGCCATTCCAAAATGGTTCGTAACTGAACAGAAGAAAATTTTTTAAAGATATCCAAATCGTCACGCATTCTACCGATCATATTCTGACATGTGCAATCTACTAAGAGATCTGAATCTTTCAATTTTTGAAATTTAATCAGCTCTTCAAATGAAATATAAATAACAGCAGGCAAATAATATCTAAAAGCCTCGTTGCTGAAAACAGGAAAAAAATCCCATATATATTTACAATCACTAGCTTTCAAAGATATCCACGATTTCCCTTGAATATATGTTATATCTTCAAATTCATTTTCATCTTTAATGTTATTTGGAATCGGCAATATCGGAAAATTTATTTCTAAAGATTCTTTTTTTAATAATTTCATTTTTCTTCTATGAATTTTTCACATTTTGATAAATTATTCCAAGCATCTTTCGCTTGTTCGTGATGAGTTTTATTTCCACCCTTAAAACATTTATTATTAATATGACTCCTAGCACTAGCAAGCATTAACCATGCTTTCTTTTTCATTTTTAATATATAGCAACAGTCATGGCCCGTACACTTTCCACTTTTACCAACCTCTTTCTTTGCTCTATTCACTTTGTCTTGTAAATATTTTTGTTCGGAAGCAGAACAATCACCAAGTTTTGGAATATCTGGATAAGGCACGGCAATTGGCTCGACTTTAGGAATTACATTCTCAGATATTTTTTAATAACTTTTTCTGCCGTTCCTGGAGCAATAACTCCAGTAATGGCTACGGTGGTTACTGCAACAGCTGCAACTGTCAATCCAACTGGATTCAACAACGCCGGCAATGCAAACCCAAACTTTCCTTGTACGTCTATAAAAGCGCTGGGGAAATTTCCCACATAGCCACACAGATTTTCCTGAAGCCTTTCCATCATCGGCTCCCGGGACAACCATCCAAAGTTTTAGCAGTTCCAAAGAGAGAACTATTCAAAATGATTTTTTCAATATTTGAATTTAATCCATTAATAAATAACGAATCACATCTAGGTATATCATTATTTTTCAAATTCTCAAAATATGCCATCATTGAGTTGAATAGTGAATAAATTTTAAAGGCTGTTGAATCCTCACGTGGTAATAACAGTCCCCCAAAAACTACTCCAAAAATTTTTGAATTGTATCCGTATGCAACCAGAGGAGTTCCAGAAACTTCATTTCCATATGCCCCAAATAAATTAATTATAAACTCCAGATTTTCTAACGACACTTGCTGATTAATCATATTTGATAATTTATATTGTTTCATTATTTTCATCAAAGCGCTACTGACGACGTCTTCAGAATCGGAAACCATAATAGAATATTGTTTCATCATTTTATTTTCAAGAAGACATATATAATAAAAATATATTTTATTATCATTCAAAAATAAAATATTATATTTTTTTCTTTCTTCATCTGCTTTCAAAAATAAAATATCATACTTATCAGGAAATTCAGCCTTTAAACAAGGATGTTCTTCAACCCAACATTCATAACCAAGAAAAGGCAAAATACTTCTCTCTTCACATAAAAAGGGAATGTATGTAGACAGACTTTTATTTATTATTTCAATATCTGAACTGATTTCTTTTATCTTATGCAAAGCGGTTTCTACAGCTGCATCCAACGGGGTAATATTATTGTTTCCCGCAAATAAAATATTACCCGCCGAAATAAAAAATAATAAAAATAAATAAATAATATTCATAGTCACTGTCTTATTCCATTAATAAATGTTACATTTGTTTTTCCTGCAGGTCTGTTAGGGTTATAGAGATGGATACGCATATTATCATCCCGATCTCTTACTAATACCGTAATTATTACTACTGAAAAAATTTTAACATTTTCTTTCATTTTTAATATTTTTCATTTATATGAATTTATTATAATGTTTATAATTAATTTTTATTTTTAATTTCCGAATCTAATATTTTAAGAGCGTTGTTACAGCTATCTGCAAAATAATTATCTTTATTTTGAAACAATATCCACTTCCTTACAATTTCAAGCTGATTTTTTGTATAAGAACGGTATATATAATTTACTTCTTTTTGCACATAAGTACGTATTCTCTCCGAAAAACAAACGACAATAAGTTTATTCATCATCCATTCCTCAGCGTCAGCCATATAATTATTCACCCTTGATATTTCTTCCATATAAGAATTCCTTATAATAGAAGGGAAGAAATATGCAAGGGCTCTGCTTGTAGCAAAACTCACAAATTCGGCATTATCGTACCATTGTATCGCAGGAACATCAATCCAGCGCTGGTTTAAAAACGGTTCCCCGCATTCTCGTCCTTCATCATCCGGATAATCAGGATTTGCAATAAGATTGCGAATGTTTTTTGTTGGAAAAAAAGAGTTTTCTAAAGGAAATTCTCTTTCCACTTCCCGAATCATATCATTCAAATTTTTATGAGTATAATAATTCACCATTATAGTAATTTTTTCCTGCATTCTTTATATAAATTCCAACATCTTTCGGCACCTTTTCCTATCTCTTCAGACTGCTCTATATGTCCATTATCTCCACCATCAAAGCAATTTGAATCATACATTTTTCTTGCTTCTTCAGCATTTTTTAATTTTTGAGCCCGTCTCTTAAATTCATCACAAACAGAAGCTGTTGGATGCTCTGGGATACATAATTTTTTGCATGATTGACCTCGAGATGCTTCTTTAGCTTCTTTCTTTTTCCGCTTTAATTCTTCACAATCTGCTTTGGGAACTGTATTTGAAACAGGCACGGCAATTGGCTCGACTTTAGGAATTACATTCTCAGATATTTTTTTAATAACTTTTTCTGTCGTTCCTGGGGCAATAACTTCAGTAATGGCTACGGTGGTTACTGCAACAGCAGTAACCATCAATCCAACTGGATACAACAACTCCGTTAATATAAATTCATAATATCATTAGTTCAAATCATTGTAAAAATTTCCCGGGAGACTGTATCTAAAGAAAGCATTTATCCTATTAAACAACCAAATGAAGCAAACTGTCATTCCTTATTTTCAAATGGAATATATACTTCTACTCTCATTTATGATACTAATCTTAGTATTTTTTTCTTTGTCTACATACGTCAGTTTCAATTGCTACTTGCAAAAGAAGAAACGAGAATTTCGTCGTTTTTTACGAGCCTGTTTTTTTACAACATCGCTAAAATTACGAACATTTTTTAAAAATATACCCTTGCGAATACAACTATGAATCCGAGCCTGATAGCACGACCAAACTCTACTTGAACTTATCAGATTTCCTATCATAGAACATTCAACTTCAATACCTTCTGATACGTTAGCATGCATCATGGGATGCATGATGAATAAATCCATTTCCATTTCTACAAAACAACGGGCATAATACTCTTGTTTACATGATAAAAATGTCTCTATTTTTAATCGTTCAATATCTCTTCCTGCATCTGGCAAAAAACAAAATTCTTTGAACCAATAATAATCCGTTCTGATTTTTCTCCCTGATTTAATTAATTCAGCCATGGTTTAATGGATTTTCATCTATAATACAGTTTTTTACATTAGGTGGGATTTCCCTGTTATTGATCCAATGATTGAGGTAGCTCTCCAGAATTTGTACTGCATGATCTTCATCCTTCGCCCGAATATGAGCATCCCAGCATAAATCTCTAAACGATTCTTCTGTCCACAACCAATGAGACACCGAGCGTTTTCCATGTCTTGAAATCATATAGAGTTCCCGACTAAAAATTCGCGGATAATAAAGAACCTCCTTATTTTTTTTAGTTTTATACAAATCTAGCCTAACAATCCAATCAGGCAAAGAAGATTCTGTTACAAGTTGGAATTCCAAAGTTGTAACTAATTCATATTTTGTGATTGACTCCATCATATTTTACCATTTTGCACATTTATAGTTGTTAGATTCATGTTTGGCTGTGCATCCCTTAGGAGTTCTAGAGGAAGCGTATCTCTTTGCAGCCTCATGAGCAATGTTTTGAGTTTTTCCTACACCATAACCATGAATAACTTCTGGACAACATGTTCCTTTATTTTCTTTCGTCGGGAGAGTGCTTCCTCGAACGTAACATACCCACATCCCTTTCCGATGTTTTAATTCTTTTAATATTTCTTCAACCTTGACTCCGCTTCTCATCATAGATCTTTGAAGGGATTCTTTAGAGACTATGGCTACTGTTCCAGCCGCTGCTATTACTCCTGCTGCCAGTGCCACTTTGGCAGGTTCTATCAATGTAGCTGCGCCGACGGAATTTGTTGGGCCAGTACCAAGCAAAGACGCATCTATTGCCTGAAATCCTAAAAAATCAATATGTTGAGTCAATTTATTGTTGACAAAAGAATACAAATTCCATCCATCTATTTCTCCAGCAGGCTCTCTACTAATCCACCTGCCATTTTGGGGATTATAATAGCGGTAATTGTAGTAAACCAGCCCCAGTTCGTCATCAGCGTATTCGCTGGAGAACCGGAACGGATTGTCCTCTGCGGCATTTCCTTCCATCCTGAGGATATTCCCATATGGGCCGTATTCGTACAAGGCGCGGCGTCCCGCTCGGATGCCGAAGAGCGCCGTAGCGTTTTTCAACAGGTCGTGCGTGCAGTACAGGTCTTCCGCCCAGGTTCCCTTTTCATCAAAGAGGCTCATGGCCAGGATGCGCGTGGCTACCTGCTCCAGAGGATTTCACAGATAGGTTTTTCTTAATACGGGCGTTATCGTTTCCGTTGTCCGATCATATTGTAATATTACTTCACAATACTATTAGTTCAAGATCTTGTAAAAACCATTGACCGTTCTTATTGAATGTTGCTGTTCTAATTTAGATCTGCACATATTATATTAATCATTAAAAAGAATTTGATATGTAGTTTCTTCTAGAAAAGAACATGAAGAGGGTCGCTTGAACATCTTCTTTCGAAACGTCAAATCGGATATATGCCACACGGTCATTAGATATGATGATGAATATAATAAAGGAAATCCTATATTCTCAATCTTGAAGAGAGGATGACAATATAAATTATTATATCTAATTATTCATAATTTTATCTTTTAATTTTATGCATTCATTTTTATAATCGTAAAATGGATTGTTTTCTATTATCTTTAATATTCTTCCCAACAACGTTCTTTCACTTTCATTCAAATCCTTATAATTTTCAATAACAGCATCAATTGTATGTTCTACAAATGAATCGATATTCCCAACTTCATATTTATGATAATCCCCAAAAAAATATTTGATAGTTAAATTTAAACATGCCGGGAAATAATATCTAAGAAAAGATGTCGAAAATATATAATTCGGCAAAATTGTTGTATCGTATTCAAGTGGCATTAAATCATGTTCCCACGAGCATTTTAACCAATTTATTTTATGAATATGAACATATTCACAAAATTCAATTGCAGGTAACGCAAAAGATTCTGATTTGATCAAATCAATGCATATTTCGAATTGTTTATTATTCGGAAGCGGAAATACAGGATATATAACCTTCATTGCATCAATAAAGGATTGATAGGATAGGAAATTAGTATTCACGATAGATAAAAATTTAATTTTATGAATTTTTTGACTGTGGAAATTTTTATAATAATTGATTGAGTTTATCTTGGCAACGTTTTTTACCCGCTAAAGCGCGCTCAATTTCATCATTATGTGCATTATCTCCACCATTGAAACACTCATTATTTATTTTTGTTCTTGCATCAATACAGTCTTGAAATCTTTTTATATTTCTTTCTATTTCATTTTTACACATATTTTTGTTTTTACAATGCATTGATGAACCTTTGCACTTACGACCAACCTCTTTATTTAATTCACTATGTCTTTGTTTTGAACAATTTCCATATCTAGGTTTTTGAGGAATTGCTATTGGAACTGTTTCTGGAACTGTTTTCTTTGTAGTATCCGAGCTTATTTCATCTATTACTTTTTCGGCAACTACCACCACTACCGCAACAGCTACACCTACTGCCGCTGCCGCTACCACCGCCGCTCCTATAGGATTAAATAGAGCAATCGCAAACGCGAATTGCCCCTGCACATCAATCAAAATAGAAGGTGTGTTATACGCATATGAATAAACATTATCTTTCTGTTTCTCTATAATAGGATCCCTACTAATCCACCTGCCATTTTGGGGATTATAATAACGGTAATTGTAGTAAACCAGCCCCAGTTCGTCATCAGCGTATTCGCTGGAGAACCGGAACGGACTCGGATGTCGAAGAGCGCCGTGGTGTTTTTCAACAGGTCGTGCGTGTAGTACAGGTCTTCCGCACAGGTTCCCGTCTCATCAAAGAGGCCCATGGCCAGGATGCGCGTAGCTGCCGGTTCCAGCGGATCCCACAGATAGGTTTTTCGCAGCACGGGCATCGCTGATTCCGTCGCGGCGGCGTCCAGTTCCGCGATTTGCAGGTAGCCGTGATAGATGAACCGTTTCTTCGACATCAGGATATCTCTTTCATAGACGGATTAATAAATTTTGCCGACTACTTCGTGTTAAGAACCTATCGCGAACCCTATGAGCATGATGACAAGCCATGTACCTGACAATATAAGTGCAATAAGATCGTCTTTTCTGTTCGAATTCACGATGATACCACACAATCCCCAAAACAGGCTTGCAAATTGACCGATGAACATTACCGATCCTAATGTTATAGATAGAGAAACAGGAAAGCGAATGTTTTTGTCGAATAGTGTTACACAAGCTATAGGAAACAGTGCTATCCATCCGATTAGTGAAGGAGTGTAAGATTTCATGGTTGATTATTTTTAATACATTCACAGATAGCACTCTGTATTTGACTATACCGATTCTTTAATTCTTCTGTATTAACGCCCGGACCCGCCACGTACTGTGGATTACCTTTTTTGTTCTTTCGAATTTTTCTGAAGTAATCCTCTACCCCCTGTCGGAATGCATTCGCATGAATTTGACATCTTTGTAATTTTTTTTAATTGTTGGTCAGAATTCTGCAGATATACAACACCGTTCGACGCCTTTCCTAAATCATCAATGACATGACTCATAATGAGAACAGAAAATTCTATGGCTTCTTGATTAGTTAGAATATAACTCTTTACCTGTCCAAACGTTACTGAAGGGCCTAATGAACTTTCTCGTCCATACCGGATGGCAGTTGCAAAGTGAATATTGACAGAACTAATATCTTTCTTAAAAAATTAAGCGTTATCAGGAAGTATGTTTTCAATAATATTACCTTGCACCTAATCTGTCGCCCATTTAGTTGGCCAACTTTGATAATCATCATATTCTTCTGCCATAGCCATTGAAAGAGCATACGGATCAACTTTACACAAGGAAGAATATTTGGCAATATACTTACAATTTTCTTTGAGCCACTCAATGGCAGAGTCTTTGTATAAACCAAAGACATCAAACCATGTGGATGGTGAGTTCTCGGAAAAGTAATATGGATTTTTCCTTCATTGCCAAACATATTTTACTGCTATATGATTTTTTATAATTAATTTAAAAATCATATAATTCATTCCTGCGGAATTTACTTCCCACAAAAGATATAAATTTACTATGGATTTATATAGAATATTCTTGCCGTAAGATTTTCAGAACATTTTGACTATTTATATTCAGAAAATTATTCAGATAAAAATAGAAAAAATGAATAAAAAAATTTAAAATAAACAATTCCATTAATCAATAAACATTTTTTGCAAAATTTGCACTAAATATTTTTTGTTCTGTTTTAAATAATATTAATATATTCCTTAAACTAAAACATCAATCTCCACAAAAAGATGAAACCAATAAAAAACCTATTCAATTTAATTATTTTCTTTATCAGATAACTTTTATTTCAAGAAATTAATTATTTTTTCTGAGATTCATCATCTAAATAATTGGCAAATTCAATATATGCATTTTTTATGATTATTTCCATCGTTTTTTTATCTTTGGGATCAATAGCTATCGTTCTGTTCTTGGTAAATTTTTCAAAACTGTCTGCAACTAATCTTTTCAGAACGTCTTCCGGATTTTTTCCTATAAAATGAGCCAATATGTTTCTGCTATTCCAGTCATATCCATGTTTCTTCATTTCATTATAAAATTGATTTTCAATTACTTTCTTTTTATTTAACAAAATCACGGTTTTAAAATAATTACGTTTACTCTTGTTAAGTATCATTTGATTTATAAGAAAACACTGAAAAAGATATTTTTGAACTATCTTCGGTAAATATTTAACATTGAATTTTCGATAAAAATTCATGGACTGCTCCAATATAAAGTGGTTATTTTGATCACTTAATATAGAAGAAGAATACTTGGAATTACCTACAGCACGCATTAAGAATGCAGAAGATTGAAGTACATATTTTTTTAAATATTCTTGTTCCTTTATTGAAAAATTGTTTTTAACATAGTCTGAATCCTGATAATTATTCACATCAGAATAGACACTCATCGGGAATAATAAAATAAAAAATAGAAATATTTTTTTCATAATTTTTCTTGATTTAATTATATATCTGTTTGCATTTTAATTTACAATTTCTATATTCGACAAAAATAAAAGCTAATGCAATAATAAATAGAATGCCTTGAATTTTACTTTCTTCTACAGACGGTCCTCCAATAGAAGAGTTAGATTGTTGTGCACGGTCATATGAATTTAACCATCCTCCACATTGTGCCTGTAAACGATTTTCACAGTCATTTAAACAATCTTGCAATTTTTTAGAATAATTTTCAATGCACTTTATATATGCGTCCATAGCAGCTGGTTGTACCCATGACATATCTGGACATTGTCTTCCCAATATGTCAAATGTATTAGGTGGATTATTTCTGACAAACCAATATAAATTGTTAGTTTTTTCTTCTTCGGCAGGATCTCTACTAATCCACCTGCCATTTTGGGGATTATAATAACGGTAATTGTAGTAAACCAGCCCCAGTTCGTCATCAGCGTATTCGCTGGAGAACCGGAACGGAATACGGGTCGTATTCGTACAAGGCGCGGCGTCCCGCTCTGATGCCGAAGAGCGCCGTGGTGTTTTTCAACAGGTCGTGCGTGTAGTACAGGTTTTCCGCCCAGGTTCCCGTCTCATCAAAGAGGCTCATGGCCAGGATGCGCGTGGCTGCCGGTTCCAGCGGATCCCACAGATAGGTTTTTCGCAGTACGGGCATTGCTGTTTCCGTCGCGTCGGCGGCGTCCAGTTCCGCGATTTGCAGGTAGCCGTGATAAATGAATCGTTTTTTCGACATCAGGACTTCTCCTTCATAGACGGCTTTCTCAATCCGCCTGTTCAGATAGTCGTAGCGGCACTCCACCCGCCTGTTCCCCTGAATAAACCTTGCCGCCTGGTTCAGGGCATTATAAGAAACTTCCCATTCTCCTGTGGACGTTTGAATCTTTGTCTGGTTGCCGTCGGCATCATAGCCAGGCGCGAAAGGCGCTTCTTCCTCCCGGGTGATGGCCGTGTACTGGTTCAGGCTGTTGGCCGTGTACGCCGCCGCTGACGCACCCGAACCTTCCCGGGAGGTGACGCGGTTGCCGATGTTGTCATACACATAGGAATATGTTCCCCCCCGGCTCATCGCGTCGGCGGCCAGTTCGCCGCGGCCGTTGTAGCTGTAGCTGTGCGTCAGGCCGGGAGTAGGGGTATTGAAGTAATCCTTCTTTTCCGTGGGCCGCCCCAGCGCGTCATAGGTGTAGTCGGTTTTGGCCGGGTAGTTGGCGCTGCCGGGACGTAGATAGTCGATTCTGGTCAGCAGATTCCGTTTCTCTTCCCGGGTGTACCATCTCCGGAGGGTATTAGGGTAATCGAGCGTTTCCAACAGTCCGTTGACGGCGTGGTAGCCATAGACGAAGGGATCAGCGCCGTTATTGAGCGAGACCGTAGAAAGACGTCCGCAACCGTCATATTCCCAGGCCGTCTGCTGGACAACGCCCTCCCCGTAATGCAGACTGTAGCCCGAAGGCCGCCCCAGACCGTCGCGCAGATAGTTGAGCGCGCTTGCCGCCAGTCCTGCCGCAGTTTCCGATTCCGCTTCATTATATTGGTTGTAAGCCAGCGTCCTCGTGCCGGAATCGTCCGTGACCTGCGTGAGCAGGTTAAGGTGATTGTAGGTACAGGTGATGGAAGGAGTCGCGTCGTTGTGAGTGACGGAGACCAGGTTGCCCGTCTGCGAATCGTAGGCATAAGAAGTCGCCAGAGGCGTTCCCTGCCCGTCCGCCGTCCGGGCCTGTCGTTTAACCGCCAGCCTGTTCCAGTCATCGTAAGAGTAGCTTTCCCCATGGCCGTCGGCATAGGTTTTAGCCGTCATCAGGCCGGAGGCGTCGTCATAGCTCCACGCCGTCACGTCCCCGTCCGTCCGTTCCCGCGGATCGGCAGCAATGGTTTCCCCCGGAACGCGGAACGTCATGAGGGATACCAGCCTGTCCGCATCATCGTAGCCAAAGACGGAGGGCTGAAGGGCCGTACCGTATTCGGCGGTTTTGCGTCCCCGCGGGTCATAAGCGTAGCAGGCCGTGTTGCCCAAGGCATCCGTGACGCAGGAGGGGGAAGCCGTGGACGGGTCATACTGGATGGCGGTCGTATTGCCGGCGGCGTCCGTCCTGGCTGTTTCACGTCCGGCGATGTCAAAGACGGTAACGGCGGCATTGCCGCGGGCGTCCGTATAAGTCTCCGTGCTGCCGCTGGCCGTATAAGCGCGGGAAGAAGCGGTCAGAACTCCCGCATGGTCTTTCCGGGATACGGCGTAACCGTCTATGACGACAGTTTCCGCAATGACGGAAGAAGCCGGGGACTGCGTTTTTACCGTCCGTCTGGCCGGAGCCGCGTATTCCGTCCATTGCAGGGTTTCATTGCCCCGCGGATCGGTGGAGATGTTTTTTCCGGCCAGCGAGGGGGCCAGGAAGGAAACCAGCTCGGCCGTGCTTTCCGCATATGTTGTTCCCTGGCTGTTGCAGCGCGTGACTGTGGTTACCCGGTACACGCCGTCTTCCCGCTGCCGGCGGGCATAGGCGTACTCCGTGACTAGGGAGTTGGCGGATGTGGGGTTTTCGGCCAGTTTGAGCGTGGTTTTGACGATATTGCCAAACGGGTCATAGTCATAAAGCAATGGAGCCATTCCATCCACTTGCTGCCGCAAAAGCCTGTTGTTCAGATCAAAAGCGCGCCGGTCATGAATAAGGCCGCCGTTGGCGTTCGCCCGGGAGACGCGCACCATGTTGCCCCTGCCGTCCGTGACGGTTTGTTCCACCAGCGCCGGTTCTCCCTCCGCCCGGGGAAGCAGCGTGGAACGGACCACGCCTTCCGCGGAGTATTCCGTACGGTAGAGGAGATGCCTCTGCCCCGTGCCGCTCTGCTCCAGCACGGACCCGTCCGCATGGCGGATAGTGACGAGCGTCGCGCCCGTCGGCGTGGTGACGGTTTCCGTCAGGCCGTCCGCACTGTAGGCATGTGTATTGCTCCTTCCTAATACGTCCGTTTCCTGCACCAGCTGCCCCAGCAAATCGTAAGCCCTGCTTTCCGTCGTCGTCATGGGGCCGACGTCCCGGCGCGTTTGCAGGATTCTGCCGAAGGCGTCCCGCGTGTAGCTGACGATGGTTTCAGGCGTGACGATTGTTTCTCCGTCCGTGACTTCCGACCGGCTGACTTCCACCAGCTGGCGCGCCGTATTGTAGGAGTAAGTAGTCATGATGCCGTCTTCATCCTTTTCCCACAAGGGGCCGCAGCACATCATCTCCCGTTCCGTCACCCTGCCGTTGCCGCGCGTACGCTTAATCCACCGGTTTTCTCTGTCGTATTCGTAATCCGCCGTATCCGTCAGCGCCCAGGTTCCATCCGTCAGCAAGGCGTATTTCTCAACGCGCGTGTTATTTCCGTGAGCGGAAACGTACGTGACTTTCCTCGTGCTGTGCCCAGGCACGGCCTGCCCCGCTATCTGCGTTTCCCTGGTCTCCCTGTAGAGGGCGCCGTACTGGCTGGCCGCCTCATAGCCATAGACCGTCTGCACGCCGCTGGCGGACTGCTTCATCTTCAGCCTCCCCCGGGCGTATTCGTTAGGCGCCGCCGGCAGCCACGTTTCCGTCACTTCCAGCTGCTCTCCCTCCGCGCCCAACGCCGTGGTGCGTTTTTCCACACGGCGCACATGGTTGGCTTCCGTATAGGCGTAATGCGTATCCGTCAGCCGTGCGGCGTTTATAGTGAGCACCACGTACTGGTGCGCAATATCCGGATCGGCATGGTCGGAGCAGCGGTAATAGGTGTAGGTGCCCTTCCTTCCCCCGCCCGCCCAGGGTTCCATCCGGACGGTTTCACGCCCGAAGGCGTCGTAGGACCAGGTCTTTTCGCTTCCGTCGGGGGCCGTCTCCCGGATCAGTTTGCCCGCGGCGTTATAAGCGTAAGTCGTTTCACGGGCATAGTCGGTTCCATAAGCCTCAATACGGCTGGTGCACAGGTTGCCGCTGCGGCCCTGTTCATAGGTTTCGCACACCCGGGAAATAGGAGCGCCGTTTCCCCCGCGCTGCACGGTAGTGAAGAGCTTCCAAATCCCCGAAGAAACCTCCTGCCTTTCACGGATCGTGTAAATCGCGTCTTCCCCTTCCCCCTGGGATATGCACCAGGCCCCTCCCGTTCCCTGCCAGTAGCGGGTGACGTAAGGCTCGCGCCCTTCCGCCTGCTCCGTGACGGTGAGCTTGCCGGTCTCCGCATTGCCCTCAATGGTGAAGGTTTTAAAAGGCGTCCCCGTAACGGCGTAAAGACCGGTGGAAACGTTTTTGGCCCCCACCTGCTCGGGCAGATAAAAGGCGATCACATAGCCCGTATTCGTCACGTTCTCAATATTGGCCAGACCGTCCCACAGGTTCCAGACCTGGCGGATGACATCATCTGCGCTTCGGACGATGTCCAGGTAATTGGCAAAATCCTGAGCCGTCCATGAAGAACCCAGCCTGGTCCGGTAGCCGGAGGCCGCGCCCAAAGCGGAAACGGAAGAACCGCCGTAGATGACTGTATTGCCCCCGGCGTTGCTGACCCTCATTTCCGCCGCGCTGGCGGAAGCCGAGACAACACGCCCCTCTGCCGCGGCATACGCCATGGAAACGGAACCCGTCCTTTTCCGCGAGCCGCCGATGGAGCCTGCACTAGCCGCGCCGGCATAGCAGTAATAGTTGGCGCGGGTGCCTCCGTTCCGGATCTGGAATGCCATGTCAGCCCCCAACTCCCGACCGGAAGGGGGCAGAATACAGCTGGCCATGGGATGCAGGTATTGCAGGGCTGCGGGCGTCCACAACCTGGAAGAGAAGTGATAAGCCACAATTTCCAGCATCCCGTACGGCACGCCTTCCATACCGCGGAAGGAACCGAAGCTGGTGCGCCATACCATGCTGGTTTTCCGCGTCTGGGCAGTTACCCGTTTGCCTGCGGAAGAGAACTTTCCATAGGCGGAGGCGGAGGAAACCAGGCTACGCACGGCAGACGCGCTGGGGGAACCGCCCCGGTTGTCCATGCAGTCATCCGGGGAAAAAGGATTGGCCGGATCAGTCTCATCCTCATCCCCGCCGTTGTCGCCATTAGGGCATGGATTGCTGGAACTGCTGTTGGGAGAACTGCTGCTTCCGCTGCTGGAGCCTCCGCATGGATCATCGTCGCCCTCGTCGTTGTTGTCCACTGGCTCCGTTTCCGCCTCCGGGGGCACATAGGAAGAAGAAGAACCCGTTTGCCGGTTGGTAATTTCCACCTTCAGGTCAAAGGAGAATTTGGCAATGTTGTTATTGGCATTGGGAATGGAAATATTGCTATAGTCCACATGCGCCCTATGCATTCCGGGCTCAATGCTGAAAGAAGCCGTCTGCGGCTCGTAACTGCCGCCTCCGTACTGTCCGCGCGGGCCGATGTCCAGCCGTTCTTCTCCATCCACGGTCAAGTTAGCCAGATCGTCGGCGCCCATGGTCACCTTGCATTCGGCCGTTTCATCAGGCCCCAGCTCCCTGACTTCAAAATCCCAGTCCCAGCTTCTTTCAAAAGCGTCCGTTGGCGCTTGTTTGTCGATCGCGGAGGGAGCTCCGCTATTGGAATTGCTCATGCCCGTCAGGGAATTGACATCGTTATCAAAGGATTGTTCTTTCATGGTTTGAATCGGATTAGCTATTGAAACGCAAACATTGCATCATCCCAATCTTGGAAAAACTGCAATAATTTTTATCCGTTCCTTATCCATAACAACAAAACCTCCTGTTTCAACACGTCCAACACGGGATGCCCCCTGGCCTCAGCCGTGGTTCAATAAATGGTAAAAATTTCTTCTCTGCGCTTCCGAATGGAAAACTCTGGCCCATATGGAAAATTCCGGAAGCAACATATCCAAATGGCCTTTAACTGCGCGCCATGAAACACAGCAATTTTTCATTTAACATGGATTCATGAACTCTTCAACGGAAAAAGCATGATCTCCCTGAATTGGAAAAGAAATCCAAAATCCATAAAAACGGTTATCGCCTGCGGGCATGTTCAGCAACCCCGGCATGTCTGAATGGAGAGAAAGCAGGATAAACCACCACTTTCCCAGCCTCCACGCCTGAATTTACAAGGAAAGCTGCTCCTTCAAACGCTCCAGCAGATTGCCGCAACCGTCCTGAAGCAGTTTTACCACATATTCAAAGCCTTCCTGCCCCCCATAATAGGGATCCGGCACTTCTTCATCCGGAAAACGAGTCGTGAAAAAACACATGGGCGCTATCTTGCCTGCCCACTGTCCCTTTTTATCCAACCGTTTCAAATCCCGCAGATTTTCACGGTCCATTCCCACAATCAGGTCAAATTGTTCCAAATCCTCTTTCCGCACGGGGCGCGACTTAAGCCCCGGATCCTCATATCCGTATTTTTTCAGCGCCGTCAGCATCCGGCTATCCGGAGGGCAGCCCCGATGGTAACCGATCATTCCGGCGGAATCGCTCTCAATCAAATGTTCCAGACCTTGTTCTGCGACCATTTTTTTGAAAATGATTTCCGCGGCAGGAGAGCGGCAGATGTTGCCCAGACAGACAAACAGGACTCGGTAAGGTTCGGGAGCACTCATGGACGTCATTTCTTTTTCAGGATAGGCAGGCGGCCTCCCCATTTCAAGAGGGAAGAGTTTCTGCACGGGAAACGGAAACGCCCGCGAATATGGCATGGGGCAGAGAAAGAAACTGCGCCGCTCATTCAAAAATAAGATTCTCCTGTGTTTCGGCTTGCGTTAAAGGATGTCCGGCTGTAGATTATCGCATGGCAGATTTCCCTCTTGGATTAAGTTTTGATGACGTGCTCCTGCTGCCCCGCCTGAGCGCGATTCTTCCCGGCGACGCGGACATCAGTTCCCAGCTTGTTCCCGGCTTTGACATGAAAATCCCCGTGTTGTCCGCGGCCATGGATACCGTTTCCGAATCGGAACTGGCGATTGCCCTGGCGCGGGAAGGCGGTCTGGCCGTCATCCACCGCAACAACCCCATTGACATCCAGGCGGCCATGGTTTCCCGCGTGAAGCGTTTTGAAAACGCGGTCATCCCGAACCCCGTCACGGTCAACAAGGACATGACGCTGGAAGAAGTCCACCAGATCATGATGGACCAAGGCTATTCCGGCTTCCCCGTCGTGGATGCCAACCGCAAGCTGGAAGGCATCATCACCGGCCGCGACATGCGCGGCGTGGACGATTACCAAAATGTCCGAGTCGAGGACGTCATGACTCCCCTTCCCCGCCTGATTACGGCGGCTCCCACCACGACCATTGAGGAAGCGCGCCACATCCTTTACACCCACCGCATTGAAAAGCTTCCTTTGGTGGATGAACACGGCGTGCTGGCCGGCCTTATCACGGAAACGGACATTCAGAAGCGCGCCATGTTTGCAGACGCTTCCAAGGATGAACACGGCCACCTGCGCTGCGGCGCCGCCGTGGGTGTCGGCCCCGATTATCTGGACCGAGCCAAAGCCCTGATTTCCGCCGGAGCGGACGCCCTGTTCATTGACGCCGCCACAGGACACACGACCCGCGTGATGGACGTGGTTTCCAACCTCCGCAAGCTGACGGACCGTCCCATCGTGGCCGGCAATGTGGTTACGGCGGAAGGAGCGGCCGATCTCATCAAGGCGGGCGTGCAGGCCATCAAGGTGGGCGTGGGCCCCGGCTCCATTTGCACTACCCGCGTCATATCCGGCGTGGGCATGCCCCAATTCACCGCCATTCAGGAGGTAGCCTCCGTGGCGCGTCCCGCGGGCGTCACCGTCATTGCGGACGGCGGCATCCGCTATTCCGGAGACATTGTCAAAGCCCTGGCCGCAGGCGCCGACCTGGTGATGCTGGGCGGACTGCTGGCAGGTACGGAAGAAAGCCCCGGCAAGGTGGTTCATTACCAGGGCCGCCACTTCAAGCAGTATCGCGGCATGGGCTCCCTGGGCGCCATGCGCCGCGGCTCCGGCGACCGCTACGGTCAGAACAGCTCCGGCAAGCTCGTTGCGGAAGGCGTGGAAGCGCGCGTTCCGTATAAAGGCATGCTGGCGGACGTGGTATTCCAGCTCATGGGCGGCCTGCGCTCCGGCATGGGTTATCTGGGCGCGCACAATCTGGAGGAACTCCGGAACAAGGCCCGGTTCGTTCAAATCACCTCCGGCGGGCTGAAGGAAAGCCATCCCCACGATATCACCATCACGGAAGAACCCGTCAATTATTCCTGTTAACTCCTCCCTCACATGGACGACAAGCACCTCGTAGCCGTCATTGACTTCGGCTCCCAATACACCCAGCTCATCGTACGCCGCGTGCGCGAACTGGGCTACATGGCCAAGCTGTATGCGCTGGAAGACCTGGACCAGATTCACGAACCCGGCGCCGTCATCCTTTCCGGCGGCCCCAAAAGCACCACGGACGCAGACGCCCCGGACATTGACTTTGAATGGCTCCAAAGCCTGAATGTCCCCGTCTTGGGCGTGTGCTACGGCATGCAGCTGCTGAACATCAAGCACGGCGGCACCGTAAAAGCCAGCAACAAGCGGGAATACGGCCCCGCCGCCCTGCTGCCGGAAACCTGTGCGGGCCTGTACCGGGACATGTCCCCTTCCTCCCAGGTATGGATGAGCCATTCGGACACGGTGGACCATCTGGCGGAAGGCTGCCGCGTAATCGCCCGCAATGCGGAAGGCGTCCCTGTCTCCCTCCAATGGGGAGAAACCACCTTCGGCATCCAATTTCATCCGGAAGTGACTCATTCCCATGAAGGGCGCACCATCCTGCGCAACTTCCTTTCCTGTGCGGCCAATCTTAAAAAGTTCGACATCGGAGACTTTAAAAGGGAACTCATCCGGGAAATCCGGGAACGCGTAGGCAACAGGCAGGTGGTCTGCGGCGTCTCCGGCGGCGTGGACAGCACCGTTCTGGCCGTTCTGTTGCATGAAGCGGGCGTGAACATGCGCGCCATCTTTGTGGATAACGGTCTGCTCCGCAAAAACGAGGCAGAGGAAGTGCGGGCCAATTTCGCCCGTATGAACGTGGAAATTGAAACGGTGGATGCCTCCGAACGCTTCCTGGCGGCTCTGGACGGAGAAAGCGATCCGGAAAAGAAACGCCGCATCATCGGAGGCCTGTTCATCGACGTTTTCTGGGATGCCGTGGGAGACGCGGAAATGCTCGCCCAGGGCACCCTGTACCCGGACGTGATCGAAAGCGCCTCCAACGCCAAATCCAAGGCCTCCGTCATCAAGACCCACCACAACCGCGTGGAACGCGTGCTGGAACTCCAGGCGCAGGGGAAAGTACTGGAACCCCTGGCGGAACTGTTCAAGGACGAGGTGCGGGAACTGGGCGCCTCCATGGGCATCCCGCATGACATTCTGTGGCGCCACCCCTTCCCCGGCCCCGGCCTGGCCGTGCGCTGCCCCGGCGTGGTCACCAAAGAACGCCTGGACATCATCCGGGAATGCGATGCCATCTTCATCGGCAACCTGAAGAAATACGGTTGGTACGACAAAGTCTGGCAGGCCTACGCCGGCCTCATTCCCGTAAAAACGGTGGGCGTGAAGGGGGACGAACGTTCCTATGAATGGGCCACCAACCTGCGCGCCATCGTGTCGGAAGACGCCATGACGGCGGACTGGGTGGAACTCCCCCCGGCCCTGCTGAGGGAAACCAGCAACCGCATCCTCAATGAAGTAAAGGGCATCAACCGCGTCCTTTACGACATTTCCACCAAGCCCCCGGCTTCCATTGAGTGGGAGTAAAGCTTCCGCGCCCTGTTGACGCTCGTTCAGCAGGGTGCCCCGCTCCTCCTCTCCGGCAATAAGGATCAAGAAAGGAGAAAATAATGACTGAACTGGAAAAATGCATGGCGGGCGAATGGTATGACTGCCATGACAAGGTGTTTCTGGAATTCAAAAACAAGACGCACCGGCTCCTGATGAAATACAATTCCCTGCCTTACGACCATAAGGAGGAAAAGCGGCAGGTGCTGCAGGAAATGCTGGGCAGCATCGGCGCCAAGGTCTCCATCGGCCATTCCTTCATCTGCGATTACGGCCGCAACATCCATATCGGAAACAACGTCACCGTCAATACGGGCTGCACATTCGTGGACTGCAACAGGATCACCATCGGCAACAATGTGCTGATCGCCCCCAACGTACAGATTTACACCGCTACGCACCCCATTGAGCTGGATGAGCGCCTTACTCCCGTGGAAACGGATGAAGGAGTTGAATACATTCGCCATACCTACGCTCTTCCGGTAACAATAGAAGACGGCTGCTGGATTGGCGGCGGCGTCATTATCCTGCCCGGCATTACCATCGGAAAAGGAAGCGTCATCGGAGCCGGCAGCGTGGTCACCAAAAATATTCCTCCCGACAGTCTGGCGGCGGGGAACCCCTGCAAGGTTATTCGTAAAATCAACGGAAGTCGGGAACAATGATCAAGCTGATCGCTTTTGATCTGGACGGAACCATAGGGGACACGGTCCCCATGTGCATCAGGGCATTTGAAAAAGCGGTTTCTCCCTACGCCGGCCACACGCTGAGCGAACGGGAAATCACGCAGACTTTCGGCCTGAATGAAGTAGGAATGATCAAGAAAGTCGCCGGAGAAAAATGGCGGGAAGCTCTCCATGATTTCTACCCGGTTTATGAAGAAATGCATCAATCATGTCCGGCTCCGTATGAAGGCATACGCGAATTGATAGAAACCCTGCAAAAGGCTGGCGTGCTTGTCGCCCTGATTACCGGAAAGGGAGACAAAAGCTGCCGCATCACGCTTGAGCAATTCGGCATGCGGGATTTGTTCTGTTCCGTCAAAACCGGAGCGGAAGACAGGCCCAACAAGGCGGAAGCTATTGAAGAGCTTCTGCACGACTTCCGCTTGAACAAAGATGAATTTTACTATATCGGGGATGCGGTTTCAGATGTGGCCGCCTGCAAAAAAGCGGGGGTGACCTGCCTGTCCGCCGCCTGGGCAACGACCGCAGACGTCGGCGGATTGGAAAAAGCCAACTCCTCAAAGGTTTTTCCCAGCATTAAGGAATTGACATTATTCCTGTCCATTGAGAAATAATTAGAAGATCCTCCTCACTTGGATAAGGAAAAACATGATGGAAAAATTTCAAAAACTGGCCCTTCTGATTGATGCTGAGAACATCGCTCTGGATAATCTTGAAAGCGTCATTCGGAAAATATCTGCATATGGCCGCATCGTGATTCAAAGAGCCTACGGCGACTGGAGCAAGGAAAGTTTAAAAAACTGGAAAGACTCGCTAAACCGGTTTGGCATAAAAGCGGAGCAGCAATTTAATTATACTCCCCAAAAAAACTCGACGGATATGGCGTTGACTATTGACGCCTTGGATTTATTGTATCAATCGTCTTACGATGCCCTTGCCATTGTTTCGAGCGACTGCGATTTCACTCCCGTTTCCCTATATGTCAGGGAACATGGTATTTATGTAATTGGTATCGGAGAGAAGAAAACTCCAGAGGCTTTCAAAAAAAGCTGCAATGAATTTATTTTATTAAAAACTGCTGACTCTAAAATAGATAATACACTACAAAATAAGCCTTCTCAATCTGGATCAGAAAAACGAAAAAAAATCCCTGAGTCTATTCATAAATTACTTAAGGAGGCATTTGAAACGCACAAAAAAGAAGGATGGGTAGCCTTATCTCGGGCATCATCTTATATTAAAAATAAACAACCTGATTTTTCTTTAAAAGAATACTATTCCAAATTTTATAAACTCATTCAGTATTTTCCGGAAAAATACAAACTTGAAAAATCGCATACAAAATATCAATGCAAATAAAATTATAGAGTTATCTTCTATAACTATATTCATCTGATTCTATCTTGGAACAAGAAATAAATTCCTGTTTTTTATACGCTCATTTAACGCAAAAACAGTTCCTTCTGCCATGGATACCGGCGCCGTCATCCTCACCACCTTTCTCTCCACCATTCCCGTTTATCTTTTCTTTGCCACGGGTTTCTATCTGCGCCACAAGCAAGTCATCCAGGCAGACCATGACGCGCCCATCATGCGCATCGCGATGGATGTGGCCTATCCTTGCCTCGTCTTCCACAGCATCATGAAGTACATGGTGCTCTCCGGAAATGAGACGCTCAGCAGCGTTTCCTTTTCCCTCCAGGCCATCGCAGCCGGGGCCCTGGAACTTCTGCTCGGCATCGCGGCCGCATGGCTGGTCGCTAAACTGCTGCGCATGCGCATCGGCACGGGCCTTCGTACGTTCACCCTGACGGCGGGAGTGCAGAACTACGCTTTTTTCGTCATTCCCATCATCCAGATGCTGTTTGCCGCCGGCAACGATCCCACACTGGGCGTCCTTTTCGTCCACAATGTGGGGTGTGAGCTGGTCGTCTGGAGCATCGGCGTCATCATCATCGCGGGCGGCCCGGGCAATCTGAATATGGGCGTTTTCTTCCGCGGCCCCCTGCTGGCCGTTATCGTGGGCCTGGCTCTTGCCTGGTCCGGCCTGGGAACCTATGTAGCCCAACCGCCCCTGATGAAGACTCTTGAAATGATCGGCAACTGCGCCACTCCCCTGTGCCTGATCCTGTTCGGATGTTCCATGCGGGATTTATGGCATAACATGAAGTGGGAACCCAAACCCATCATCTGCGGCCTGCTGACGCGGCTGGGGCTGGCCCCTGCACTGCTGTTCCTGATGGCTTATTTCCTTCCGGTGGATGATTATATCAAGCGCGTCATCATCATCCAGGCAGCCATTCCCTCCGCCGTCATTCCGGTCATTCTGGCCAAACGTTTCGGAGGCCATCCGGACCTGGGCACTCAAATCCTGCTGACAACGACGGTGGCTTCCTTCCTCACACTACCCTGCTGGCTGGCTCTTGGTTCCACCCTGGTCGTACCATTGTATTAACGGGATAATGGCGACATCAATCCCCGGATGGTCCGGGACGGCCCGCTTGCCCAACATCTTCCGCTTTTCCGGAGGATTCCGTTCCCGGTGTCCTGCCCCTTGATGGAAATAAAACCAGGCTGCAAGGTTCGGCGGCGGAACAATTTCCCTGCTGAAATATCCGCATCCTTTCCGTCTCCATCCTGCATTCCATGCTGAATGCTTCCCTACCTTTGGGTTGACTCCCCAGTCGGATATGTATTGAATGGATTCATGAAATTTCCTGCTCCTCTCTGCGCCGCCCTGCTGCCGGTCCTGTTTTCCTGCGCGGAGCAGGTTTCCCGGATTGAACACGTTCGGGAGGTGCCCTTAAAAACCACGGTGGTTCCTGCGGAAGACGTAGGCATGCACCGCACCCAGGCCACCTATCTGCTGCATGGCGCCGTCTCCCAGCAACAGCGCCTTCAGCGTCTGGGTCAATACTACTTCGTCACATGGAACGATGCCAATCCGGAACAGGCGGCAACCCTGGTCATGATATACCGCCAAGGAAAGACAGGTTCAACCGTCCTGACAAAATCCATTTCCTATCCAGCCGGGAGAAAAGGCGGCACGCAAAACTCCGTTTTCGAATTCATCGGGGATGAGGCCAGAGAAAAAGGGGAAGTCCTCGCATGGAAGCTCGTCCTGAAGGACAACCGCGGCAAAACGATTTCCGAACGCCATTCTTATCTGTGGGGGGACGATCATTGACTCTTCGGCAAAAACACCGAAGAGCCGTAAAATCACCCGGATATACAGGATGAGACCTGCAGTTTCCGGCAGTCTCGCCAGCCTCCAACTCCGTTAATAATCCTCCGGAATATGGGCACGCTTACGCTTCCTGCCGTTTGGCACGGCGTTTGCGGACAGCGTCGGCAAGGGTTTCCAGCACTTCCACTGTCGTCTCCCACCCAATGCACTGGTCCGTGATGCTCTTGCCGTACACCAGGTCGGAACTCAACGGCTGGGCCCCTTCCACAATGTTGCTTTCAATCATCACGGCAACAACCTGTTCGGACCCGCTGGATATCTGTTCCGCGATATTGGCGGCCACAGCCGGCTGTTTGCGATAATCCTTGCAACTGTTTCCGTGGGAGCAGTCTATCATGATGCGGTTGTTGATGCCGGCCTTCTGCAAAGCTTCTTCCGCTTCCTTTACATGATCTTCATCAAAGTTCGGCCCCAGGGAGGAACCGCGCAAGATCAGGTGGCAGGATTTATTGCCCGTAGTGGAAACAATGGCGGAAACTCCCTGCTTGGTCACGGAAAGGAAGCAGTGAGGGCAGGAGGAGGAAACAATGGCGTCTACAGCGATTTGCAGGCTGCCGCTGGTGCCATTCTTGAATCCCACAGGCATGGAAAGCCCGGAAGCCAGTTCACGGTGTACCTGGCTTTCCGTGGTGCGCGCGCCGATGGCGCCCCACGTGATCAGGTCCGCAATGTACTGCGGCGTGATGGTGTCCAGGAACTCGGTAGCTGCGGGCACTCCCATATCCCCCAGGCGCAGCAGCAGCCCGCGGGCCATATGGAGACCGCGGTTGATGTCAAAGGTATGGTTCATGAACGGGTCGTTGATGAGGCCCTTCCAGCCCACGGTGGTGCGGGGCTTTTCAAAATACACGCGCATGATGATCACCAGATCCTTTTCAAAGCGCGCCATTTGTTCCTTCAGGCGGGAGGCATAGTCCACGGCAGCCTGGGGATCATGGATGGAGCACGGCCCCACCACCACCAGCAGGCGGTCGTCGTGGCCGGAAATGATGTTCTCCGCATTCTTGCGGGTCGTAGCCACCATTTTGGCGATTTCGGTGGTTGCCGGATAATCCTTGATTAAAATGGCGGGGGAAATCAGGGGCTCAATGTCTTGAATGCGTATGTCGTCTGTTTTGAACCAGTTCATGTCTGGGGCTTATTGAGAGGTTTTTGAGAGAAGTTGAAAAGAAAAAAATACGGTTTGCGGGCTTTATGCCTGAATATACCGCGGGGCCTCACGGCCATAAGCCGGAAGCCCCGCAAAATGAAGCGGCCGCGCCTCCCGACAAGAGGCGCCGTCATGCATTACCAGGAAGTCACATTGTCTTCCGTCAATTCCGGATTGTTGATATGGCCGTCCGCCGTGCTGCCCTGCTTGTCCTTGCCGGTGCTGTAAACGGCCACGTTCTTGGTCACCATCCGGGAACCTACCTGAACACGGGGAGTACGGTCGTCAGGGTTGGCATTCAAAATGATGTAATAGGGAGATTCCCAAGGATCCATCAGGCCCACACGGCCGCGGCTTTCAAAAAACAGGCCGGGAGCGCCTTCCACATCCGTAGTCGTCGTATTGAAATAAGCCGTTTTCTTGGGATTCAACTTTCTGTCCTCATCCGCCCGGTCCATATAATTGGTCAGGATGCTCATGATGCGGCTATCGTCGTCCACGGCGGTTGTCACGTAATACTGTCCGTCCTTGTGGGCCTGCTTGGTCATTTCCCGGCTGCTCCAGGCCACGGGAACGCGGCCGTTGTCCAGCATGTAATTTTCCACAGCCGTCTGCAGACCGTTGCAATCGCTTCGCGCCGTGGTAACCTTGGATTTTTCCATCACGCCGTTCACCACCGTCATGGCGATGCCGGCCAGCGTCAGGATAATGGCAATCACCACAAGCAATTCAATCAACGTGAATCCCTTGGACTTACGGTTCAAAAAAGGTGTCTTCATACTTTGCCAAGAGTAGCGCAATTACAGTTCAGGGCAAGCGGAAAACAACCGGCGCCGCCTATTTCAAAGCCTGTTCCCGGAACGGCAGCAGACGGAATAACCCCGGTGCACAAACACCCCGGCGCCTTCCGGCAGCCGGGGTGTTTAAAAAGAATGCTCCTTTAGTTGGAGGGGACAGGGGTTTCTGCGGAAGCAGGGGCCGGAGCCTGAGAAGAAGCGGCTTCCGCTTCAGCGGCGCGCCTGCGCAGCTCCTCCTGCTGGAGTTCTTCCGGCGTCTTGGCGGGAATGGAAGCTTCCTGCCTGGCGGCAGCCTTCATCATTTCCGGGCTCAACAGGCTTTCCGAACTCTTAACGTGCTGCCGGTTGATCAGCATGCCCAGCCCCAGGCAAAGAACCATGAACGCGGTTCCGAAGTACACCGTGGCTTTTTTCAGCACATCCGTCGTCCGGGCGCCAAAGGCCTGGTCCGTAATGGCTGCGCCAAAGGCGGCTCCCAGCCCTTCCTGCTTGGGTCTCTGCATAAGCACTACGCCCAGAAGGAGAAGTGATACAATCACCAAAACGGCAAAAAGCAACTGAATGCTGATATTGAGTGAATCTGCTAAAAAAAGGTTCATGAGCGCGGGGAGTATGTGTGAATTCGAACGGTTTGTAAAGTCTAGGAAATGATTTCGTTATGCTCGTTGCAGACGATTTTCTTGGGGATGATGGGCTTGTCCGACAAGGCAAAACTCATAATGACCACCCGTTCGCCCGTCTTGATTAAATGGGCCGCACCGCCGTTCATGATGATGTTCCCCGTGCCGGCAGGCCCCTGGAGAGCATATGTTTCCAGACGGTTCCCGGACGTGACGGACGCTACGAGAACTTTTTCCCCGGGCCACAAATCCACGGCGGCCATCAAATCGGCAGGAATTTCAATACTGCCTTCATATTGAACATCGCCACGGGTAATCATGGCGCGATGAATTTTTGATTTTAACTGCTCAACCAACATGACGTTCGAACAACAAACCCCCGATCGCCCCTCCGGTCAAGCCGTCATCCTCCATTTTACGGTTTTCTGTGTCTTACTCCCCCTCCTCCAGCGCTTCCGCGGCATGGGCGGCATCCCGGGCAAGCTGGCTTTTCAATTCTTCCAAAGAGGGGAATTTGATTTCCGGCCTTAGGAAACGGACCGGTTCCACTTCCATCTCCCGCCCGTAAATATCCCCCGGGTGGCCGAATAAATGCGTTTCCAGCAAAAGTTCCCCCGTCTCACCTTCCACGGTGGGGCGCACCCCCAGATTGGCTACGCCTCCGTATTTTTTGCCGGCCACCCGGGCGCGCACGGCGTAAACGCCATGGGGAGGCTGTAACCCGCAACCGGGTCTTATATTGGCCGTGGGGTAGTCCAGCAGGCGCCCCAGTTGGCGCCCGTGAATCACCGGGCCCTTCCAGCGGTAGGAACGGCCAAGCATGCCGGCAACCTGTAAAAAATCCGCCTCGCGCACGGCTTCGCGAATCCGGGTGCTGCTTATGCGCTCCCCGTCCTGCAGAATAGGAGGAACGGCCGTCACCCGGAACCCGTAGCGGCAGGACAGCAGGCGCAGGGTTTCTACATTCCCTGCCCTGCCGCGGCCAAAATGCCAGTCCTCTCCCACGGCAATCTGAGCCACCCGGCAGGAGGAACAAAGTTCCCCAATAAACTCTTCCGGGCTCATGGACGCCAGCCTGGAAGAAAATTCCAGCGACAGCACCGCCTTCACCCCCAGCTCTTCCATCAAGGCAAATTTTTCAGCATCTTCCCCCATGATGGCGGGCGGCACGCTTTCCGGCCTCACCCGGGCCAGCGGATGGGTGCGGAATGTCAGCACGGCGGGAATTCCTCCGTCAAGAACAGCCCCTTTCACCGCCGCAGCAATCACTCCGGCATGTCCCAGATGCACCCCGTCAAACATCCCCATGGCCCAGTGTACGGGGGCGGCAAGGCTTTTCAATTCCTTGAATTCCCGGTAAATGACCATATGCTACCCGGCAATCAGAATATCCGCCAGCTCCTTCAGGGAAAGCATGGCCCGGAACAGTTCCTCCCTGGGCGCGGTTTTCAGGGTGTCCACCGTAATGGCGCGGTCCAGCGTAAAAGAACCGGACCTGGTGCGCCGGAGGGCGCTCAAATGCGCTCCGCAGCCCAATGCCTTCCCAATATCATAAGCATAGGACCGCACATAAAAACCTTTGGAACATTGAACGGTAAAATCCACTTCCGGAATGGCCACGCGTGAAATTCCGTGGCCAAACACTTCCACAGGCCGCGGCTCCCGCACAATTTCCTGACCTTTCCGGGCCAGTTTGTACAGCGGCACCCCGTCCTTTTTGATGGCGGAAACCATCGGAGGAATTTGTTCAAAAGCTCCGTCAAACCGGTCAAACGCTTCACGCACGGCCTGTTCCGTCACTCCGTCTACGGAATACTCCGCCACTATTTCTCCCATGGCATCCTGAGAGGAAGTCTCCACGCCCAGCATAAGGGTTCCGGCGTATTCCTTGTGTTCGCACATCAACTTGTCCTGAAGCTTGGTCGCCTTCCCTACCACCAGCATCAGCAATCCCGTAGCCATGGGATCCAGCGTGCCGCAGTGGCCTATTTTCTTAATTCCCAGGGAACGGCGCGCAATTGCCACCACATCGTGGGAAGTCATGTCCCGCGCCTTGTCAATCAACAGGACGCCCGAAGGAACCTGGATGGAATCTGAAACATTCATGAAATCTTCTGTCGGAGCACGCGTTCCACTTCTTCCCGCATGGCCTTCAGGATAGTAAGGCGCACTTCTTCAATAGGCCCCCGGATACGCACTCCGGCGGCCATGGAATGGCCGCCTCCGCCGAAACGGGAGGCCAGCTCCGCGACGGATATTTCAGGCGTCTTGGATCTCAGGGAAATACGGATGCGGGGATCGTCCTCCGTTTCTTCCAGATAAGCGGCCAGCCAGACTCCCTGCACGGAACGCAGAAGGTCAATCAGGCCTTCCGTATCTTCCGGACGGCTTCCAATCCGGGCTTTTGCCTCATTCGTCAGGCAAAACGTGCAAATCCTGCCGTCCGGCGTCAGCTTCATTCCGTTCAGCGCCTCACGCATCAACTGCATTTTCACCCACGGCTTTTCCTGGTAAAGCTGGCGGTTGATGTCCTGGACGTCAACGCCCATCCGGATCAAATCCGCAGCCAGTTCCATGACGGCCGCCGTCGTCATCTGGTACTGGAAAGACCCCGTATCCGTGCTGACGGCCACGTAAAGGGCGTCTCGCATCACCGGAGTAACGGGAATGCCCAGATACTTGAAAAAGTAATATAAAACCGCCCCCGTGGCGCATTCGTCCGGCAAAACGCACTGCACATCTCCAAACAGTTCGTTCGTCCGATGGTGGTCGATGTTCGCCCACACCTTCACTCCCGCCAAAGCCTCCAGGCTGCGTTCTCCCAGCCTCTTGAGCGCGCCGTTATCCACGGAAATGGCTACTTCCACATCCACCGGCTCATCAGGCGTGGGAATAATATTTTCCACACCCGGCATAAAGGCCAGATTGGAAGGCACCCCGTCCTCGTTCATCATCACCACCTTCTTTCCCATTTGCTTCAGGGCTTCCCCCAAAGCCAGCGTGGAGCCGATAGCGTCGCCGTCCGGATGAACATGCGCAATTACCGCAAAACTGCCATGGCTGCGGATCAGATCCGCCAAAGGCGCAAATTGGGGACAATGTTTCCAATCTTCCATATGTACTGCCGTGTTTTTATAGAAAAAGCCGCACCTGGACAATCACCAAGTGCGGCTTGAAAAGTCGTACTTAATCCCGGAAGAGGATTACTTCTTGGACTTCATGACCACCGGAGCCACATCCACGGCGGGCTGGTTCAGGTCATTGAACTTGGGCAGGGGGGTCAGGGGCGGAGCACCCTGATCCTGGCAGCAGCAGGAAGCCATGATGCTCGCCGCAAAAGCGGCAAGAGCCATAACGGTAATCTTCTTCATATGCGTGGTTAAATGATGGGTGATAAAGGATATGGAAATATCTTGGAGCATAAAAGCATACCATGCGGGCGCCCGTCAATCAAATTTGCAAAAATCTCCCAAGGAGACGCCTTTCCCAAAATGGCAAGACGCATAAATCGCTCGCCCGGGGTTATCTGTAATTATAATCTCTGCCAAGCTGTATCCTTTTCATGCCCTTTTCCGTCAAAATACTCCGGTTTTTCGGCATTCTCCTGCTGAGCCTCTGCGCGCTCGGCGTGGCCGGCATGACCTGGGCGTACCTGATAGAACCCAATCTTCTGTTTGTCAGGAAAGTGGACTACCGTGTCCCCCAGTGGAAAGGGAAGGGAACACCCGTTAAAGTCGTTATTGCCGGCGATTTGCACCTGATGCCCACCGCGTTTGATGAAGTGAGGGCCCTTCGCTATGTTCAGAGGATCATGCGGCTCCGGCCGGACCTGATTCTGCTGGTTGGGGACTATGCCCGGGGAAGCAGCGAAAACGCCAGCATGGATCCCGCCACGGCCGCCCGGCTGCTGAAAGGCCTGACGGCTCCCTGCGAGGTCTTTGCTATTCAGGGAAATCATGATTTCACCTTCGGCTGGAACAACTGGAGCAGGGAACTGAAACAGGCGGGAATCACCGTGCTGGAAGACCAGAGCGCGCTTGTCACGTTCAAGGACGGAAGGCAGCTTCAGCTTTCCGGAATATTGGATACGACGCGCAATGTCAGAAAACGGCTGCCCAAACGCCAGTCGCCGGACATCCCTCATTTCCTGCTTTCCCACCGTCCGGAAACGGACCGCATACTTTCCCATGGAGACGTGGACATCGTCATCAGCGGGCACACCCACGGAGGCCAGGTTTGCCTTCCTTTCGGCCTCCTGCGGTTTGAAGCCAGCCCGGACCATGCCCTACCCTACACCTATCCCTGGCATATCTCCGGCGGCAATACCTACCTGATCACCAAGGGGCTGGGGACAAGCACACTCCCCCTCCGCTTCAACTGCCCGCCGGAAATCTATCTGCTGGAACTGCATTGACCCATTCCTCCCGTTAAAATACAGTCCCTTCCTTCCCGGTGCCCTCCCCCTCCGCTCCACGCTGGCGGCAATCCATAAGGAAAACGGAAAAGAACGGCCGGGTTCCATAGTTTCAAAGGAGCCGGTTATCAAACCCTTCCTTCAGCCTTAAAATCTTTCTGGCCGTCATCCGGTAAACAGGCCGGTAAAGGTGCTTTTTCAAGACGGCCGGGAGCGTTCTTCCGGGCAGCGGACCGCGCAGCAGCCCGGCTTCACGCATAACCCGTTCGTAACGTTCCCCTTCATAACGCCAATTATACCGCCAGGGCTTGTGCACCCCCTGGTAATGAAGAATGCCCGGTTCCAAAGCCGCTTCCACCGCCTGGCGCGGCGTAACGCCGCGCCAAAACTGTTCCCGGGGATCGTTTTTCAAAATGCGGCGCGTCAAGCCGTCATGCCAGTTCCAGCGCGGGTGCAGCGGCACGGTCAGCTCGCACAGGGCTCCGTTCAAGGCATCCTGGTCCGGACACGTCAGCCTGTCCCGGTGAGTGACGGCATAATCCAGCACAGCCCTGACCAGATTCCTCTCCCGGAAGACATCTACATTCATCAGCAGCACGCCGGAATTGAAATATCCCGTGCAGGTCAGCGGCATCTCAAGACGTTCGTTAAAATGGGAACCGGGTCTGGAAAAATTCTCAAACACCACCCCTACTGCTTTTCCGTCCATATTCGTCCGGAACAGCTCCGTCAAATCCCGGCAAACCAGAACGTCAATGTCCAGATACAGAATATTGCCCCGCTCTTCCTTCAATAATTCCGGGATGAACACGCGTCCCCAGGCTGGCACCGGCCATTGTTCCGTATGGGGAAAGTCGTGCTCTTCCAAAATGCCGGAAACGTCTATGAACTCCAGACGGCAATCGAACGGAGCGGCCAGACGCTCCACGCTTGCCCGGTTCTCTCCGTCAATACCGTCGGAAAGCACGTAAATTTTGTAAAAAGTCTCCGGACCGGCAGTATTCAGGAGAGAAAAAACAGTAACGCTCAAAGGCAGGATTCCCCGATTGTCACTGGCCAGGACGACGGCAAATTCATTCTTTTTCATCGGATCGTTCATTTGGGTGGTGTCAGCGGCGCAGCAACCGGGCTCCCGCCTTGCGTATTCTCTTCCAGTAATAGGAAAAGTCCAAGCCGGATTTTCCGCCCATCCAGGTTTTCAGCAACTTTCCTTCCCGGCGGGACAGACTGGAATCATCCTCTCCGGGACGGTACAGATTTTCCTGACAAAGCATATCGGCCACCTTCCGGGTAACCTCCTTTTGAACGGCATGAGGGGCGTATTTGCGGATGTTCCTCACGCCCATTACCAGCATTTTCAAAAATGCCGTCCTGTATTCCTCCAGAATTCCGGCTTCTTTCCATTCCTTCAGCACCAGCTCCGCCACCGTCAGGTAATCCAGCGACTGGAGGGAACTGCCGGACGCAAAATCACTGGTAATGGACCCGGCCCGCTTGCGGTAAACGTAAGCCGCCCTGCTGACGACGCAAACTCTCCTGCACCACGGAAAAACGGCGTAATGGAAATACAGGTCTTCACAGGCAACGCCCTCGGGGAACCGGATGCCATGCTTTTCCACAATGGAACGCCTGATCATCATACCTCCCGCTCCATGATGTATTTTCCCAATGGTCTCCGGAGTGCAGGGAAGCCACCCTTTTTCCGGAGGGGCCATGTCCTCCGGCATGAACCGGTCTTCCCGGCCGGGGTCGGCCTCGTAATAATACCGGAACCCGCATACCAGCTTGTCGGCATCCAGCGCCTTCGCACGGGAATACATCTCCTCCAGCAAATCCGTCTCCAGCCAATCGTCGGAATCCACCAAAAACAAATATTCTCCCACAGCATGGTTCATCGCCAGATTCCGGGAACGGGATAAACCGCCGTTTTCCGGGGCCTGCACCACTTTCACCCGCGGGTCCCGCTCCGCGAATTCCCGCAGAATGGACAGGGAGCCATCTGTGGAAGCGTCATCCACGCAAACTACTTCCAGTTCACGAAGCGTCTGAGAGCAAATGCTTTCCAGGCACTGAACCAGGTACGGCTCCACATTGTAAACCGGAACCAGCACGGAAATGTTCACGGGAACCGTCATGACGCCAACGGAGAGCCTGCCGCCCTTATTTGTTCAAGCCCCTCCTGCGGCGGCAGAAAGGGTTCCAGAGAGGACCATACCTGGTCTACTGTAATTTCCTCAATGGCGCCGGGGGAAATCAGGTTGGAAATGCACCGGGCCGTAATGGCGGAGTTGCGCGTCCGGTGACAGAAAATGGCGATCACGGGAACCCCGGCATAGGCGCACATGTGCGTAGGCCCCGTATCATTGCCCACACAAGCCAGGGAACGCAAAGCCATCTGGGGAATATCCATCAGGGAAGACTTGCCCAGAAAACTGACAGCCAGGGGAGAGCTGGCGGCAATGGCCTCCACTTCCGCAGCCTCCGCCCGGGTGCCGATCACGACGGAGAACACGCCCCGTGCCGCCAGGCGTTTCGCCAGGGCGCAGAAATTCTCTACAGGCCAGCGCTTGTAGGGATGGTTGGGAGAACAGCCCGGAATCATCATCACATAGCGTTCCGGAAGCTCGTCAAAGTGCAGCCCCTCCCCGTGCATGAAAGAAAGATCCGTCAGGACGCGTTCCAAACGGAACGGCGCCCGTTCCACCTTCCCCCACCGGAAGGATTTCTTCTTCAGCAATCTGCGCCGATCCCCGGAATTGCAGGCCACCCAGTCCATGTCATGGTCCAGCAGGAAGCGCACGGCGGGATAATAGCGTTTTCTTGTGCGGGAAGATTCCTGAAGATCGTACACCACGTCAAAATTCCCCTTCACTATGGAACGGACGGCCCTCCAGGTGGCGCCCAGCTTCCGGTAGGGCAGGCGGTTGTCCACGATAAAATCGTCAAACACCCCGAGCTGCTCCGCCATGGGAACAAACATTCCCATGGTCATCAAGGTGATATGCGCCTCCGGATGAAGTTCGCGGAGCCGCTTCATCGTCCCCATGGCGAGCACCACATCGCCGAGGGCGCCATGCTTGATAATCAGAATGCGCTGTGCGGGCATGGGAGAAAAAAGGAATGGGGGTTAAACGTAACTATCTTCCCTGTCCAGATACTCCTGCACGTACCGGCGCACGCCATCCTCCAGGGAAGTCATGGGCGCTGCATAGCCGGCAGCGCGCAGCCTGGAAAGATCCGCCTGCGTATAATACTGATATTTTCCTCTGAGCTCTTCAGGCATCTCCCGGTAGGCAATCTTTTCCTGGAGGCCCAGCGCATGGAATGCCGCCTTCGCCAGATCGTGGAAAGAGCGTGCCTTCCCGGAACCTACGTTGAACAGACCGCTCACCTCCGGATGCTCCAGCAGCCAAAGCACCACATCCACGCAGTCGCCCACCCACACGAAATCCCGGAGCTGCCATCCGTCACGGTAATCGGGATGATAAGACTTAAACAGCTTCACCGTCTCATTGGCCTTCACCTGGGGGAATATATGGGCCACCACGCTCTTCTGCCCGCCCTTATGGTATTCATTAGGGCCGTACACGTTGAAAAATTTAAGCCCGGCGTATTGGGGGGGGGCCAGACGCCCTTCTTTCACTTCCCGGGCCACTTTGCGGTCAAACAAAGCCTTGCTCCAGCCGTATGCGTTCAGGGGCCGCAGCGCGTTGACGTGCTCCAGGGAGGCGTCATCGTCAAACCCCATGGAACCGTCCCCGTACGTGGCTGCGGAGGAGGCGTAAATAAACCGTTTGCCGTACAGGGAACAAAACTCCCACAAATGCCAGCTCAGCGTGAAATTCGTCCGGATAATCAAATCGGCGTCCGTCTCCGTGGTGGCGGAAATGGCCCCCATGTGAATGACCGCCTCCACCTCATCCGCATGCGCCTTCATATAATCAAGCATGCCTTCCGGAGAAACCACGGCGCACAGCTCTCTCTTGGCAATGTTCCTCCACTTGTCGGAAGAGCCCAGCTCGTCCACCACCACAAGATCCTTTTTACCGGCTTTTTCCAGAGCGGCGACAATGTTTGAGCCGATAAACCCGGCCCCACCCGTGACAATAATCATAAGAGAAGAATCAATGAAAAAGTTGTACGGCCTTTTGTACCACATCCACCCGTCCCTAGGCAACTGCCATTTGAGGCGTTCCCCGGCTCCCAATTTTCAACGAATTTACAATCCGGACACTCCAAACCCTGACCGTTCCATGCGGAAAACCATTGGAACGCAATCCCCGCGCAGCCTGCGGAGGATGCGCCCCTCAAATCCTCTTTTCATACTGGCAACGTTAAAAACTTTCGGTAAGACCTGTCTTGCAAAAATTATCATTGACCACGGATTGTAAATCCGTTACACACAACCCCCTATGATCCCTGATGTTTCCATCATTGTTCCCTGCTACAATGTAGCCGCCTACGTGGACAGCTGCCTGGATAGCCTGGTACGCCAGACTCTCCGGAACATTGAAATTATCTGCATCAACGACGGCTCCACGGATGAGACCTGGATACATCTGCTGCGCTGGAAAGAAAAGGACAGCAGAATCATCCTTCTGAACCAGCGGAACGCGGGCGTCTCCGCAGCCAGGAATGCAGGGCTGGATGCCGCCTGCGGCCTTTATGTCGGCTTTGCGGATCCGGACGACTACATGGATCCGGAAATGTATTCCCGCCTTTTTTCGGCGGCTCTGGAATATGACGCAGACATTGTGGAATGCGGAAACCATGTTTTTGAAGACTCGTCAGACCGGCTTATCGAAGCCAAAAGAAGATCACCCTCCCGGCATTTTGAAGAGAACGCCTCTCCGGCCAGCTTCTTCCGGGATTCCATCTGGGGGAAAATGGATATCTGCGTGTGGAGCAAACTGTTCCGGAAAAGCATGCTGGACGCCCACCGCCTCCGCTTCAACGTACATCTGAAATCCGGTGCAGAGGATGAAACCTTCCGGCTGATGGCCGTTCCCCATGCCTCCCGTCTCCTGTTCATTCCCGACTGCCTGTATTACTACCGCCTTATGCGCAACGGCTCCCTCTCCCGCCGCTGCAACGTTCCCACCTACTCCAAATGCGTGCAGGAATTCCAGCGGCTGCTGTACATTGTGGACTACTGGCAGAAACAAGGATGGCAGAATGAAGGCCTGTTCGCTTACGGCGTTCGGAAAATCAGGCCTTTTTTTGTTTCCAAGCATCCCCTTTTCCATCAGATGACTGCTGTCCAGCAACGTTCCGCGCTGGACTGGTGGAGCCTGTTCTATCAGAAGGCGGAAGGAAAACGTTTCCTCTCCGCTCTATCGGGACGGGACAGGCAACTGGCGGACCTGTTGAACTCGGCGAAACCGGTCCCCAACGGCTGGGGGCGCATTCTGCTGGCAGCCTGCTCCCTGCTTCCCGGACAAAAAGGACGTTATTACTCCTGCAAAAAAATGCTTGCGGAACATTTTTCCCAAGTCTGCCCCAATGGGTTTCAAAAAGAAAACGCTTCTCTGGAAGAGCCGTTTGACACATCGCCGCCTTCCCTGTAAATTGCCTTATCCTCCCATTCCGGATCAATGAACCGTTTTCTCTCATTTGCAGACTCCCGCATGTCGGCCGCCCTGGAGCGGCTGGGCAGGCAGGCGGAAGCGCTGGATTTTTTTGATGAGATCACGCTCTTCACGGAACACGACCTTTCCGCAGAATTCACCAGCCGCATGGGCCGGTACCTGACGCCGTCCTGCCGGGGATTCGGATACTGGTCCTGGAAACCCTGGGTCATCCACCATGTCCTCCAAGAAATGGAGGAAGGCGACCGCCTCCTTTATCTGGATGCAGGCTGCCATATCAACGCCAACGGAACGGAGCGCTTCCGGGAATACGTAAACATGCTGGACCGCGACAGCCGCGGCATGCTGGTTTTCACCAACGGACAGCCGGAATACAAATGGACCAAAGGAGATATCTTCCGCCACTTCGGCGTTTCCCAAGAAGACGGGCATATCACGCATACCCAGCAAATTGCGGGCGGCCATGTTTTCCTGAAAAAGAACCCGCTCACGGAAAGCCTGATCCGGGATTGGCTCCATGTCTTTTACGACCATCTGCATCTTGCGGACAACACTCCTTCCGCCTCCCCCAACCTGCCGGGTTTTGTGGAAAACCGGTATGACCTGAGCATCTTCTCCATCCTATGCAAACTGAGGGGCATTACTACCCTCGATGGATCGGAAACCTATGCGGAAAACTGGGAACAGCTCTCCTTGTTTCCATTCCAGGACAGACGGGACATGGGAATCCCACGGGCCGGGAAAAAGGGATGGCTGGAAAAATGCAGGCAGCTCCTTCTTTCTTCCAAAGAAACGGATTAGGAATCCGGTAAAGCTTCCCCATTCGGAACAACCGGGCTGCACGACGTTTCCAAACGGGGCAATCTGACGCACCATGAACTGTTTTCCCGTCCTTTTCCACAGCTTCAGCCCGAAAATTCCTTTACCCTTCGGCTGCCGTTTCCGGAATGTAATGACGGTTATTTGGACAAGCTCTTTTCATTTGATCAGGAATGTTTTGCCTTCATGAAAGCAAACATCCCTCCATTCCAAAACTCCGCACCCGCACTATCCTCCGCCGACATTCTCCCACCTCTATTCACAGTTATGCTGTCACCGGAATCCGGCTTTCCCCCATTCATACCGGAATGAAAATAAAAAGGCCGTCATGCTGGGAACAGCCTGCCGCAGTTCATGGAATACTGGCAACCTGGATTTCCCCAAAACGTTTTTCTTTCAGATTTGTAGGCTTGACGGCGGATTCCTAATCCTCATACTTTCCTATGTGGCTTCTCCTCAATGCCGAACAATATTTCAAGTCTCCCATAGCGTCTCGGCCAGCTCCGCCCCTTACCGGTTGAGCGACGCTCTGAACCGGCATATTCCCGGCCTGAAATCCACCCTGCTGCTCCGGAGGCGCAAAGAAATTGACGGCCTGGAAATCCACAGGACACCCGCCAGAAGGGCTACGGACGCCTTGCGCCGCCATCTGGCCCATGGATTTGACATTCTGCTGCCGGAAAGAAGAAAAGACCTGCCTTTCTCCCTGAATGTGCTGGGCATGGGATTTGACACGGCCCAAATGGAAAAAGCCGATGTAGTGCATCTGCACTGGATAGGCGGCAGAACCGTGGATTTCTCGCAGCTGTGCCATATCCGCCGTCCATTGGTCTATACCCTGCACGACATGTTTGCCTGCACCGCGGGATGCCACTGCACCATGGACTGCGGCCTGTTCCAGGACGAATGCCGCGGTAACTGCCCCCAGCTTGGCGCTCCCCGCCTCTTCCGCAACATTCCAGCGTGGCTGTTTTCCCGCAAACGCCGCGCCTTCGGCCGCATCCCGTCCCTTACCCTCGTAACTCCCTCCCTCTGGTTAAAAAAGGAAGTGGAAAGAAGCTGCATGTTCCCTGGAAGAAAAATCGTACAGATTTACAATCCTGTGGACACGGACCTTTTCCGTCCGGCGGAAGACCGGAATGCCATCCGGGCCGGCCTGGGCATCCCGCCCGGAGCGTTCGTCATCGCCTGCGGCGCAACCGGCCTGTTCAATCCGGTCAAAGGCGGCCATTTCATCCCCCTGGTGCTGGAGGAACTATACCGGCGCGGGCACCGGAACCTTCATCTCCTGCTCTTCGGCAACCAGGAAAAAAGCGTGGACTACCCCTTCCCCAGCACAAACGCCGGATTCATTACGGACATGAACAAGCTGGCCGGGCTTTACAGCGCGGCAGACATTTTCCTGAACCCCACGCTTCAGGATGTCCTTTCCAACGTAGCGCTGGAATCCATGGCCTGCAAAACCCCTTCCGTTACCTTCCGGACGGGAGGAGTTCCGGAAGCGGTTCTGGACGGAAGGACGGGGCTGGTCGCTCAGCAGGGGGACCTGAACCAAATGGTCGCCCACTGCGAACGGCTCATCCAGGACGGAAAACTCCTGCAAACCCTGGCGGAGGAAGGCCGTCGGCACGCGGAACAAACATTCTCCTACCCCGTCATTGCCGCACGGCACGCCGCCCTGTATGAGGAAACGTTCCGGGAATACCGTTACGAAGAGTGAAAACGGCCGGCGTTCAACCGCCGGACTGCCTGTTCCAGCACATCCGGGCGCATCTTCCTTTGTCATTGACAAGAAAAAGACGCCTCATACACTCTGCACCGTTTCAACCCTTCTCTCCCCATGAAAACGCTTAAAATCTCCTTTTTACAGTCCACTCCGGATTTCGGCAGGGAAGGAATGCTTCAGCTTCTGAAAAGCCGGTATCATGTGGTGGAAGACGATTCCGATTTTGATTACCTGGTCGCCACCCCCTGGTTTTACGTCAACCGGGAGGCTTTTTACGATTTTCTGGAACGGGCCCCGGCCCATATCACCGTCATGTACGGCTGTCATGAAGCCATTGCACCGGATTTCATGCTGTTTGACTATTACATCGGGCTCGATACGGTGCCCGGAAGCGACCGTACTGTCAAACTTCCCTACCTTCGCCACCATTTGGAAGAAGTGCACGGCGGTAAGGAAGGCCTGGATGCCCATGCTCTCCTGGCCTCCAAAACGGGTTTCTGCAACTTTATTTACGCCAACCGCAAATCCCATCCCAACAGGGATTCCATGTTCCACAAACTCTCCGCTTTCCGGTTCGTCAATTCTCTGGGGCCCCATCTTAACAACACCCCGGGCGACGGCCATCGGGCGGAAGACTGGTACGCATCCTCCATCAGAATGAAAAAGCCGTATAAATTCTCCATTGCCTTTGAAAATGCATGGTACCCCGGCTACACCAGTGAAAAAATCGTCACCAGCATGCTTGCGGGCACCATTCCCATTTACTGGGGAAATCCGGACATCAGCCGGGAATTCAATTCCGCCTCATTCATCAACTGCCACGACTTCCCAACCCTGGACGACGCCGCGGCCTATGTGAAAAAAGTGGACGAAGACGACAACCTGTGGTGTGAAATCATGTCGCGCCCCTGGAAAACCCCGGAACAGGAAGCCCGCTTTCTGGAAGAGACGGAAAGGGAAACGGCCAAGCTTTACAAAATATTCGACCAATCTCCGGAAGAAGCGCGCCGCAAAGGTGACGGAACATGGGTATCCTACTACCATCGCTTTTTAAAACGCGGCCACAGGATGCAGCTGGCATGGCGGCGGCTGAAAAACCGTCTGCGCCGTTAACCAACGTTTCCGGGCAATTCAACCCCATGCCGGATTTCCTCTGTCCGCCTTCCCCCGTCCCCATCCACTTCCTTCCGCTTCATGAGCAAATGCTTTTCTGAAACCTTTTGTTCACCTTCTCCCCACCAAGCCGGAGGCGCCATCCACGGAACCTATTTCCCGCACATTGACGGCCTGCGTACTTTTGCCGTGCTGGCCGTCGTCCTGTACCATTTGCAGGAAGGGATCTGCCCTGGAGGCTATGCAGGCGTGGACATCTTCTTTGTCATCTCCGGATATCTGATTGGCGGAGGCCTCATCCGCAGCCTGAAGGAGGGAACGTTCTCCGTGACCTCCTTTTACCTCCGGAGAATCAGGCGCATCATGCCCGCCTACTTCTGCCTGATTGCGGCCGTGCTGGCTTTCGGCTGCGTCGTTCTGGACTGCGATGACCTGCGGACTCTGGGCCGGACGGTGAGATCCAGCGCCCTTTTCATCACCAACACTTACTTCAGCAGAACCACAGGGGATTACTTCAGCCCGGCGGCGGAAGAAAACCCTTTGCTGAACCTGTGGTCCCTGAGCGTGGAAGAACAATTTTACCTGATGATTCCGCTTACCCTGTGGCTGCTCTGGAAATTCAGGGAAAAAGCCGTCAAACCCGTTCTATGGGGGGCGCTGGGCCTCTCCTTCTTCGCCGCCGTCTGCCACATGGGGCATCTGGAACATAACAAGGCCTTCTACCTGCTTTACTGCCGCGCCTGGGAACTCCTGGCCGGCTGTCTTCTGGCCCTCGCCCCCGCCGCAGGACAAAACCGGGGCGCCGGATGGCTGCGGGCGGCGGGATGGGCCGGCATCCTGCTCCCATTTGCCTGCTATACGCCTTCCACTCCTTTTCCCGGATACACGGCCATCCCTTCCGTCGCGGGGGCGGCTTTGCTTATCCGTTACGGGAACCATGGCAGATCCGGGCGTATCCTCAGGCACCCGCTCAGCACAGGCATCGGCAAAATCTCCTACTCCCTGTACCTGTGGCATTGGCCGGTTATCATGTACTGGACGTACATCTGTTTCGACGAATGCGCTCCCTGGGATTATGCGGGAATGTTCCTTCTCTCCCTTCTTCTGGGTTTCCTCTCCTGGAAATTCGTGGAAACTCCCTTCAGGACGACCGTCTCATGGCAAAATCCCCAAAAAGCGTTTCTGGCCACGGCAGCAGGGTGCCTCATGCTGGGACTTGCCGGCGAATGGCTCAAATGGACGGACGGCGCGCGGGATTACTGGCATGTAGCGGCCAACAACATGGAATTCCCTGAATACTGGAAAGGGCCGGCCTTCCCTCCCTCCTTCGGCATCACGCCTCCCGGCCGGGCGGTGGTGGAAAAGGGCAACGCCATTCAGCACCATCATCCGGAGCTGGGGGATGTGACGGATTACCCTTTTGTCCTGCTGGGAAAAAACGGGCAGGCCCCTTCCTTCCTGCTTATGGGAGACAGCCATGCCATGGCCAGTTCCCCCGGATTTGACGAGGCCGCCCGGCTTCTTCAGCGTTCGGGCCTGTTCTACCGCGCGCGCCTGTGTCCGCTGAGCGGCATTTCCAGCTCCGGAGACTCCTCTTCCCTAACGCTCCTGCGCCTGATGTACCCCCATTGGGAACACAATATGGAACTAATCCTGGACTGGCTGGAAAATACCCCCCAAGTACAGACCGTATTCATCCACAACCGCTGGATTGAACTGGTCAACAACCACCGGGATACGCGCCTGAAACAACTGGTTGCAGACGGCCTGCGCCACACCTGCGCGCGCCTTCGGAAAGCCGGCAAGCAAATCGTGCTGCTGGGCCCCGTTCCCGAATGGACTTTCGGCCCGCGCAAGCTCATGCGCCGCAATGCCCTGCTGAACGCCAACCGGACAGACCGCCTACTGGGCGGAGATTTCAACACGCGGCAGCGTCCGGTATTCGCCCTGTTGGAGCACATGGAATCCACAGGCCTGTGCCGCTTCATTCCCCTCCACGGCACCTTCCATAAAAATGGGCGGTGGCAGGCGGAAGACGGCGGCCAATTAATGTACTGCGACGATAACCATCTTTCCCCCTATGGGGCAAAAAAAATGGTCGGCGGCATCATCGACCAGCTTTTCCCGGGAATGGAAAGAACAGCAGCCAACTGACGGAAGTACCGCACGGAAAAACATCCAATCCTTTGACATTGACAAGGCATGCAGGCCCCCTACACTGGCGCCAGGCAGCAAAGCCTTCGCGATGGTCCCGGATAAAAGCCCGGAATATGGAGGCCATACCGCGCCCCCCTCTTCAACGCCTGTACTCCCATGACGGATTCCCCCCGCCCCACACGCATCAAGGTCATCAGAAAATCCATGAAGGCCTCTCCGGATCAAACGGAATCCCTGTTGTGGGGCGACTGCCTGTTCTGCACGGACGCCGCCATGACGGATTACGACTGGGTTCTGGTATACGACGAATTTCCCAGAACTCCCGTGGGCACCATCAGGAATGAAACGGAACCCCTTCTCTGCCCTCCGGACCAGACTATCCTGATTACGGTGGAGCCCCCTTCCATCAAAATCTACAGCAGGGCATACACCAGCCAATTCGGCACCGTTCTCACCACCCACTCCGCCCGGGACCTTCCGCACCCCGGGCACACCCTGGGCCGCGGATGTCTTGAATGGCTGTACATCAAGCCCATGCAGGAAATTCTGGACCAGAAGGAATTCCCGAAGACAAAAATGCTCTCCACCATCTGCTCCGCCAAGCAGCATACGCATACCATGCATAAAAAGCGCTATGATCTTACGCGTTACCTGGCGGACCGTCTGCCGGAACTGGACTGGTTCGGACACGGCATCCGGGAAATAGAAAATAAAACCGTCGCCATGGATGACTACAAATATCATCTATGCGTGGAAAACCATCTGGAACCCCATCATTGGACGGAAAAACTGTCTGATGCCTTTGTCGCCATGACCCTTCCCTTTTACGCCGGGGATCCGTTGGCAACGGAATGCTTCCCGCAGGAAAGCTTCATCCCCATCCCGCTGGACAACCCGCAAAAAGCCCTTGAAATCATCCGCAAGGCCATGGAGGACGGAGAATATGAAAAACGGCTCCCCGCCATCCGTGAGGCAAGGCGCCTGGTGCTGGAAAAATACAACATGTTCGCTCAAACAGCGGCAGTCATTCACAACCACAGGGAAACGGGAACCATACGGCCCGGAGCCATGCTGAAAGGACGTCACGTCCTGCGGAAAAATCCGCTCAATGCCCTTCGGGAATTGGCAGACACCCTGGCCTATAAAATCAGATCGTTCGGCAGACGCGGAACCGGCCCCGGCGTGTAACCTGGATTCCGGGCGCGCGCCAACAGGAGGGAACAAATTCCCCCTGCCGGTAAAAAGAATGGGCGGCCAATATTCCGCCAACTGCCTTGCGGCAGACGGAACGGCCCAGCCCGGTCTGAAACCGATTCAAACCGGACGGGAAACAGGCCATTAAAACGGAAAAAACTTAATCCGCTTTGCGGGAAGCGTGCCTCTTGGCCCGTTCCTCCTCCCGCTGCTTCTTCAGGTCTTCCTTCATCTTGGCCTTCTCTTCGGAATCCAGCTTTCCATCCTTGTTAATATCATATTTTTCAAGGAGAGCGGCTTTCTTCTCCGCAGAAGTCATTCTCTTGGGAGCGTCTCCCTCCGCCATGGAAGGCATGGCGAACGCAACGGCCAGAACAATAAGCAAATACTTCATGATTAAATGGGGTTTTGAATAATCCTTTTCTACTCCCGCACGTGCCGGTTGTCTCTCTTTTTTTAGCAATACATGCAAATTACCCGGCCATGCCCCTTTTCCGCCGCATGAACTCCCACCGGTCAAGCCTTCCCGAACGGGAAAAACAGCGGAATCACCACGACCATGACCAGCCCCATAATCACCTGCAGGGGAACGCCCACTTTCACGTAATCCATGAACGTATATTTCCCCGCCGGCATGACCAGGGCATTGGGCGGCGTGGAAAAGGGAGAGGCAAAACACATGCTGGTGCCTACGGAAACCGCCAGCAGCAGCGGATAAGGGCTGATGCCCATACTCGCCGCGGATTGCAGGGCGATAGGCGCCAGAAGCACCGCCGTAGCCGTATTGCTGATAAACATGGTCAGCAGGGACGCCGTGAAATAGACGCCCGCCATCAGGGCAAACGGCCCGAATCCCCCCAGTCCGGCCACCAGCCCGTGGGAAATGGCCTCTGAGGCTCCCGTCTTCTCCAGCGCTACGGACATCGGCAGCATGGCGGCAATCAACACGATGCTCTCCCAGTTGATCGTCCGGTACGCCTCCTCCACATTGCGCAGACAGCCGCACAACACCATCAGGACGGCGGCAATCAATACCGCCGCCACAGCAGGCACCCAGTTGAACACCATGGCCGCAATCATCAGCAGCATAATGCCTGCGGCCAGGGGGGCCTTATGCGTCAGGGTCACCTTGGAGGCCTCCGCCAGAGGCTGGCCCACTACAACCCATTCAAAGGTTTTCTCACTCAGGCGCGCAATATCCGTCCAGGTTCCCTGAACCAGCAGCGTATCTCCGTACTGGAGCTTCACATCCTTCAAATTATGGAAAATGTAATGGTTGTCTCGCTGGATGGCCAGAATATTGACCCCGTACTTGGCGCGCAGCCCCGAAGATTTCACGGGCATGTTGATAAGGTCCGAGTTCCGCATGAGCAGCATTTCCGCAATGCCTATCTCGTCAAACTTCAATTTGCTTTTCAACAGGGAATCCGTATCTTCCGACGTCTTCCGGTTAATCATCTCCGCCCCATATTCCCGGGCAAAACGGGCCACGTCCTCAAACTCTCCCATTACATAAATGACGTCGCCCCGGGCCACCCTCGTATCTGAACCCGCCATAGTCTGGCTGACCGTCTGCAGGAAGGAATGCCGGCCGGAATGCCTGCGGCGCACCTCCACAATATTCACGCGGTAAAGGTCCGGTATCTGAAGATCATGCAGAGGATGTTCCGTCAGAGGGGAATCCTCCAACACCCGGAGGCGGTAAAGATTATTAATAATCTGGTACTCATCTATCAACTGGCTGAGGGATTTCCCCTTGGCCTCGTGTTCCGCCCTGTCGTCATGACGTCCCAGAAATTTCCTGCTGAGGGGGATCAGCACCAGGATGCCCGTCACGATGCAGACAAGGCCGATGGGGGTGAACGCAAAAAAGCCCAGCCCCTCCATTCCGGCCTCCTGAAGCTGGTTGTTGACGACAAGGTTGGGGGGCGTGCCGATCAGCGTCAGCATGCCGCCCATACTGCTGGCAAATGCCATGGGCATGAGCAGGCGGCTCGTCTGAATGCCTCCGTCCGCAGCCAGGCTCACCAGAATAGGCAGCATCAGCGCCACCGTCCCCGTATTGCTGACAAAGGCGCCTATGCCGGCTGTAACAAGCATGGTCAGAACCAGCAGGCGCAACTCGCTCCTGCCGGCCAGTTTCATGATTCTGCCGCCCATCATCTTGGCCAGGCCCGTCCGGAAAATGGCGCCTCCCACCACGAAAAGCCCCACCATCATCACCACAATGGAATTGGAAAAGCCGGAAAGCGCCTGTTCCGGGCTCAAAATCCCGAACATAATCAGGCAGAGCAGGGAACACAGCGCGACAAGATCAGAACGAATCCTCCCCTGGACAAATAAAACGGCGGATATTCCCAGAATGAGAAGCGTGGTCAACATAGCAAAAACGGCAGGAGTGGAAAAATGGCAAGGGAGGATATCTAACATGACCGGCATGTCTTGTCGATAGGCTGAACAAGTCATTCACAAAACCGTCTCTCCGCCGGCATCCGGCAGAAAAAAACACTTTGTGCATCCTGCTCGGAGAACCCCGCTTCCTCTTTCCTTTCCCGGTATCATGGGGATGATGAAACAATAAAAAACGCGCTCTCTGAAAGAACGCGCCATAAAATGAAAAGTGGTGGGTAGAGAAGGATTCGAACCTTCGAAAGCAAATGCTAACAGATTTACAGTCTGCCCCCTTTGACCGCTCGGGAATCTACCCACTTGAAGTGATGTGCGGCGAATGTATAAGGATTCCCGTGCCTTAGCAAGTTTTTTTTCTAAAAAGTAGGTCCTCCCAGAAGCAGAACCCCTATATGCAACAGCCATGCCGCCGGAAGGAAAGCGGATGCAGGAACAAAAAGTCGGAAAAGGCAATTTTTACGAATCTCCCACATATACCGGAGCGCGGCTGTCCGGGGAATCCGCATCCAGTTGCTCCAGTTGGGGCAGAATGTTCTCCATGCTCTCCCATACGGAGGGAACAACCTTGATTGCGGTTCCAAACCGGACTGCCATCATCAGGGCGTCTGAAGGGCGGGCGTCCAGCTCCACCAGCTTGTCCATCACCTCATTGGCAGCCTCTATGGTCACGCGGGCATAAAAGACTTCATCCTTGCGGCCGTTGATAAGCACCAGCCTCACCCGGCATTCCATGGCGGATAAAAAGTGAGCCAGCAGGGAAGACGTGTCCGGCCGTACCGGGCGTTCCCCGTTCAGGCAGCGTTCCAGGGCCATGCCGTCTGTCAGCTCCATGAAAATGACGCCCACCTTGCCGGTCAGCGGATCACGCAGGCACACACCCGCCCCGGCCCGGGTGTAAAGCAGGGCGTAAGGTTCCAGAGTAATCAAATGTTCATCCGGCATGGCGGGCGGAAATCACATGTTAAAAACCGGGATTAATAACCCGTTCCGTATAGCGGGCAGCCACCTTGACGTATTTTTCCGCCCATTTGTGGTTATTATCCGCGGATTCCGGCCCCAGGTCCTTCACCACCTTGGCAGGAGAACCCAGCACCAGGGAATTGGGAGGAATGACGGTACCTTTGGTAATGAGCGCGCCCGCTCCCACCACAGACCCCTGGCCGATGACCGCTCCATCCAGAATAATGGACCCCATTCCTATCAGGCAATTATCCTCCACCGTGCAGGCGTGCAGAATCACGCCGTGCCCCACGGTTACGTACTTGCCTACATAGCAGCCGAAATCGTCTGCCAGGTGGATGCAGCTGTTGTCCTGGATATTGGAGTAATCACCAATGACGATCTTATTGATATCTGCGCGCAGCGTGGTATGGTACCAGACGCTGGCATGTTCCCCAATGGTAACATCTCCAATCAGATCAGCGCTTTCCGCCACAAAAGCGGTATCCGCCACTTTGGGCCAGAAGTTCGCGTAAGGTTCTCTTGCCATATAAGTCATGTATTAATTGAAGATAAGACAGCATTCCAGTCTAAAAACGTTCATTCCGCGGGTATGCCGCAGCCGGAAACGAATACGGCCGAACCCACCCGAAAATGAAAGGCCGCAGGCACCTCCGCACTAATTTTCTTCCCGGATGCCCTTCTTGCTGTTCTTCTCCCGCTTCTCCGCATCCTTGCGCAGGGAGTCGGCTTTTTTCCCATTACCCCCCTTTTCATAATACCCGGCTATCCTCCGCTGGATGGCGGCTTCTTTTTTTACCTTGAAATAATCGCCCGATTTAGTCCGGATATACCGGTTGTAGGAAGACTCCGCCTCCTTGGCCAGCTGAAGCACGGCATCCTGATCCTGGGAAACGTACTCGTAATATTGCCCCATCAGCGCTTCAAATACTTCCGCGCGGCGAGCATAATCCTTCATGGACTTCCGGTACAGGGCAGCCACCCCGGCCTTGTCCCCGTTTTCCATCAGGAGATCCGCCTGCCGTTTGATGGCGGCGGAAGTCAGGTCGCTGCGCCCCTCGTCCGTCTCCTTTTCCAGCTTCTTCAAATCGCGGGCAACATGGCGCTTATTGGTGGAAGCGTCCCTCATGGGGAAAATATACTCATCTTCCACGCGGGCGGCCATGGCCAGGTAATCCGGACGGGAACGGAACTTGCGCTTGATCATGGTCACCAGCTCCTCCCATTCCTCCAGCTTCGTGCCGCTCTCCGGGCGGCTCATCAGGGCAATCAGGCGTTCCCAGCCCAGAGGGCTGCCGGGAGCGGCCTGCGTAGCGGCTTCTAGCATTACCCGGGCGCAATCCGGCTTCTGCATCTCCTCAAACAGGTCCGCCAGGGAAAGATAATCCAGGGAAGTATCCAGCCGGACGCCATTCACCTTCTTGTCCATACCCTGGAGAAGGGTGGATTCATGCTTTGACTTGCAGTTGTGCGGATGAGAAAAATGCCCCGTATTATATCCGTACCCGCCGTAGGACTGCCAGGTTTCATCCGTCGTCAGCAGATTGACCCAGGCATGCGGCCCGCGGTTGCCGTCCCCGGTAACATAGGCGGAGGGAATGCCGTTGCATTTGGCGGTATTCACCGCAAAATAGGCCTGGTCCATGCAAATGCCGCCTTCATCCAGAATCTCCTGGAAGGTATAATTAGTATAAGGGTCCTTGCCCAGTGCGGCGCGGTCCATCCGGTAACGGATCATGGAATAGGCTCCGCCCCATCCTTTCCGGGTAAGGCGTACCTTTTTGCGCGCCCAATCCATCTCCGACCTCGGCAGACGCACATCCACCACAAACAACAGCTCGGAAGGGCTTAATTTGGAAATGTCCGTGAGAAGCTCACGGGCTTCATCCATCTCCATGAAGTACTCGAATACCTGTTCCAGCGTCAAAGGCGTGGTGGAAATATTGGTGGAAGAAGACGCCCTCAGCTTGGACGGGCTGGAAGCGATGCGGGGATTCAGCATGGCGCAGGCCAGCGCCAGGGAGGAATACCTGCTCCGGGGCATGGCGGAGGTTTTCATCCAGAATCCCGCCCACTTCCTCAAAATCCCTCCCCACTCCTCCCCGGGTGTCTGCTCCCGCGCCATCGTGCGCAGGAAAAGTCTCAGGGGATCGGAAGGGTCTGAAAAAAGCCATGGATAGAAATACCTGGGGGAACTCTCCTTGATTTGTTCCTGGATGGTTTCCGCTCCCACTTTGCTGATGAGCTGGTACAGCTCATTGGCGCGCATGAGGTACGGGCTCTGATCGTACATGGACGCGTCAAATTTGCCGAATTTGATGACCTTCACGGCATCCCGTTCCAGATTGGAGCGCAGGAAATCGGCATACAAGTCATAGCGGCCCGTTTCCAGGGCCAGATTGAAAGCATCCGTAAACAACTTTCTGTTGGCGGCGTTATTGGCCTTCAGGCTGACCAGAAGAACAGGCTTCTTGAAAATCTCCAGCCGCGGATCTTCCTCCTGGACCACGGGTTCTTCCTTCGGTTCCTCAGGGGAAGGCTCCGCCACTTCCTGTTCCTTGTTCCGCCGTTTTCCGGCGGCTTCCTCAGCAGCCAGGCGTTCCGCCTCAAGACGGGCTTTTTCCTCCGCCTCCGCGCGCGCCCGTTCCTCCGCCTTCCTGCGCGCCGCTTCCAGTTCCGCGGCTTTCCGCACACGCGCCGCTTTCGCTTCCGCCTCCTTTCTGGCCGCCAGCTCAGCGGCAGCAGCCTTACGTTGAACGGAAACCCGGTGGTAAGCCACCCCTCCGGCGGCAAGAGCCAGCACCAGGACAATAGTCATAATAATTCCGCCGGAAGAGGATTTTTTATGCTTGGGAAAACCGGGACGCAGAGGATTGACAGGATTCATGGGGATGCAGCTTGAACGCGTTGAAGCAAATTGGGGTGGGGGATGAGACGGTTTTATCCCTGTTCCGTGTGACATAAAAGCGCAATACCTTTCCGAGGTCAACTTGAAACAATGGTCTTTTGCTGAAGGTTCGTTTTCCCGGAACCCGTTAAGAATCAAACCAGAGTATTTTTCCTTGTATTTTCATAGCCATTTTATAGTATCAGGCCTCTTCATGTTTCCAAAAACATGAGAAAAACACAAGTATCCTGCTGATTATTCCTGGCTGACATATGTTTTTCCCGTTGCCTATGAACACTTTCTCTCATCTCAGTCCGTTTCTGGCCGTCATTTCGGGAATCCTCTTCTCCGGAACGGCTCTCTGTAACGACATCGTGCTGCCTCCGCCAGATAAAAAGGGAGGAAAGCCCCTCATGCAGGTTCTTCATGAACGGCATTCCACCAGGTCCTTTGCAGACAAACCTATCCCGGTGGAAATCCTGTCCTCCCTGCTCTGGGCGGCGCAAGGCGTCAACCGGGACGATCCCGACTACCGCACGGCGCCGTCTTCCCGGAATTCCAATGAAATAGAAATCTATGTCGTTCTGCCGCAGGGCACCTATCTTTACAGGCCGGAAACCCACCGGCTGGAGAAAGTGGTTCAGGGCGACATGCGGGCCGCTACGGGAACACAGGAATTCGCGGCTACCGCGCCGTTAAACCTGGTCTATGTAGTAGACCAGTCCAAACAGCCGGGAGACTTTGATGCCAGGAGAAAGCTGGTCACGGCCTGCACGGATGCGGGGTTTATTGGAGAAAACGTTTACCTTTTCTGTGCTTCCGAAGGGCTCGGCACCGTGTTCCGCGCCATGATTAACGCCAATTATATCCAGCAGTGCCTGAAGCTCCCCGTCCTCAAAAAAGTCCTGTACGCCCAGAGTGTCGGCTATCCGTCAAAATCCTGAAAAAACCATAAGCCGGAACGCTGTGAGACTCGCCGTTCCATCGGCGGCTCTTCCTCATGCCCTGCGAAAAACCGTCATGGGAACCGCCGTTCCCATGGAAATAAAAACGCCAGGAACCATTGCCGGGCCAGTCAGGAGCGCACTCTTCCGGACAGCCCGGCAACAATAGAAAAAGCGTTTGGCGAACTGTTGGATGAACGTTTCGGGCAAGCCCGGTTCCGCCACTCCGCCCTGCGGCATTGGCTGGAGAAATGTTCAAACCGGAATTCCCGGGAAACTGCGGCGCCAGGAAATCTACTCCCCGCTTGCGGTCTTTCCCATAGTTCAAATTCATGGAAAATCCGGAACCGCAAGCGGAAAACGCACCAGCATTACCACTGGTTGTCCAGGTTTTTGGTATTTATCTTTCCGGGTTCCTTGTTGCGTTCCTTCATGCCGCGGACAGGCTTGGGCTCCTTTTCGTGCAGGTCCAGAATATCAATCACATTCTCCCCTTTTTTCAGGAATGGGGCCGGGACATACAGCCTTAACTGAGGTCCCACATTCCAATAGCGCCCCACGTTGATTCCGTTCACCCATACATACCCCTTGACATAGCGGGACATATCCAGAAACGTGTCCTGAGGCTCTTCAATATTTACAACGGCCCGGAAATGCGCCCCTTCCCGTTTCTGGGAAGGCCCCTTTCCTTTGGGAGCCCGCACAATGGAATCAGCTTTCAGGGGAAGCGCCCTCACCGTCCAGTTCTTTAACTCCCGCGTTCCCAGTTTCACAGGACCGTAAATCCCCTTGCGGTCACTCTCCATGCTGATATGAAAATTAATATGCCCCATGGCCTCTACCAGAACTTCCAGCGTCCCCGGCTTCCTGCGCTCCGGCAGTTTCACGCTCTTCTGCCCCAGCCGCCGATCCAGCGTGCCGACCAGCTCTCCATCCAGATACACCTGGGCATAGTCATTGACATTGGTAAATTCCAGCGTTTCAGGCGGTCCTGACGGAACGGCCGTGCTGTAAACGGCAATACCCTGGTTCTGGTTCCATTGTTCAAAATAGGGAGGCTGCGGGAACTTGGACCGGAAAGGCTTGGGCAGGTTCTCCCAAAGGCCGGCATGCACTGCGGGCGTAAACTCCGGAATTTCCATGGCCGGAATGTCCGCGGGAGGTTCCGGCACAGCGGCTTCGGGAGGCAACTTTTTCAAAATGATGTCCCTCATCTGGGCATAATATTCATTCATCCGCCCCTGCTCATCCACGGGAGAACCGTAATCATAACTCGTCAGGTCCGGCTGGTATTTTCCCGGCCCTCCGTTGTTGGCTCCGGCCGAGAATCCGAAATTGGTGCCTCCGTGGAAAACGAACAAGCTGAAGGAACGCCCCTTGTCCATAAACCAGCGGACGTGGTTGACCACTCCAGGGGTGGGAGCCCAATTCCCCTCCCCCCAGTGCCGCAGCCAGCCCGGATACGTTTCCGAGGAAAAAACGGGAACTCCCGGATTGCATTTATTAGCCACTGCCCAATGGCCGTCGTTCAGCCCCGGATCCAGCCCTACGGCCACGCCTGGAAGCACCACGCCTTTCAGAAAATGTTCTCCCGCGCCGTCGGAGGTGTAAAAGGGGCCAAAACCCTTCCTGCTCCAGAACGCCTTCAGCCATTCCATATACTTGCGGTCTTTACGCTGGTAGCTCCCGTATTCGTTTTCAAGCTGGGTCATCAGAATGGGGCCCCCGTTTTTGGCTAAAAAAGGCTCCGCCACACGAGCCACGGCCTCCAGATAACGCGTCTGCGCCTTCATGAATTTGGCGTCTTCCGTAGTTCTCAACTTGGCCTTGGGATCCTTCAGCAAATAATGAGGCAGCCCACCCAGATCCCATTCCCCGCATGCATAGGGGCCGGGGCGGAATAAAACCCACATGCCTTCCTCCTGGCATAACTTGAGGAACCCTTCCAGATCCCGATTGCCCGTCTTAAAGTCAAAGCTGCCGTCCGGCTGCTCATGGTCATTCCAGAACACGTAAAATGCAATAGTATTCAGCCCCATAGCCTTGGCGGTCCTGATGCGGTGCCTCCAGTATTCCCGGGGAATGCGCTGGGGATGCATCTCCGCGCCGCGGATCTGGAAGGGTTTCCCGTTCAGCATGAACTCCTGGTTCCCTTCCCCGCCGAACCCGAACACAACGGGGGGTCCTCCGGAAAGAGCGGGTTTCTGTACATTCTGGACAGCCTCAGGGCCAGCCCATGCCAATGCTCCCACTCCGACGGCCATCAGTGCGGCAGACCAACTGAAACTATATTGCTTCATCATGTTGAACAGTTAATTCATTTGAAGACGGTTGCCAATAACAATTTTTTTCTCTCTTCTCCGAATCTTCGGAATACCCTTCCCCTCCGCCAGAAATCTGACGGGGCCGGACGGAACGGAGGCCTTCCGTTCCGTGGAATGTGATCATGTCATATATCTTCATCCCTTTGTATGAAAACCGGAGGACGCCTGTCTAAATTGATCAATATGAAAACAATTGTTCTTCTTCGCCATGGAGAAAGCACGTGGAACCGTGAAAACAGATTCACCGGATGGACGGACGTGGATCTGACGGAATTGGGAATACAGGAAGCCAACCACGCGGGCGACCTTCTGAAAGACAGGGGAATGGCCTTTGACCATGCCTACACCTCTTATCTCAAGAGGGCCGTGAAAACGCTCAACTGCGTGCTGGACCGTTTGGACCAGGACTGGCTGCCCGTCTCCAAAAGCTGGAGGTTGAATGAAAAGCACTACGGCATGCTCCAGGGCCTGAATAAAAGTGAAACGGCTCAAAAATACGGAGACGAACAGGTACTGATCTGGAGGCGCAGTTATGACGTGGCGCCTCCTCCCCTGGCGGAGGACGATCCCGCCAACCCCAAATGGGATCCCCGCTACAAGGGAGTGCCGGACAGCGAACTTCCGCGAACGGAATCACTGAAAGAAACTATTGCCCGCATGATGCCCTACTGGGAAGGAACAGTTCTCCCTTCTCTACGGACGCTGGACAATATCCTGATCGTAGCCCACGGCAACACATTGCGGGGCATGATCAAGTATTTGAAAAACATTCCTGACGAACAGCTGCTTTCCCTTAATCTTCCTACCGCCACCCCCTATGTATTTGAATTTGACGACTCCCTGAACCTGGAAAAAGACTACTTTCTTGGGGATCCGGAAGAAATCCGCAAACGCATGGCGGCCGTCGCCGGCCAGGGAAGCGCAAAGAAAAAAACGCCTGCGGAATAACCTCACTATCCTTTCCTATGACCGCCCATTCCTGCCGCATTGCGTTCTTTGACGCCAAGCCCTACGACCGGGATTCCTTCAATTCTGTCAATGAACGCGAATTCCATTACGACATCCGTTACTTCAAAGGGCACCTCACTCCGGACAGCGTGCCCCTGACCCGCGGTACGGACGTAGCGTGCATTTTCGTCAATGACACGGCAAACCGGGAAGTAATACGGAACCTGAAGGAAAATGACGTCAAATTGCTGGCTCTGCGTTGCGCCGGATTCAATAATGTGGATCTGAAAGCTGCGGAAGAAGCGGAACTGCCCGTCGTGCGGGTGCCCCAATATTCTCCCTATGCGGTGGCGGAACATGCCGTAGCCCTGATGCTTTCCCTGAACCGCAAAATACACCGCGCCTACTGGCGCACCAGGGACGGCAATTTTTCTCTTCACGGCCTGATGGGCTTTGACATGAATGGAAAAACGGCCGGCATCATCGGAACGGGAAAAATCGCCAGAATCCTCATCCGCATTCTCAAAGGCTTCGGGATGAACATCCTGGCCTATGACCTGCACCCTGACCAGCGCTTTGCGGAAGAAGCTGGCATTACGTACACCACCCTGGACGATCTGTACGCCCGGTCCGATATCATCTCCCTGCACTGTCCCCTTACTCCGGAAACGGAACACCTGATTAATACGGATTCCATTGGAAAAATGAAGGATGGAGTGATGATCATCAACACGGGACGCGGCAAGCTGATTAACACGGAAATGCTGATTGACGGCCTGAAATCAAAAAAAGTGGGAGCTGCCGGACTGGACGTGTACGAAGAAGAGGGAGAATATTTCTACGAAGACAAATCCGACAGGATTATTGATGACGATACTCTGGCCCGTCTTCTTTCCTTCAACAACGTCATCCTGACTTCCCACCAGGGCTTTTTCACGAAAGAAGCCCTGCACAATATTGCGGAAGTCACCCTGCACAACATCCGGGACTTTCTGGAAAGCAAACCTCTGATCAACCGAGTCTCGCTTCAGTCACGCTGAACGTGCCCGGCGGGCGCTCTACGGAAATCCGGGACTTTCTCATCCGCCTTCTGCCGGACAGAAGGCGGAATTCGGGGAAAGGCGGCAGCTTTTTTATGCAAGCGCCGCCACTTCCCGCCGTATTATATACTATGAGCACTCCAGCCCCTGCCTCCGTCCTGGCTCCCAAACCGCACTACGCCGCTCTGGACGGCCTCCGCGGGGTGGCCGCCGTCATGGTGGTCCTGTTCCACATGTTTGAAGGCAGCGCCAGGGACTTCCAGTTCCATACGGACCAGATCATCAACCACGGCTACCTGTCCGTGGACTTCTTCTTCATGCTGTCCGGCTTCGTCATCGGATACGCCTATGACGACCGCTGGGAAAAAATGAACCTGTGGAACTTCTGCAAGCGGCGGCTGGTGCGCCTTCAACCCATGGTGGTCATGGGGATGCTGCTGGGGGGAATCCTCTTTTACTTCCAGGGGTCTGAAATCTTCCCGAACCTTGCGCAAACCCCCGTATGGAAAATGCTGCTGGTCATGACCGTGGGATTCACGCTGCTGCCCGTTCCCGTTTCCCTGGATGTGCGCGGATGGTCGGAAATGCACCCGCTGAACGGTCCGGCCTGGTCCCTCTTCTTCGAATACGTCGCCAATATCCTTTATGCCATGCTCATCAGAAAATTTACCAGCAGATGGCTGGCGGTCCTGGTCTTTCTGGCGGGCTGCGCCCTCATTCACCAGTGCTACACGCAGGGCAACAACATCGGCGGCTGGACTCTGGATGCGGAACAGTGCCGTGTGGGGCTTACACGGCTCATGTTCCCTTTCTTCGGCGGTCTGCTCCTGTTCCGCCTGTGCAAACCTGGACGGATCAGGCATGGTTTCTGGTGGTGCAGCCTGCTTCTGGCGGGAACCCTGGCGGCGCCCCATGTAGGAGGCGCGGAACATTTCCGCCTGAACGGTCTGTATGACGCCTTCTGCATCATTGTCATCTTTCCCGTGATAGTCTTCCTCGGAGCCAGTGACATCCCTGGAGACATCTCTTCCAGAGCCAGCCGGTTTTTGGGAAACATCTCCTATCCCCTTTATATCACCCACTATCCTATCGTATATCTCTACCTGGCCTGGGTTCACGATGCGGAAGTCCCTCTTTCCCGTGCGCTCCCCGTAGCGGCAGGCGTCTTATTCCTCTGCATTGCCGTAGCCTACGGGTGCCTGAAGCTTTATGACGAGCCCGTGCGCGCATGGCTTTCCAAACGCGTGCTGAAGCGGCATCCTCCGGAACCCGGGGCGTAAAGCGGAACAAACATCTGCCTTGCCCCGGGCGGGGCCAGGCCGGATACTGTCAGCGGTCTTTCATGGAAAAACTGCCGACATCCTCCAAAGCTCTGCGCTACCTGCCCTTTCTTGTGGCATCGGCATTCTTTATGCAGATGCTGGATGCCACCATCCTGAACACGGCCATTCCCACCATTGCCCGCAGCTTCAACAGCCATCCGCTGCAGCTCCACTCCCTGGTAACGGCCTACATGCTCACCGTCTGCGTCCTGATGCCGGCCTCCGGATGGATATCCGACAAACTGGGTTCACGCCGTACTTTCCTGCTGGCCATCTCCGTTTTTTCCGTAGGCTCCCTGCTGTGCGCCCTTTCCGCCTCCGTTACCATGATGACGGTATGCCGCGTCATCCAGGGAATAGGCGGCGCCTTCCTGATGCCCGTCGGGCGCCTTGTCATCCTGCGCTCCTATCCCCGCTCCATGTTCGTCAATGTCCTGAACATTGTAACGATTCCGGCGCTGCTGGGCCCCCTTCTGGGGCCGGTGCTGGGCGGTATCATCGTACAGTACGCTTCCTGGCACTGGATATTCCTGATCAACATCCCGGTAGGCATGGCGGGCCTGTGGGCCACCTGGAAGCTGATGCCGGACCTGAAAGCGGTCCGGGAACAGAAATTCGACTGGCCGGGTTTCTTCCTTTTCTCCTCCTCCGCCGTCCTGGCTACGATGGGCCTCTCTTCCGCAGGAGGCATAACCGATAAGCCGCGCATGGTCATCCTCACGTCTGCCGGAGGCATTCTTCAACTTCTGTACTGGGTGCTGGCGTTCCGTTCAAAAGCCCCCATCTTCAGCCCGGCCCTGTTCCGCATCAGAAACTTTGCCATCGGAATCGCCGGCAACATCGTCTGCCGCCTGGGCGGAAGCTGCCTGCCGTACCTGATGCCGCTTTTCTTCCAGGTGGTGCTTGGTTATTCCGCTCTTCAGTCCGGCATGTCCCTGATTCCGCTGGCCCTGAGCAATCTGCTGGCAAAAACGGTTGCGCCGCGTCTGCTCGGGAAATTTGGTTACCGGAACATCATGGTCGTCAATACCTTCACCATAGGAGCGCTGCTGGCCTCTTTCCACTTTGTAGGCCCCGGAACCCATGAACTTATTCTCCTGGGCATGCTCGCGCTGCTGGGCGGGGCCAACTCCATTCAGTTCACCTGCATGAACACCCTGACGCTGATTGACCTCCCCAATGCAGACGCCAGCAGCGGAAACTCCCTGCTTTCCACGATCATGCAGCTCTCCATTGCTGTCAGTATTGCCGCGGCCTCCCTGCTGCTGGACAGCTTCGGCGGCCATTCGGCTACCTCCGGAAAGGCTGTGGAAACCGCCTTTCATACCACTTTCGCCACCATCGGCGCCATTGCCGCGGCCAGTTCCTTCATCTTCGCCCTGGTGGACAAAGACAAGGGAATCACCCGCAAACGGAAAAAAGCAGCTTGAAGAGGAAAATTCCCGCCCCTGTTCAGGAACAGGAAGAGGAATCTCCCGTCTCAAGAGAACAGCACTGCGCAAACCGGGCGCGGGACTCTTCCAGGGTAATCGGTTTCTTATCCTCCCCCAGGGCTACATAAACCAGCTCCGCCTCTGTAATTTTGGCAATGTTATTGCAAAGCTTCGTCAGACGTTCCGCATATACCTCCACCTTCACGGTGACGGAGGTGCGGCCCACCTTGATAATATCCGTATAAAAGGACACTACATCGCCCACCAGCACAGGAGCTTCAAACGTCAGGCTGCTCACCGCACGCGTCACAATATAGCGGCTCAATGCATAGCGCATGGCGGTATTGGCTCCCGCAAGGTCCACCTGGCTCATCACCCAGCCGCCGAATACTTCCCCGCTCTGATTGGTATCCGCAGGCATTGGTTCCACGCGCAGGGCGGGAACGCGCCCTTCCGGAAGCTGGGCATGACGATATGTATTTTCCATAAATAAGAATTATTATAAATTGATAAGGACATGCTTATCTATCACAGCCCTCTTGTAAAGGGTAAAACGCGGAAGCGGAAAACGGGCGGTGCCGGCACGCTCTGCGGAAAAAAGAAAACAGCCCGGAATAAACTGCTTTCCCATATTGATTAAGTTGGGCAGGCGGATTTCCGTGTCTTATCCCGGAGCTTTTCCACCATGGCCGGTAAAGGCGGTTGTCCATTACTCATGGACCGCAACCATGAATCCAAAACAAAAAAAGTGGACGGGGAGGCACATCCCGCTTCCGACTTTGCCTACGTACCCGATCCGGAAAAGCCTTCCACCTGGAAACTGCCGATTTTCAACATGCGCCACGTAGGAGGGGCCCTGGCCGCCATGACCAGCGACTATCGCGGCAACCCCGTGGAAATACCGGAAGGAGATCGCCGTGCCGTCATGAAAAAAATCCTGGCCAGGAAAGCGAAACTGGAACAGGAAGAAAGCTGATTCCGTTTTCTTTCATTTCTTTTTTTCCGCCTGTAAACAGGAAGGAAAGAAATATCTTTTCCCTTCGTTCCCCGGTCTTAACCGTTTGGGGACGGGCTGACACCATCCAGATACCGGCTTTCTGCGGCGCCTTCGGCTGGCACCCCCGTAGAAATGAAAGACATTCCCACCCTTCCGACGCTCCTGGCGGATACAGCCGGATATTTCACTTACGGACGGCATCAAAAACGGTGGTAAAACAGAAGAAGAAATTAAATTATTCTAAAATCATCAATCATCCCAAGGATGTTTTTCCCCTAAAGTGGATTGGGGAAATTCAGGAAATCTGAAAATCAAATAACTTTCTCCGGCCAATAAAAACAACATTTAGAAAATTCCTATATAAATAAATATCAATGGCATATTGAAATAAAAACATGTCTTTCCCTGAACAGGCTGTCCGAAGCCTGGTCATCACGACAGGAATGAAGAATGCCGGAAAAGGGAATGCTGCCGGCTATTTCCCGCATGGCAGCGCTTTTCCCCTTCCGTCAACTCCGCATCAAAATATGACTGACGAAAAAATGAGCACAAAAGGCACTAACGAAATACAGGACCCGCGCGGTGAATTCCAACAGGAAAGATATGAAAAGCAGCAGCAGAAAGCCCCCGGACTGCAATCCGGAATGAAGCCCGTGCCGGATTCCGGGGAACAAAGCTACCATGGCTGCAACAGGCTCCGTGGACGAAAAGCCCTGGTCACAGGGGGAGACTCGGGAATAGGCCGGGCGGCGGCTATTGCCTACGCACGCGAAGGAGCCGACGTAGCCTTGAACTACCTTCCTGAAGAACAAAGCGATGCCGAAGAAGTGGCGGAACTCATCAGAAAAGAGGGCCGGAAGGCCGTCCTACTGCCGGGGGACCTCAGCGATGAAGTCTTTTGTAAAAAACTCATCAGGGATGCCTTGGAAAAACTTGGCGGACTGGACATCATGGCCCTGGTAGCCGGTAAACAAGTGGCGGTGGAAGATATCCGGGACATTACCACGGAACAATTAACCAAGACATTTGAAGTAAACGTGTTCTCCCTGTTCTGGATTGCCAAGGAAGCCCTTCCGCATCTCAAGCCGGGGACGAGCATCATTACCTGCTCCTCCATTCAGGCCTACCAGCCCGGCAAGAACCTGGTGGACTATGCTTCCACAAAAGCGGCCATCATCGCGTTCAGCCGCTCCCTGGCCAAGCAGGTTGCCCCCAAAGGCATCCGGGTCAACGTGGTGGCTCCCGGCCCCATCTGGACAGCCCTGCAAGTAACTGGAGGCCAGCTGCAGAAGGACCTGCCGGAATTCGGACGGAAAACGCCTCTCAAAAGGGCAGGGCAACCTGTGGAACTCTCCGGACTATACGTCTTTCTCGCCTCCCAGGAATCCAGCTTCATTACTGCGGAGGTCTTTGGCGTTACCGGCGGCATGCATCTGGCCTGATGCGGAAACCCGCAATCCGGGAAAAGGGCCGGACTGACTTTCCGGAATCTCTTTCCGCAGCGCCACACCCCCGGATGACCGGGAAAGCGGCCGGAAACGGCTCTGCAAGGAAATCAGGGCATTGCTCCATTTCCCGGTTGTCCCGGCAAAAGGTTCCTGCTTGAATAGGGTAATGGCATTTTGGAGGTTTTGGTTCATCTTTTTCCCTTTCACGGCGCTTCTCTTTTCCATGGTGCATGGCAGTCCTCTGAACGCACCCGTCATCACCCTTGGAGAGAAAAAAAGCCTGTTCGGAGAAAAAGCGCAGGCCAATGAATATGTCAGCTATGCCCTTTATTACTGGCCGGACCCCGCCAATCCGGACGGTCCTTACAAACCCATTGACGGCAAAAAGAACAAACGGCTCCGCAGCATGGACGACAGCGGCAGGATGGCCGCTTTCATCGGCACGGTCTGCAGCCTGGGACGGCAGTATAAACTCGACAGGGATCCGCAGGCCGCCTCCCGGGCCGGGCAATGGCTGAAAGCCTGGTTCATTGCTCCGGCAACCCGCATGCAGCCCCATCTGAAATATGCCCAAATTCGCCCCGGAAACCGGACGGAAGGAGGCGGAGGAGGCATCATCGACCTTTACCGCATTCCCGAATTCCTGGAAGCTTTGACGGCGTTGAAATGCTCCAATGCCCTAACGGCAGAGGAATGGAAGCAGGTGGATGCGTGGCTGAACCAGTATTACACATGGCTGACTACCAGCAGGCAGGGCAGGCATGCACACACGTGCAGCAACAACCATTATCTGTTTTATGTGGCGCAATGCGCCCATTTGGCATCCTTCCTGGGCCGCAGTCATGAAGCGGCCCAATGGCTGGCGGAAGCCTTCGCCAACATGGACCGCCACATCGCTCCCGACGGATCCCAGCCCGAAGAACTCAAACGGGCGGAACCCTGGCAATACAGCGTTTACACTCTTCAGGCATGGGGATACCTGGTGCATCTTGCAGAACGCATGGGCGACAAGAACTACCGTTACCGGAAAACACCCGCCGGGGCTTCCATTCAAAAAGCTGTGGATTATCTCCTGCCTTACCGCGCCAACCCTGAAACATGGCCCTGGCAAGGCTCCAGGGCAAACACTCCGCTGCCCGCCATCTTTGAACCGGAGCAGGCGGGCAGGCCACAACGGAAATGCTCCTGAACCGCGCCCGCCGTTAAAAGCATCCGTTTTTCCTGCTTATTGAAAATCCCCTGTCCAGCAGCATCACGAACGAGGCATTTTCCCGGAAAACGATTTAATAAGGGATCTCCCCAGTATTTTTCCCCTTAGATTTTTCCTTTCTTTTTGCTGCTTTCCATTCCCACGGAGATATGGGATTCGGGTCAGACCAGATGCCTTTTTGGGCCTTTCTGGCATCCCTTTCAAGAGAAACGAGCTTCCGGCTGGCGGAAAAATTTTTATAAATCCACGCCCATCCTTCCTTCACCATCTCTTCGTTGACGAACATTTTTCCATGCCATATTTCCCCTAAAATACGGCCGTACCTGTCATTCTCGGTATACCGGACTGTAACCGTCTCTCCCCAAATCAGCTTTTCCAGGTATTTCTTGGCGCCTTCATACCCGTCCTGCCCCCTTTCCGGCGTATCAATTCCCTCAAGCCGTATCCGGTGCGTACGCATTTGTTCAGGCGTCTTTTCCAGAAGGATGACCGTGTCGCCGTCAATCACGTTAATCACGACTCCCCTGATACTTTCAGCAAAAGCCATGCAGGGACTTATCAGGAAAATCAAAAGCCATTTCATGAAAAATGATATAATCCAAAAAATATCAGGATGCAACTACTCTTTAGAGAAACCGTTCCCGCACTGTTCACACGGCCGGAAACAGATGAATGCGGTCATCTGTGGACAGCCTGTTCTGGAACAGGCCATCATGTTTTCCGGCATGAAGGAACACAATTCCCGAACCTATTCCAACCTGTCCGGAACAACGGTAAACAGGCTGTATCATTGCCCCGCTCCGGAACATCTTTATTCGCTGCCGTGCCGGGAGCGGAAGAACATCCCGCCGGCGCACCCAACAATCCAATCATGCTGCCATTTAGAAAAGCTGCATGTTAAACAAGAAGAACCGGGCGCCCTGCAACATTCAATGGCATGGCGTGAGGCATTTCACTCATTTTTTCAATTCTTCGGCTATTCTGCCGAGGTTCTTTTCCGTTGCCTTTCTCAGTTTCTCCTGCTGTTTCCAGTACCATGCCGTTCTTTCCGACACCCCGGCCTGATTCGCCAGCCAGCGCACGGCGCCGCTCGTGTCACAGCCTGTTTTCTTCTGAATGACTTCCAGCAGTTGAGCGACATATTTATTCATGGATTCCGGGTTGATATTATTTCGATTCCCATGCCCGGCTGAATTCCTCGTCCCGGAACAGGGAGGCAATCCCGCTGAGCTGCTTGAGGCGCAACAATTCTTCCGCGTCCATCCCCAGATTTTTGAGTATCCACGCATCCGACATGCCCGCCTCCGTCAACTCCTGGATAATATTGGTCATGAGGGCGATATTATGAGATCCCCGGGCACGGTTGTGCCTGATGGTGGAAGCCATGCGGTTTCCAAGAGGCTTGTCGATTACGGCCACCGGCATCATGCCACCCTCCCGTTCGTAAATATCGCGGTAAGTCTTCATGATCTGGCAGCGGTGGAACCCGTCCACGATTTCATAGGTCCCGTCCTCCAGCTTATAACAAACGATAGGCATCGTATAACCGTCCTCCTTGATGCTCTGGTAGAGCAGCTTCATTTCGGGGGGAGCTACGCTGTTCGGGTTATAGGCATTGGAACGTATCTGGTCCAGGGGAACGCGCCGGATTTTGTAAACGGGGGATTGATAGGAGGTTTTCATAAAATATTGCGGTATTTATTGACGGCGGCCCGGCGCCGGGCAATCGCTCCCTTGGTTGGACCGAACCCGGCGTACTTGCAAAAGTAATCATTCTTCATGATGCAGATGCACATGCGCTTGTAGGAAGGCACCTGCCGGAAATTGCTGACCGGCATGTCGTCGGGATAGCCCATAAACTGAATGACGTCGCGGTCGACGTAACGGCCCGACTTTCCCGTCACGGTCGCCAGAGGATAGGCGGCCAGCACTTCATCGGCAGTTCCGGGATCGACGGTGCCCCCTTTCATCCAGTACTTTTTAGACCTCTCCAAAATATTGTTGTAGTGTTCCGCCGTTTTCTCGTTCATTGTGGAAAGCAGGAATTCATAATAGGACTTCCAGGTATGGCCGGGCGGCAGTTTGATGGTTTTCCAGCCCATGGCCGTCGTACCTCCGTACAAACCCGTGAAGTTGACGCCGTTGACGCGCCCGACCATGCGCGCCCAGTTGGCAGGATCAATAACTTTGTAAAGCTTCAGGCTTTCCTGGGCGCAGTCATTAAACGGGCTTGCCACCCGCATTTGCCCGATCGTAAGGCCTGCCTGGTACAGGAGATCGTAAAGGCGGTTATAGTCAAAACCAAAACGGGCGTTAGCCGTCCAGACGTCACTGACGCGCCAGTCATAAAGAGGGTAGGCGCTGACGGTCACGGCATCAGCCCGTGTAATCCACTTCCTTCCCTCATAAGACGTCCTTTTATTGCCGCGGGCAACGGCGGCGTATCTGTTGAGGCTTTCATCCGCCCGCAACCCTACCATGACGGCAGTATTTCCGTGTTTTTTGGCAAAATGGCGTGAAAGCTTATCCTGGAATTCATAGTCCACCATACCGTGCCGGAACGGGACGTCCAGATTCTTTTCGTTGATTACATAGGGATTTTCCGGCATGGGTCGCACCCACAGTTTTTTCTGGGCGGCGCTCCACGGCGTCCAGTAAGGTTCCCCCAGGGAGCATGCGGACTGGGCCCTGATCGGTACACAGTACCACATCTTACGAATGCCGGGGAATTGCTCCAGAAATGTTCTGGTGACATACTCGGTCGTCATTTGATATTGGGCCTCATAATCAAGGTGATACATGGACAGCTTATCCAGAAGGCCCTGTTCGGCGGCGTAACGATAGCAGAGATTAAGCATGACGCCGCTGTCCTTGCCGCCCGAAAAAGACACCAGGACATTGTCAAACTCTTGGAAACAATAGGCTATGCGTTCTAAAGCCGCCTCATAAACATTTTTATCCAGATATGTTTTCACAACTTTTCCAAAGCCTGTCTTTCGCCATCCGCCGCCAGCCCCCTGCCGGACGGGAACACGTCGGCCCGGATATGATTGCCGGAAGCCATGCATTTTCCCTGAAACCACTCTTGCAGCTTGCAGCTCATAGGGATATCCCCTGTTCTTTCAAACAGGGTTGCAACGCCTTCATTTCTGCATAAATAAGCAACATCATGTTTTTTCATGTTTTCAAATGCGCAGCAGCTTATCGTCCGTTATTTTCCGTCAACAATACCAACCTACTGAATTATTGCGGCGGGTCAATGTTTTTACTGCAATTATTTCAGTAATTTTATTGTCATCACCCTCCTTCTCAAAATACCTGCGCTTTTTAGCGAGCAACACCATTCCAGAAATGCCTTATGCATTGCGCCATGACCTCCTTTCCTTCTCCGCAACATCCGCGCTATGTGCAGCATTCAAGACGCTGCGTTGGAATGCACGGTTTCAAAATCGGAGATACAAAAATCATAACTTGCTTAAAATTAGGTGAACGAAAAAATGTACGACTCAGAGCCATTTTCCGGTTCCAACATCTTTCCCCCAATACTCTTTCCGGAACCGCATCTTCCAGGCAGACGATACATCCATCATTTCCTTCCTGAAGGAAAAATAAACGTGTTTCCCTTTTTGCAATCCGGGATGCTGTCCAAACATGAATATGCCGGTACACGCCTTAATCATGCCGTCAGATTAGACTTTAGGCGTTTTATGATTTTCCCCGAAACGCCAATTTCATGCCAGAACGGAATCAAAAAATGACATTTTGTCAGCACTTATGGTTGTTTTTCCGCGGTTTTTCACCTTTCCAGCCTCAAAACAGACAAAAAAGAAGCCCTGTAATCCATTAAAATTACAGGGCTTAGAAAATTAGTGGCTCCCCCGGTTGGGCTCGAACCAACGACCTAGTGATTAACAGTCACCCGCTCTACCGCTGAGCTACAGGGGAGTTTGCATTCCATGGAACGCGGAGGGATTTTTACTGGAGGTACGGGCGTTTGGCAAGTACTTTTTTACTCTTGCAGGCTTTTTGACGCAAAAAGGCTTCCGCGGCGCGGTCATGGCAACGGTGTTTTCTTGACCTTTGAAGGGAGAATGACCAGACTTTCAGCGACATGAGTGAACATCACCATCATATTGCTGTCTTGGCCGGCGACGGCATCGGGCCCGAGGTCATGGCACAGGCTCTGAAGGTTCTGGATGCCGTAAGCGGCAAGTTTGGCTTTACCGTAAGCCGCAAGGAGGCATTTGTAGGGGGTGCGGGCATTGACCACTGCGGCAAGGCTCTTCCCGAAGAAACCATTCGTGCCTGCGAAGAGGCGGACGCCGTTCTGTTCGGCTCCGTGGGCGGTCCCAAATGGGAGCATCTCCCCGCCAATGAACAACCGGAACGCGGAGCCCTGCTGCCTCTGAGAAAACATTTCGGCTTGTATGCCAACCTGCGTCCGGGCGTATGCCTTCCGGCCTTGACCCATGCCTCCCCCATCAAGAATGAACTGATTGAAGGCGGATTCGATATTTTATGCGTCCGGGAATTGACTGGCGGCCTGTATTTCGGCCAGCCCCGTTTCCGCGAACGGGAGGGAGACGACGAAGTCGTCGTGGATACCATGCGCTACCATAAAAGCGAGATGGTGCGTATCGCCAAAGTGGCGTTCGAGGCTGCGCGCGGCCGCCGTAAGCGCGTCACCAGCGTGGACAAGGCCAATGTGCTGACCAATTCCCTGCTGTGGCGCGAGACAATGATTGAAGTTTCCAAGGATTATCCCGACGTGGAATTGCTGCATATGTACGTGGACAATGCAGCCATGCAGCTGGTGCGCAATCCCCGCCAGTTCGACGTGCTGGTGACGGAAAACCTGTTCGGGGACATTCTTTCCGATGAAATGGCCATGATTTGCGGTTCCCTGGGCATGCTGCCCAGCGCCAGTCTGTGCCAGGGCGCACAGGACAACGGCCTGTTCTTCGGCCTTTACGAACCCTCCGGAGGCTCCGCTCCGGATATCGCCGGCAAGGGCATTGCAAACCCGATCGCCCAGATTCTTTCCCTTTCCATGCTGTTGCGCTACTCCCTGGGAGAAAAAACAGCGGCAGACGCCATTGACTCCGCCGTTCGCCGCGTGATTGACCAGGGCTGCCGCACGGGCGACCTGGCTACGGGAGCTCCCGGAGAAATCCGCGTGAATACGGCGGAAATGGGTGACGCCATCATCGCCGCCCTGTAAACAGGGCCGTTCTTCCGGCGCCGCAGGGGAAGGGACACCTGCGGCACGCCTTTCCTCCGGGGGGAGCGGTACCGCCTCCCCTCCGCTTTCCTCTTTCATTTCCGGGATTTTCCGGTTCTTTATCCATCTATCATGAACATCCTTATCATCGGCCAGGGAATTGCCGGAAGTTGTCTGGCGTGGGAATTGAAACGCCGCGGCTCGGAGTTTACGGTTGCAGACCGCCCCGTAGCGGAAACGGCCTCCCGGGTGGCGGCCGGATTGGTAAACCCCCTGACGGGCCGCGCCTTCCGCCCCGGATGGAGGCAGGAAGAATGCCTAGCGGCGGCAGAGGCCTTTTACCCGGAAACGGAACGGGAATTAGGCGGGTCCTGGTGGCAGAAAACTCCGATTTTCCGGGAAGTGGAGACGGAAGACCAGTTTGAAATCTGGCAGGAACGCCAGACGGCTCCGGAATCCTGCGCCTATGCCGGACCTCTTTTTCCATGGCCGGAACACTGGGAAGGCCGCGGGAAAGCCGCCTATACGCGAGGTTCCGCCGTGCTGCACGTGGAAAACATGGTCACTGCCATGCGGCGTTTTTTTATGGAACAGGGCCGTTTTGTGGAAGCGGATGTATCCCCCGCAGATATCCGGCCGGATGCAGACGGTCTTTTCCATTGGAACGGTCGCACGTTTTCCCACATAGTCTGGTGTACCGGCTGGGAAGCCGGGCTTCATCCGGACATGTCTCCGCTGAAGGGGCGCCCCTCCAAAGGAACCATTCTGGATTTGGACTTGAAAGAGCTGGACTGGCATGCCGGCATCCTGCATTTCGGACACTGGCTGGTTCATAACGGTTCTTTCTGGCGCTTCGGGGCCACCTACGCGTGGGCGTGGGATGCTCCCGGCATTCCGGAAGCCCCCGCCGTCCAGGAATTGATGCTGGACCTTGTTAAACGCTATTCCGGGAACATGGACGTCATCCGCGCCCGTGCCGCCGTCCGCCCCATCATCCGCCGCAGCCAGCCGGTCGCCGGTCCCATTCCCGGGCTGGACGGTCAGTTCGTCTTCTCCGGGCTGGGCAGCAAGGGGGTGACCACTTCCCCCTGGTCCGCCGCCCAGCTTGCCGGACATCTCGTGTGCGGAACGGATCTGCCGCCGGATCTGCTGCCTGCCGCGCTCTGGAAATGATACGGAACATCAGCTGTCCTTCCTTGAACGGAACAGCTATTTTCCTTGTCAAAAGGTTCTGAACGCGATTACATGCGGCCTAATATGCGAGCGGAGAACGAGAACTGGGGAGATACGGTACGGAATCATCTGTTTGACCAGCGCAGCGCCGTCATGGTGCACTGGCTGATTCTGCTCAATGTAGTCATCTTTATCCTGGGATTCTTCTTCCAAGTGGACATCCCAAGGAATATTTACCCGCCTGTCCATTTGGACTTGATCCAGCTTTACGGAGCTTACAGCGAATATACGTGCTTTCACGAGGGGGAATTATGGCGGTTGCTTACCTATCAGTTTCTTCACGCCAATCTGGGGCACATCATGTTCAACATGATTGCCCTGTGGTTTTTCGGCCCGGTTGTAGAAGAACGTTTCGGCCATTGGCGCTTCCTGCTGTATTACCTGTTTTGCGGCGTGGCTGCAGCCCTGTTTTCCTCCCTGCTGGGGTACATGGGATTTTTTGATCCGGAATGGCGCTTCATTCCCATGGTGGGGGCCTCAGGTTCCATTTACGGCATCATGGCCGCATGCGCGGTGCTCTTTCCCCATGCCCGGGTACAGCTTCTGTTTCCTCCGGTTAATTTGAGCGTGCGCCAGTTTGCCCTGGCCGTTCTCGGAGTCGCCGCAGCCGTCATTATCTTCCAATGGAACAATGCGGGCGGGGAAGCCGGCCATCTGGGCGGCATGTTCGCCGGATTTATTCTGACATTGCTGATTTTATGGAAGGAAAAGATGTCTTCCCCAAGACGGAAAGCCGCCTCTTCTTCCCACTATTCCCCTGAGCCTTCCAGCCGCCGCCCGGCACAGGCTTACCCCTCTGAAAAGGAGGTGGATGAAATCATGGAAAAAATATCCAGATCCGGCCTGTCCAGCCTGACGGAGGAGGAACGGGAAATTCTCCGGCGCGCTTCCCGGCGCTGAACTATTTGTTAGATATTTTTATATTTTTCGTTATTTTCCTTTCTTTTCTGTCATCCATTTCCTAGCATGGACGAATGATGACGCGACTGTATTCCTCTACCGTCCTGGGCGTAGATGGCGTAGAAGTGGAGGTGGAAGTGGATTTCCGCCCCATGGCGGAAAAACGCACCTTTATTGTCGGCCTTCCGGATGCGGCCGTGAAAGAAAGCGGGCAGCGCGTGGACACGGCCATACAAAACAGCGGCCTTCCCTTTCAGCAAGGTATCTTCGTCGTTAATCTGGCTCCGGCGGATTTAAGGAAGCAGGGCCCCGGATTCGACCTTCCCATCGCCCTGGGAATGGTTGCGGGAGCGGCTGAAAAGGAGATGGACGCTTCTGCCTGGTGCATTGTGGGAGAACTGGCCCTGGACGGAACCGTACGCCCCGTGCAAGGCATTCTGCCGCAAATCATGGAAGCGCGGCGCATGGGCAGGAGACGCATCATGTTGCCGCGCACCAACGCCTGTGAAGGGCTGCCCGTACAGGGCGTGGAAATTTATCCTGTTTCTTCCCTGAGGGAAGCCTGGCATTTGCTTACTTCCAGCACCCTGCCGCCTCCATTTACGGATTCAGGGCAAGAGATTCACGTTCCGCGGGATAAAGACGCCGCTGTGGACTTTGACGAAATCAAGGGGCAGCCTTATGCGCGCCGCGCCATGGAGATTGCGGCGGCAGGCGGCCATAACATCCTGCTTTGCGGCTCTCCGGGTTCCGGCAAATCCATGCTGGCGCAAAGGCTCCCTACCATTCTCCCGCCGCTGAGTCCGGAGGAAGCGTTGGAAACCAGTAAAATCCACTCCGTATGCGGCCTGTTGAAACGGGGGAACGGTTTGGTGGACCAGCGTCCGTTCCGGGCCCCCCACCACACCATTTCTGATGCCGGGCTGATGGGGGGAGGAACAAATATCACGCCGGGAGAAGTATCCCTGGCCCACAACGGTGTCCTCTTTCTGGATGAATTGCCGGAATTCCGCCGTGCCGCTCTGGAAACCCTGCGGCAGCCGCTGGAAACCGGCCAGGTAGTCATTTCCCGCGCTTCCGGTACCATGACATTTCCGTGCCGTTTCATGTTGGCAGCCGCCATGAACCCGTGTCCCTGCGGTTATCTGGGAGACAGAAGAAGAGCCTGCACCTGCCCCCCGGCGCAGATCGCGCGCTACCGCCGTAAGATCTCAGGCCCGCTTCTGGACCGGTTTGACCTGCTGATGGAAGTTCCCGCCGTGGATCCCTCCATTCTGGCTTCCTCACCTGCCGGAGAATGTTCCGCCAGTATCCGGGAACGCGTGGTAACCGCACGGCGGCTCCAATCCAGCAGATACGCAGGAACGCCCTTCCGTAATAATGCGGCCCTTTCCGGAAAAGCGCTCCAGAAATACTGCCGCCTGTTGCCGGAAGGGCGGGCCATCCTGCTCCGTGCCGTGGAAGAACTGGCTCTTTCCGCCAGAGCCTACGACCGCATTTTAAAGGTGGCCCGAACCATAGCGGATTTGGAAGGAACTTCTGACATTCAGGATAAACATCTGTACGAAGCCGTGCAGTACCGGTCTTTCGAGCAATCGCTAAGGGATTAACATCATTAACCCCTTTTCTTGCGCGGCGATTCAAAACGAAAAAATATATTCCCGTGCGGAAAATAAAAAAGAGGCAGCTTTTCAGCTGCCTCCCTAATAACGAAAGTTTTACTACGAGCGTCTGCGGCGCAGCAGCATAGCTCCCAGGCCCAGCAGGCCCAAAGACGCTGCGGCAGGCTCGGGAACCGTTTCATAGGAAACCTGTATACCTGTAATTGTATAAGCGGAAGTAGCGCTTCCAGCACCACCGCGTACTCCGGCAACTACCTTATAACCTTCCTCCCAGGTAAGGGGAGCCGCCGACATATCCAGGGAAATTGTCGTTGTTTCCGATGTAGAGGTAAACGAAAAGTCCTGTATCTTGGAAAGTTCCTCAACCAAAGTGCCGGTTGAATCATATACGGCAAGCACCATGGAATAACTGCTGATTACAGAAGAAGGAGTATTGCAGGAAAATGTAATGGAAGAAACGGAATCACCCTGCTGCGGCCCTCCAAGAACCATGGCAAAGGAATCCCCGCTAACTCCGGAGCGTCCGCATAATGTAATAGTTCCTACATTGTTCTCATTCACCCAAGTGCCTTCATTATTTATACCCCAATTTGAAATGGAGTTGTTATTGCCGCCGGCATATATTCCATTTTGCAGATCCTTTACTTTGTCCAGAAGCTGTTGCCCCGATGTTCTCGCCATAGTGGCGGTCTGTGATACGCTTTGCATTGATTAGAGGATTGTTAATCCGTTGTCAACATAAAAAGTTGAAAGAGCGGTATTCCGGCAGTGGACTTCTTTTTTGATGTAAGGACTTTATAAAGACTAATCCTTGCGCCTCTTCCATTCTAACATCTGCATGTTATTTCATAAATCATTCATTATTATGAATCGAACGTTATCGTAAACCATTCATGAAGAAAATAGGTCCAGCGTTTTCCCCATGATGTTACGGAAAGAAAAAGAGCGGATTAACAATCCGCTGTCCCCTTTATCCAATCCTTAATGATAAAGAAAAAGCCGCCTCAGCAAAGTGAGGCGGCTTTTTCCAAGAAGACTTTTTAACGAATAGCTTCCAAAGCCTGTTTGAGGTCCGCAATAATGTCTTCCGCAGCTTCCGTCCCTACGGAAAACCGGATGAGGTCAGGCCGTACGCCCGCCTCCATGAGCTGCTCATCCGTCAACTGGCGGTGCGTATGGCTGGCGGGATGGAGAACGCAGGTACGGGAATCCGCCACATGGGTCACGATAGCGGCCAGTTTCAGACTGTCCATGAACTTGATGGAACGTTCACGGCCTCCCTTGATGCCGAAGGTTACCACACCACAAGATTGTCCACCTCGGAATTGCTTCTGCGCCAATTCATAATACTCATTGGAAGAAAGCCCCGGATAATTAATCCAGGCAACATCTTCCTGCCCTTGCAGGAATTCCGCCACTTTTTGCGCGTTTTCACAGTGCCGCGGCACGCGCAGATGGAGGGTTTCCAGCCCCAGATTGAGCAAAAAGGCATTCTGCGGAGACTGAATGGAACCCAGGTCGCGCATGAGCTGGACAGTCGCCTTGGTGATGTAGGCGCCCTTGCCGAAGCTTTTGCTGTAGGAGAGCCCGTGATAGGAGGGGTCCGGTTCAGTCAAACCCGGGAACTGATCCTTGTGCGCTTCCCAGTCAAAGTTGCCGCTGTCCACAATCACGCCGCCTACGGCGGCGGCATGACCGTCCATATACTTGGTGGTGGAGTGAGTGACGATATCCGCGCCCCATTCAAACGGACGGCAATTAATGGGAGTGGCAAAGGTATTGTCCACAATGAGGGGAACGCCGTGCGCATGGGCAATGTCCGCCATTTTACGGATATCCAGCACGCAAAGCGTGGGATTGGAAATAGTTTCCGCAAAGAAAGCTTTCGTGTTGGGACGGAACGCTTTGGAGATTTCCTCCGGCGGGGCGTCCTGGTCCACGAAAGTGACTTCAATGCCCATTTTCCGGAATGTGACGGCAAAAAGGTTGTATGTGCCTCCGTAAATGGCCGCAGCACTGACGATATGATCTCCAGCCTCGCAAATATTGAAAACGGCAAAGAAGGAAGCCGCCTGGCCGGAAGACGTCAGGATGGCGGCCACGCCGCCTTCCAGTTCGGCAATTTTTCTGGCAACCGCCTCATTGGTGGGGTTCTGGAGGCGCGTATAAAAGAATCCGGCTTCTTCCAGATCAAACAACTTTGCCATTTGTTCGCTGGTTTCGTACTTGAACGTCGTGCTCTGGTAAATGGGCAATACGCGGGGTTCACCCTTTTTAGGCGCCCAGCCCGCCTGTACGCACAGGGTCTCCGGTCTCAATTCCTGACTCATCATGCGGGGCATGCTATGCCATGCCGCCTGCCTTGTAAAGCAGGGAAAACCAGACATATGGACAAATTCGCCCCATTCCCCGCCGAAACACGCACCTGTGTTTTTCCCTGCACACCCCCCCCTGTTCCCGGTAAATCAGCTGCAAAGACAGGGGCGTTTTACCTGCGTGCGGGAGACTCCCACGATAGAATGAGACGGCAATTCCGCCAATCACCCTTTCCCGGAGGCAACCGTGTTCCGGCGAATGAAGCCGGGGACATCATTACCTGATTTCCGGCAAGGGGGTGGAAATTTCCTCTTCCGTCAGATAGCAGCCGGGATCTGATCCGTACCAGTGCCCATGGGCAAACGCGGCACGGGTACGGAAACCTCCGCCGCACAGGGCGAAATGAGCGCAGCGGCCGCAACGGCCTTCAATTTTTTTCTGCCGTTCCAGAGGGTCGTCAGAGCCGCGCAGCTCAGGCAGCATTTCCACCGCAGCTCCGGCCCTGGCATCCCATAAATCGGAAAACCGGTCACTCTTCACGTTACCCAGAGTAACGGATTGCCAGAACTGGTCCGGATGCACGGCTCCCTGCGTGTCAATGTTGGCGATGCCCCGGCCGGAACTGTTCGCGCCGCCGCCATTCCACTGGAGCAGGCCAAGGGTTTCCTTCGCCAGGGGGGAACCTTCCCGGAGCTGGCGCAGAAGCAGGTAAATGCCGTCCGCAGGCTGGGTCACAGTCAGCACCTCACGGTTTTTTCCCTCCGCTTTCCATTCCTCCACACGGGCAATCAGCGTATCCATGGCATTCCGCGCTTCTTCCTGAGTCAGGGTCTGCACTTCCACACCGCGGCCAGTGGGAACCAGATGGTAAAAACAGACGCGCTGGATGTCGTTGGCGTCAATAAAGTCCAAAATCTGGCCCATGCACTGCACATTGTTGCGGGTCAGCGTCAGGCGCAGGCCCGTCTTCTGCCCCACTTCGCTGCAAAGCCTGAACCCACGCACCGCCTGCTCAAAAGAACCTTCCACACCGCGGAATTTGTCATGAACAGCGCCAATGCCGTCCAGGGAAATGCCTACGTACGCCACGCCCAGTTCCTTGAACCGCGCTGCAGCTTCCGGCGTGATGCGGGTACCGTTTGTGGAAATGGTCACTTTCAGCCCTTTCCCGGTGGCACGTTCCAGCAGTTCCATAAAACGAGGATGCACCAGCGGCTCCCCTCCTGAAAAAAGGAGGGCGTTCACCTTGTAGTCCGCCAAATCATCAATGACTGCGCAACACTGCTCCCAATCCAGCTCTCCCTTAAATTTCCGGGCAGAAGCATCCGCATAACAGTGTACGCATTTGAGATTGCAGGTGCGTGTAATGTTCCAGACCACAATGGGCTTGCGCATACGGGACGAAGCCGGCGCACAGGATTCCGCGGCGCCCCCTGCAAAACGGCCGTGCCCGTGGCCCTGCCCGTATCTCAAATGGTCCGCGGGCTGTTCCGCCCCTGTCCAAAGTCTGGTAATATTAATCATGGTGTTGTGAAAGCCTGGGCTGATAAGGGCAGAGGTTGTCTTCCGCCATCATGTCTCCGTAAACGGCATAAGCACGGGACCGGGAACCTCCGCAGATAGTACGGTACTCACACCGCCCGCATTTGCCCTGCAACGCGTTGTCATCCCGGAGCTTGAGGAAAAGAGGATGCGTGCGGTAGATTTCTCCAGGGTCATCCGTCCGGACGTTTCCTGCCGTCATGGGAAGAAAACCGGAGGGCTGGATTTCCCCGGTATGGGAAATAAACATAATGCCTTTGCCGTCCCGGGTGGGAATGGCGCGGCGGGCGGGCTTGCTTCCCTGAGCGCGGGCTTCCTGAAGCGCCACGCGGCGATAATGGTGCCCTTCCGTAGTTTTAACGCCGAAGGATACCTCATGGCTTATCCTGCTCAGTTTCTTCCAGATGGCTTCCACTTCTTCCGCCGCAGGCATTTCATCCATGGCGGCGCGGCCTGTGGGCACCAGAAGAAATACGCTCCACATGCCCGGCTTCATTCTTTTCATCAGCTCCACAAAGTCGTCAAATTCGCCCAGTGTGCTCTTGGTGATGGTGGTGTTGATTTGCAAATGCATGCCGGCTTCCTTCGCCATTTCCGCAGCCCGGAGAGTCCGTTCATATGTGTGGGGGACGCCGCGGAAGGCGTCATGGGTGCTCTCATGCGCGCCGTCCAGGCTCAATGACATGCTCTGGACTCCAGCTTCTTTCAATGCACGGAAATCCGTGTGCAGCAGCCGGGCGGTAGCAGCCGGGCTCAATGCTACATGCAGCCCTTTGCCGGAAGCCGCACGGACCAATTCCAGAATATCCGGCCTCATGACCGGGTCGCCGCCCGTCAGCACCAGCATGGGAGGCCGCAGTTCCGCCAACTGGTCAATCAGGCGCAATGCCTCCTCATGAGTCAATTCATCCGGGTGCGGACGCGGCTGGGCGACAGCGCGGCAATGCCTGCACGCAAGCGCGCAAGCGCGCGTCACTTCCCAGAAGACCAGGAAGGGGCGTTCATTGAGATCTGTTTCACTAAAAACCGGGCGCATTTTTCAGGACAGCCAATTTAGAACAATTATAATTTTTTGACCAGCCCAAAAGGACGCATCCTTTAAAAAGTTCACTTAGCCGCCTCTTCACGGATTTTCTGAACTTCCTTAGGTAATTCGGAAAGGGAATTCACTGCTTCCTTCAGGTTCTTGGAAGCATCCGGAGAAAGCATGATGGCCGTCACATGCTTGACAATGGGTTGCATCATTTCCACAAGCTGCTGCTGTACTCCCATCAGCTTGGCCTGCTGGTTGCGGGTGAGGGGCGGCAGGGCGGCCTGTTTCCTGGCAACGTCCAGCAAAGCCGCCCGGTAACGGCCTATCTGTTCCACAGCAGCCTTGCCGGTTTCTTCATCCCTTACCTTGGCCAGGGAATCATCAAGCTTTTTGACTTCATCCACAGTTTTGACCAGCAGGGTTTCATGCGTATTGCCCTCTGCATCCTCCGGGAACGGCTCCGCCTGCTCAGCCTTGTCCCGGGAAGCCTGCGCCAGTTCCGTCTGAACAGACCGCAAATCCGCCAGGGCTTTTTGCAAATCGGGCGTAAGCAGTCCTTCCTTTTTTAAACGGGCCAGGGATTTTACCAATTCGTCGGAAATTTTCTGCACTTCCGTCATCTGGGCAGAAACCTGAGCCTGCTCCTGGAGTGTGGCACCGGGAAGTTCCAGCTGCCTTTTTCCAAGATCCAGCAGTTTTTTGCGCACTTTTTTAACTGTTTCCACAGCAGCGGCAGCTCCGGGTTCATCCGTCACCTTATCCAAGGCTGCCGTAATTTCATGCATGCTGGCAACGCTCTGTCTGGTCAGGGAAAGATGGGAGTCCTGGGCAAATGAGGGAGCTGTTATGCAAACGGCAGCGCCCAAGCCAATGAAAGCAGCGGTTTTATTCATGATATGGAAGCCTTTCCGGCATGGAAGAATACGTTTTCCTCCCTTCCCCGTCAATGGCGGCTATTGTCAGGGCCACGGTATGAAAAAAGGACTGTCCGCAAGCAAGCGGACAGCCCTTTTGAAATTTTTAACAGGCCGACCTTAGTCACGCTGCTGGCGTGAATACTTGTAGTAGCTCTGGAAGCCGAGTTCCGCAGGGAATTCGCTCAGACCGCCATTGGGATTGTATTCCTTAAGGCCGCTCATGCCGCAACGTCCCTGATAAGGAGGCTTGTACGTGCATTTGTAAGTGGGAGCCCAGAAGGTGACAAGTTCATAGATTCCGTAGCCCATGCGCTCAAACATGGTCGCGGTGCCATCAACAATGCCTACGGAAAAACCGGCATAATCCCCCTCGCGGCTCGTCCAGTTGATGATTCCCAGCGGGATTTCTTCAACGGAATAAATAAGGTTGGCGATGGCGCGGCCCAGCTTGCGGGTGGGGGTGTATTCGGAAGCGGGGGGAGCCTGAATGTCCGCACTGGCGACGCCAAGGACGCCGGCGGCAAAAAGAGCTGAGATGATGGCACGTTTCATACTGATTGTTTATATAGTATAATTTGTCGAGGAAAAGCAACTCAAAAAAACAGAAAATCAATCTGACTCCGGCCGGGGGTCACGCGTCATGAGTTCCGCAAGTGCTTCCATAGGAGGTTTGGACTCATAAAGAACGGAATAAACGGCGTCAATCAGGGGCGTCCTCACATCCAGCTCCCGTGCAATTTCATAGACGGAAAGCGTGTTGGGCACCCCTTCCGCCACCATTCCCAGAGTATCCAGGATTTCCTGGAGGCTTTTCCCTTCCGCCAGCCTCCGCCCCACCGTCTGGTTGCGGGAGTGGCGGGAATAGCAGGTAACAATCAAATCGCCTACTCCGGAAAGGCCCATGAAGGTTTCCCTGCGGCCTCCGCTGGCCACGCCGATGCGCGTCATTTCCGCCAGGCCGCGGGTCAGCAAAGCGGCCTGGGCGTTATCCCCCAGGTTCAGCCCTTCGCATAAGCCGGCCCCGATGGCAAAGACGTTCTTAATGGTTCCGCCCAGCTGCATGCCGATAATGTCCGTAGCGGAATAAACACGGAAGGTTTTGGATGCAAATATCTGCTGCACCCAATCCGCATACTTCGGATCTTCAAATCCAATCAGGGAGGCGGACGGAAGGCCCAGGCAGATATCTTCCGCATGATTGGGACCGGAAAGCACGCCTATGGGGTTGGAGGGCAGATATTCCTGAAGGATTTCCGTCATTCTTTTATGGGTTCCCTGTTCAATGCCCTTGGTGCAGGAGACAATGACGGCATCCGGCTGCACCGGCAGGCTGCGCAGCCGCTGGGCCACGGAACGCATGGCCACGGAAGGTACCACTACTACAATGAGTTCCGCATCCTTCACCTGGCCCAGATCGCAAGTAGGATGGATATTGGGGGCCAGGGGAAGGGCGGTTTTCGAAAGGACGGGGCTGCGTCTTGTTTCGGCAAGCTGCCTGGCCTGAGCCTCTTCCGGCGTCCACAGGACGACTTCACATTCCCGGGTCGCCAGAACCATGGAGAGGGCCGTGCCCCAGGAACCGGCTCCAATGACTGCTATTTTATGTAACCGATTCATCATCTTACTTGGACTTTTTGGAATAGAAGGAGTGCTCCGTTCCGTTGAGAAGCCTTGCGATATTGGAACGGTGCTTGAGAATCACCAGTGCGCCTACCACCGTGAAAAAGGCGACGTAAAGTATCTGGGGGGAGACATCCCCGTCCTGGCAAAGCGGATAAATCCACCATCCGGCGGCGATCATCACCACAGCGGCCACCAGGCTGGCCAGGGACACGATGCCGGAGATTCCCATAACCACCAGCCAAGAAGCCAGAGCTACGCAAGCCACCACCGGATTGAGGGCAAATAAAACCCCCGCGGTTGTCGCTACGCCTTTTCCTCCCCTGAATCCCAGGAAACAGGTGTAAGTATGACCGAGTATAACAGCGAAACAGGAGAGAACTACCAAGACATTGAAATCCCAGCCGCCCGCATCCCCCGTCAGGAACGGCAGCCAGTTCAAGGCGCCGAACACAGGGATGAACCCCTTTAAGAAGTCCAGAATGAAAACGGAAAGGCCCCACTTCCAGCCCAGTACGCGCCACGCATTGGTAGCGCCTATGTTGCGGGAACCCTGCTGCCTCAGGTCAATCCCTCTGATTCTGCCGGCAAGGTAGCCGAACGGAATCGCTCCGATCAGGTAATAGAAAACTATCCAGGCAATCATGTTGTGCGGAGTGCATTTTAATCCCCCGCCGGTCAAATGACAATGGGGAAATCACCTCCGGCCCGGTTCTTTCCGGAGGGGTTGCTCCCGTAAAAGAACACCATACCTGACAGCCTCCTCCAGATCCTCATTTTCAAGGCTCTCCGTGCCCCGGTCTGCGGAAAAGCCCTGTTTAAGGCGCAATAAGAACAGCGCGAACATTTTCCCGCCCGCCCAGAACCATGCTCCCGCACTTCCTTCGCCGGAATAAGCTTATTTACCGCCCTCGCAGGGTTTCCGCATGACGGCAGCCCAGACGGAGGCATTATCCTGCTGGGGCTCCAGCATATCCTTCACCTGTTCCATAATGATCCCCACCAGCTCCCTGCTGGAACAATCCCTGGCCTTTTGAAGAGCCAGGAAAGAAGGTTCTCTCAACAGCTCGCTCCAAACCTGCAAGCCATCCGAGCATGCCAGCACCGCATCTCCCGGATGCAGGAGCAGGGGCATGGCGCTGATGTCCACCAGTTCCATGGGACCGCCCATAACGGCGGAACGGAGAATGCAACGCTGCCGAAGCGCACCCTGAAGTGACATTTTCCCCTTCCGGTAAAGGCAATCCGCAATCGGTCTCATGGAATGGTCTTCATTCAGACGGTCCATGCGAAAGCTGTCCGCTCCGCTCCATAAATACAGGGGGGAGTCTCCCACGCTGATCCACCACAGGAAATGGTCGCGGATGAAGACGGCCAGCAATGTGGTTCCGGATTCCTCCGGTTCCTTCTGAATGGCGGCCAACGCCCTGTTGGCAGCATGCAAAGCCGCCGTTAAACGTTCCGGGATATCCTCGATGCCGCTTTCCGCAAATACCGCAGCAAATTCCTGCGCCACCACACAGGAGGCGCAATCTCCGCGAAGATGCCCTCCCATGCCGTCGCACACGATGCCCAGCATCCCGCCGGCGGCGGGAAGACTTTTAACCACGTCTTCCTGCTCGCGGCGTTTGCCGATCCATTGGGCGGAAGCGCAGTCCAGAATATCCGGGGTGCGGGGAGCCATGCGGCCGGTGGTTCGGATTAACTGTCCTTACGTTTCAACTGCGGGAAGAGCAGCACGTCACGGATGGAAGAGGCCCCCGTCAGCATCATGACGACGCGGTCGATGCCGATGCCGATGCCGCCTGCGGAGGGCATTCCGTATTCCAGCGTTTCAATGAAATCATAGTCCACACGCTGGGTCTCCCCGGCAGCCTGGTGCTCCAGGCGTTCCTTTTGCACGTCAGGATCGTTCAATTCCGAATAGCCGGGGGAAATTTCCTGCCCGTTGATCACCAGTTCATATACATCCACTACGTCCGGATTTTCCCGGTTCAGCTTGGCCAGGGGAACCAAGTCCTTGGCCACGTGGGTAACAAAGCAGGGGTTCATGGTCTTTTCCTCCACCAGTTTTTCATACACCTGCTGGGAAACATCCACATCTTTCATATCCGGGCTGATTTCCACTCCCAGCTCTTCACAGCGGGCGCGGCGCGCTTCGGGGGAAATGTCAAACCAGTCTTCCCCTGCCACGCCCCGGATCAGGTCCTGGTAGTCGGCGCGTTTCCAGGGACGGCTGAGGTCGATTGTGTAAAGAACATTGCCTTCAGCGTCCTTGTGGTCAATCTGAAGGCCGCCGCAGAATTTTTCCGCCAGATGGCAGATGAGCTCCTCCACCATATTCGCCATGGTTTCAAAATCACCGCAGGCGCAATAGGCTTCCAGCATGGTGAATTCCGGGTTGTGGCGGCGGTCAATTCCTTCATTGCGGAAGCTGCGGTTGAGTTCGAAAATTTTCGTGAAGCCGCCCACCATCAGGCGTTTGAGGAAAAGCTCCGGGGCAATGCGCAGCGTCAGCGGCATATCCAGCGCGTTATGGTACGTTTCAAACGGCTTGGCGGCGGCCCCACCGGCCACATCCTGAAGCATGGGGGTTTCCACTTCCAGATAACCGCGTTCCTGGAGAAAGCGGCGGATTTCCGCAATCATGAGGGAGCGCGTCACGAACAGGGAGGCGCTTTCCTCATTGGAAATGAGGTCCAGGTGGCGCTTGCGGTAGGTCACCTCCTTGTCCGCCAGCCCGTGCCACTTGTCCGGCAGGGGGCGGAGGCTTTTGGAAAGAATGGTCAGTCCGGATACCTTTACGGTAGGTTCTCCGGTACGGGTCAGGAACGTGGTTCCCCTGATGCCGACCCAGTCCCCGCGGTCCAGGAGCTTCCAAAGCTTCCAGGTGGTTTCATCCACCTCATTTTTATGCAGGAACCCCTGGATTTTTCCCCGTACGTCCCCAATGACGAAAAACTGGGATTTGCCCATGTCGCGAATAGCCAGAAGGCGGCCGGCGACGGCTACCTGTTTGTCTTCCTGGAAATCGGCTTTCAATCCGGCGGGAGTGGTGGTCACGTCAAATCTTGCGCCGTAGGGGTCAATTCCCAGCTCACGGATTTTGGCGAGCTTGTCGCGGCGCACGGCAATAAGTTCGGATTCCGTCGTAGTCGGATGTGCCTGCTGTTGTTCGGACATAGTGCGGGGATTCTAAAGGCTTGCTTCCGTTTTGGCTAGCGCATTGTCAGGCAGAGGGGACATTTTTGGCGGCCGGTTTTGACCCGAAGGTTCCTCCCCCCCCTTTTTCGGAAGCCGGACGCCGGAACATGCCCCAGTATTCCGGCCATTTTGCAAAAAGCCTGGACAGAACCACATAAAGCACGATATTCAAAGGAATTGAAACAAAACTGGTCTTATTATTAAAAAATGGCCGGCAAATCCCCACATACGCATAATTGCTTTTACCTTTGGCACCAGACATGTTATAAATGTTCCCGTTAAGACGCACCTTATTTATCAATTATATACTATCCGTGCAGACTTATGAGTGATCAGACAACCGTAACTTACAGCACGATTGACGCTAACGAAGCCGTAGCCTCCGTAGCCTATCGTTTTTCTGAAGTCATTGCCATTTACCCCATTACACCATCTTCTCCGATGGGTGAATCAGCTGAAAGCTGGGCCGCTGTCAACAGGAAGAACCTGTGGGGCACCGTTCCCTCCGTAGTGGAAATGCAGAGTGAAGGCGGCGCGGCAGGCACCGTTCACGGCGCCCTCCAGACCGGAGCGCTTGCAACTACGTTCACCGCATCCCAGGGGCTCCTGCTGATGATCCCGAACATGTTCAAAATCGCAGGGGAACTGACTCCCGCCGTGTTCCACGTAGCCGCCCGGTCCCTGGCTTACCAGGCCCTTTCCATTTTTGGCGACCACAGCGACGTGATGAGCGCCCGCTCCTGCGGATGGGCCATGCTGTGCGGCTCCTCCACTCAGGAAGCTGCGGACTTCGCCGCTATTTCCCACGCCGCTACACTGGAATCCCGCATTCCTTTCATCAATTTCTTTGACGGGTTCCGCACGTCCCACGAAATCGGCAAGATTGCAGACATCACGGACGATACCCTGAACGGCATGATTAAGCAGGAATGGCTGGATTCCTTCCGGGAACGAGCCCTGACTCCTGATGCTCCCGTTCTGCGCGGCACTGCCCAGAACCCGGACGTTTACTTCCAGGGACGTGAAACGGTCAACCGTTTCTATGAAGCCACTCCGGCTATTGTCCAGAACGCCATGGACAAATTCGCGGAACTTACCGGCCGTTCCTACCATCTGGTGGATTACACCGGCGCTCCGGACGCCGAACGCGTCATTATCCTGATGGGATCCGGCGCTGAAGCTGTGGAAGAAACGGTAGAAGCCATGATGACCCGGGAAAACGCCAAGGTAGGCGTGCTGAAGGTGCGCCTGTTCCGCCCATTCCCCGCCGCCGAACTCGTCAAGGCCCTACCCGCTACGGTCAGGAAAATCGCCGTGCTGGACCGCACCAAGGAACCCGGCTCCCAAGGAGAACCGCTCCACCAGGACATCATCCAGGCCCTCTTCGACGCCCAGGCCAACGGCACGCTGCCCTTCACCAACGGCATGCCCAAGGTGGTAGGCGGACGCTACGGCCTCTCCTCCAAGGAATTCACCCCCGCCATGGTCAAGGGCGTCTATGACAACCTGGCTCTGGACACTCCCAAGAATCATTTCACCATCGGCATTAACGACGACGTACTGGGCACCAGCCTCCCGTATGATGAAGATTATTCCACGGAAGCGGACGACGTGACGCGGGCCATGTTCTTCGGCCTCGGCTCCGACGGCACCGTGGGCGCCAATAAGGATGCCATCAAGATCATCGGCCAGCATACGAACCTGTATGTGCAGGGCTACTTCGTGTATGACTCCAAGAAATCGGGGTCCTCCACCATTTCCCACCTGCGCTTCGGTCCCCGTCCGATCAAATCCACATACCTGATCACCAAGGCAAACTTCCTGGCCCTGCACCAGCCTTCCCTGCTGGATTTGTTCGACTTCCTGAAGAATGCCGCCAACGGCGCCACTTTCCTGATGAACAGCCCGCACCCGGCGGACAAGCTCTGGGACACGCTGCCCGCCCGCATGCAGCAGCAGATTCTGGACAAGAACATCAAGCTCTACACGATTGACGCTTTTGCCGTGGCCCGCAAAACGGGCATGGGCGGCCGCATCAATATGATTATGCAGACCTGCTTCTTCAAGCTGGCCAGCGTGATTCCCGCGGATGAAGCCATCGGCTACATCAAGAAGGCCATTGCCAAAACCTACGCCAAGAAGGGCCAGGAAGTGGTGGACAAAAACATCGCCGCCGTGGACGCCACGCTGGAAAACCTGCACCAGGTGGACACAACCGGAAAAACTGTAAACGGACACGCCATTCCGCCCGCCATGTCCCCGGACGCTCCGGACTACGTACAAAACGTCCTTGGCAAGATGATGTGCGGTGAAGGCGACAGCATCCCGGTCAGCCAAATGCCCGTGGACGGCACATTCCCGAACGGAACGTCCCAGTACGAAAAACGCAATCTGGCCCTGGATCTGCCGGAATGGGATCCGACCCTCTGCATCCAGTGCGGCAAGTGTACCGCCGTCTGCCCGCACGCGGTTATCCGTAGCAAATTCTTCTCTCCTGATGCTCTTGCAAACGCTCCGGAAGGGTTTGAATGCCTGGATGCCAAGCATCCGGACTGGAAGGGAGAGAAATTCGTCATCCAGATTTCCCCGAACGACTGTACGGGCTGTACGCTCTGCGCGGACGTCTGCCCGGCCAAGAGCAAGACGGACCCGACGCACAAGGCCCTGACCATGGTCCCGGCCGGGAAGATTCACGACAAGGAAGAAGCCAATTGGAATTTCTTCCTGAGCCTTCCGGACGTGGACCGCACCAAGGTAAGAACGGACAACATCCGCTCCATGCAGGTGCTGCGCCCGCTGTTCGAATTCTCCGGCGCCTGTGCCGGCTGCGGTGAAACCCCGTATGTAAAAATGCTCTCCCAGCTCTTCGGCAACCGCCTGGTGGTCGCCAATGCTACGGGCTGCTCCTCCATTTACGGCGGCAACCTGCCCACCACCCCGTGGTCCCATGACTCTGAAGGGCGCGGCCCCGCCTGGGCCAACTCCCTGTTTGAAGACAACGCCGAATTCGGTCTTGGCTTCCGCGTCTCCCTGGACAAGCAGATGGAACACGCCATTGAGCTTCTTCATGAAGCTGCCGGTGCCGTGGGCCAGGAACTGGTGGATCGGATACTGGCTAATCCGCAGAAGGATGAAGCAGACATCGCCCAGCAGCGTGAAAACATTGAAGAACTCAAGAAGAAAATCGCCGGCAAGCCGGAATACGCGCGCCTCCTGGCCCTTGCGGATAAACTTGTCCGCAAGAGCGTGTGGATTCTGGGCGGCGACGGCTGGGCCTACGACATCGGCTACGGCGGCCTGGACCACATTCTGGCCAGCGGCCGGAACGTGAAGGTGCTGGTCATGGATACGGAAGTATACTCCAACACCGGCGGCCAGTGCTCCAAATCCACCCCGCGCGCCGCAGTAGCCAAATTCGCCACGACCGGCAAGCCCGGAGTGAAAAAGGATCTGGGCCTCATGGCCATGACTTACGGCAACGTGTACGTGGCCTCCGTCGCTCTCGGCGCCAAGGACGAACACACGCTGAAAGCCTTTGTGGAAGCGGAAGCCTATGACGGCCCGGCTCTCATCATCGCCTACTCCCACTGCATCTCCCACGGCATCAATATGGCCAAGGGCCTGCAGCAGCAGAAGGCATGGGTGGATTCCGGCCGAGTCCTGCTTTACCGCTATAATCCGGACCTGGCCCGCCAGGGCAAGAATCCGCTGATTGTGGAAGGCAAAGGCCCGAAAGGCGATCTGCGCGATGTGCTGCTCAGCGAAAACCGCTTCAAGCTTCTGGCGAAGACCAATAAGGAAGGATTCGAAAAACTCCTTGAAGAAGCCCAGAAGGATGTCTGGCACCGCTGGAACCTGTACCAAAGCATTGCCGGCATGGGTTCCGACAAACCTGCGGAATAAGGTACAGGCCGCTTAATTTCAACGCCCCTGTCCGGCTTATCCGGCAGGGGCGTTTTTTACTGCCGGATTTCATGAAAAACAAACCATGAATATTTCGGGGAGGGGACTGCCTTTCCGCCCCGCCATACAGCCACGCAAGCAGGCTTCCTGCGCCAGTACTTTCCCTTTCTGAAAACCGGAGAATTCATCCTTCCCCCGCAGCACAAAAAAGGGGCACACCTTGCTGCAAGGCCGGGTTTTAATATATCTCACCTTATACGGGTTAATTTCCGCATGGAGGTTTTGAAGGCCTTCAAGGAACCGCAGCCTTTGCTGCCAGCCATGTCCAAGGTAAAGACGGGCATCTCATGCGGCCAAGGGAATACTGTTTTCTCACACCTTCCTCCCCATAGGAGCGCGGCCCGCTTTCCTGCGGACCGCGCCGGTGGAAAAACCGGAAAAAGGCTTTAAAACAGGGATGCTGCTTCAAGATTCCCGAAAATGGTGCACACCGGAGGAGAAATATACCATTCCGGATGCCGTATCCGGGAAGTGCACCACATCAGGCGTCAGGCGAGTGCCCACATCCAGATAGACCAGCTTTTCCGTAGCGGATCCGTTGCGGATAACATGCGCTCCCTCCGGGCTGGCGGGGAATACAATCGCATCCCCCTCTTTTAAATTCTTTTCACCCTCAGGCGTACGCACAACGGCATGGCCCCTAATGATGTAAAATACCTCTTCATTCACTTCATGATAATGGTAGCCATAGGCGTACCTCCCCGGCTCCACTTCCACGAAACTGGCCGCACATTTTCCGGCATCCGCTTCCCGAATGACGGGCTTTACCGCAAAGGAATTGCCCTCCCGGCTGATAACCTGAGGCTCCGTCTCCCTGTAATTGGCAATGATGATCTTGTTCATGGCATTATCTGTTCTGCTTGCCGTAACGGCAAGTACCTATTAAAATAGGCGGCAACATTCTTTCTGTAAAGTAGGCAGAAAATAGTAACCTGAATTCCTGAAAGAAACCATTGCGTAAACTAAATGACTTACTACAATTCATCATGCCCTGTTGAAACTACTCTCCAACTGATTTCCTCCCGCTGGAAAGTGCTCATCCTCCGCGATCTGCTCGAAGGCACCCGGCGGTTTGGAGAACTCCGCAAATCCATTGGGCCTGTGACGCAGAAAGTTCTGACTGCGAACCTGCGTTCTATGGAAAAGGACGGCCTGCTTACGCGAAAGGTGTATGCGGAAGTACCTCCGCGCGTGGAATATACTCTTACGGAACTGGGGCGCAGTCTGCGCCCCGTCCTGGCCTCCATGGCGGAATGGGGATCGAAATACCAAAGAGAAAACCGCTGATCCTCCCCCCTTTCCGGAGCTTAACCGAACCTCCGGAAAGACATGGAAATACAGCGGTTTCCCTTTTTCTCGCAAGAAAGGTCAGCGGGAAATTTCCGTCGTTTTACGGATAATTTCACGGGCTTTCCGCACGTCTTCCTCATGGGAATCCCCGCGGCTTTTTTCCACGGTAAAGAGCTTGGAAAGCTCTTCATCCATGCGGGCTACGGCAGCTTTCGCCTTAGGATTTTTTGCGGCGCGGGCGCGCAGGATATTGACCTTTTCAAATTCCTCCAGTCCGTCCCGGAGTTTTTCAAACCGCAGGGAACTGAGATTGCCGGGATAAACAAGGTAGCAGTCTCCCGCGGGCCAGTTCCCGAAATCCGTCTTTTCAAACGGATTGCGGTTCCAGGAATTATAAGCCCATCTCAAAAAGCCGTCCAAATGATTGGCGGCGGCAAAGAGGGGAAGCCATTCCGCCTCCGCCAGCGGAGAAATAGTGAAGGTGTTGGGCTTTTTGGGATGGACACAGACATAGAACGTCGTCTTTTTTCCCTCCTTTTTGCGCTGCGCCAGCAGATCGCCCGTGACCGTGCCTGCATGGTCAATTACAGGAGAGACGTCATAAACGTCCCGGGTCATGGCCGTAGGCCGATTGACGGCGGAAACGATTTTGAATTCCGGGGCATACTTGTCCAGTACATTCTTGGCCGCCCTGACCATAGCGTCCGGCCGTTCATCCAGCCCGATGCAGGTTTTGCCCAGCCAGCCCTTGCTCTTGACGTGCTTGCGAAAATCCGTCAGGAAAGGCCCCCAGATAGCTTCATAGGAGGGATCGTTCGGCTTAAGATCCAGAAATTTGTACTTTCCGGTCGCCTCATCCAGATAACGGATTTTCATGTTCCAGGGAATCATGGTATAGCAGGATATCTGCCCCTTGACGCCCACCTCGTTCATCATGAAGGAAACCCACTTGTCAAAATTGGCGTAATTCCAGCGCATGGTTCCATTTTTGCCCTTGACCCATTCAATCATGGGCGGGAACCAGTCATAAGTCTGGGCATTCCAGGCTTCATCAATCAGGGAGCATGTAATGGCCTTTTGCCCGGCATCCGCCAGCCTTTTCATCACCGGCTTCATCAGTGCGAAATGCTCCGGAGACCACGGTTCCACATCATGCCAGCGGGCCACGGCCTGCGGATGCTGCCACAAGTCCAGATGAACTTGCCAATGCGCGGGAGCAGGGAGGGATTCCGGCGCCACCTCCAGAATTACCGGCACACTGACGGGAGAGCCGCTTTCTGCGGAAACTACCACTTTTCCTTTGTACACGCCGGGTTTGGCAGACGGGGGGATATTGACCTCCACCCATACCGGACGCACGCCTCCGGCTTGCAAATCGCAGCTGTTTTCGCTGCCGATGATATCTGAAATCAGCCTGTTGCCCCCCCTGGTGTAGCGTATCATGGCAGTCCGGACAGGAATAATCTGTCCGGCAGCGTTTTTTACCCCGGCGCAGGAGGCCGATAACTGGGGCTGCGCCTGGGAAGACCAGACGGCAATCTGCCCGCCGGCGCGTTCGCCTCTCCAGCCGAACAGACGCACGGCATCCTGAAGCATTTCCTGCCCGGGAGCGCCGTTGTAAGGAATACGGTCATAATCCTTCACCGCTGCAGCCTGCAGGCTCAGGGCGGCATCGGGTCCGTACCCTTTGATTTCCACCAGATGTCCCCCCTTTTCATTGCCGGCGCTATTGCCTAAAAAAGTGATTTTAACGTAACGGACCGTCTGCGGATTGAATTTGAAGGGAACGCCTTCCGGAGTGGCGGCAATGCTGTTGGAAGACTGATCCGCCAACATTTTCCAGTTTTTTCCGTCTTCGGAACCTTCTATTTTATATTTGTAAATGCGCCCTCCCTCCCAATAGGGCCATACATGCAAGGCGGAAAGCGTCCGGGGCTTTCCCATATCTATCTGGAGCCAAACGGGAATGCCCTCGCAACCCCAGTATTTGCCGGCGTTATTCGTCTGCCCGTCCACGGCCAGTTCCGGACGGTCACTGCCGTAATGACCGGAAGCGGTTACTTTGGCCCCGGCAAATAAATTACCTGCATCACCCGGAGTTCCTGCGGAAACAAGGGCGGGTTCATACAGGGGATGCCTTTCCAGGGACTGGGCCTGGACAAAAGACGTTAAGGCAATAACGGAACATAGAGGAAAAAAAAGACAGCGCATACGCATATTACGCGCCGGAATTTCATTTTCTCTCAAAAGAAAAGCTGTTTCCGCTACTCCGCCAAAGGACGTACGGGTATTCCTCTGGAAGCAAAGTAAGCCTTGGCTTCCGGCACCGTGTATTCCCCGAAATGGAAAATGGAAGCCGCCAGCACGGCATCCGCCTTCCCTTCCACCAGCACGTCCACCATGTGATCCAAATTACCCGCACCCCCGCTGGCGATTACCGGAATGCGCACCGCACTGCTTACGGCGCGGGTCAACTCAATATCATAACCCGTTTTGGCTCCGTCCGCATCCATGCTGGTCAACAAGATTTCTCCGGCTCCGCGGCGTTCCGCCTCCACAGCCCATTCCACGGCATCCAGCCCCACGAACTTCCGGCCTCCATGGGTGGAAACGCCCCACCTGCCGGAAGCCTGGCGCTTGGCGTCAATAGCGACGACGATGCACTGGCTGCCGAAAGCCGCCGCACCTTCATTAATCAGCTCCGGCCTATTGATGGCCGCCGTATTTAGGGAAACCTTGTCCGCACCCGCCAGAAGCATTTCGCGCATGTCCTTTACGGAACGGATGCCGCCGCCTACCGTCAGCGGCATGAAGCAACATGCCGCCGTGCGGCGCACCACGTCCGCCATGGTGGCACGGCCATCGGAAGAAGCGGTAATATCCAGAAAAACAAGTTCATCCGCCTGCTGGGCATCATACGCCCTGGCACATTCTACAGGATCCCCGGCATCTCTCAGATTAATGAAATTGGTCCCCTTGACGACCCTGCCGTCCGTTACGTCCAGACACGGAATGATTCTTTTAGCCAGCACAGCCCTATCAAGCCATCACCGCCGCCAAAGGAAAAGCCTAAAATACGGCTTGCCGCGGGATGCCTTTTAATAAACATGTTCCCTTTTTGACCAAGGCCCTCTTCGGCAGCGTTTCCATCCCGCATATCCATGGTAAGAGAAATTTACTGAAATTCATCAATATCACTATTCCACTCACTTTCCGGCCGGCCCTGCCCCGCCATGAAGCAACGCAGTGCGGCATCTGCCCCTTTCCCGCCCGCATGCATAAAACGGCCTAAGAGCTTTTCTTTCCATGTCCAGGTGGTAGAGTCCGCATAAGGCATTTCCATTCATGACCACCACACGCTCGGGATTCACCAAACTTGCAGCCGTCTGCATTGCCATTCTTCTGGGGGCGGTGGTCTGGGAGCTGGGGTGGCCCCTGACGCGGGCGGAACATGAGTGGTCGCGGCTGATTGCAGCCGTTGCCACGCTGGGCCACCTGACGGGCATTCTGGGTTCCTATTTCCGGAAGGAAATCAACCGCCCTTCCCTGAGGCTCCTGATTTTCCAAATCATCAGCTGCCTCATGATTTTTCTCCTGATTGCCAGGGAACAACAGGAAGCGGGATACATGAGGTTCACGGAGCTTTCCCGCCTGGTGATTACGGCCGGGCTGATTGCCATCCCCACGCTGATGTCCCTGACCAGGATTTTTGAATGGCTGGTGGGCAAGCAAAAAAAAGGCCGGCCTCTTATGGCCCCCGCCATGCAGTTTGTAGCTTCTCTGGGAGTAGTCATCCTGGCAGGCACCGGATTGCTTCTGCTGCCTAATTCCACATATCCGGGTATTACACTCAGTTTTACGGATGCCCTGTTCACCAGCACCAGCGCAGTATGCGTCACCGGTCTGAACGCCGTGGATTTTGCCCATACTTTTACCCCGCTGGGAGAAATGTTCACGCTTGCCCTTATCCAGATTGGCGGATTCGGCATCATGACGTTCGCCTACTTCGTAGCCATGGTGGCAGGCCAGGGTTTTTCCCTGAGGGACCGCGTGCTGCTGACGGATCTGCTTGATGAAGACAATCTGGGAGCCGTCGTCTCCTTTATCACCACTATTGTGGTCAGTACGCTGTTCATCGAACTGTGCGGCGCCGTCCTTCTTTATTTCTCCTGGGAAGGGAAGGACATCAACCTGATGGGGGAGCCTTTGTGGTGGCATTCCCTGTTCCACTCCGTTTCCGCCTTCTGCAATGCTGGTTTTTCAACTTTCCCGATGAATTTGATGGAGCCGGGCATCCGCCTGTGCTACAGCGGGCAGGCGGTCATCATGGCGCTGATCGTATGCGGCGGCCTGGGATTCGGCATCTACAAGGAAATCAATTCACGCCTGGCAAACCGCTTCTTTTCCAAACACCGCCGCCTGCACATGCAGTGGACCCCTTATTTCAAACTGGTGATGATCTCCACGGGGATTTTGCTGGCGGGAGGCGCTCTGGCCATCTTTGCCGTTTCCTCTCCCCATGCCGCGGAACCGTTGGGGGAACACCTCTGGATTTGCCTTTTCGACAGCGTCACGGCACGCACGGCGGGATTCAATATCAGCGACTACAGCCGCTATCTGCCCGCAGCCAGCCTCATTATGTGCGGTCTGATGATGGTGGGAGGCAGCCCCGGCGGCACGGCAGGCGGCATGAGAACCACTACCTGCGCCATTGCAGGCGCGGAAATCCTGCGCATCCTCCGCGGCAGGGATCATGTGGAATTTTTCCGCCGCCGCATCGACCAGCGCACCGTAGCGCGCTGCGTGATTACCGTGGTGGTCTCCTGCGCCTGGATCGGCTGCTTTACCGTCCTGATTTGCGCCCTGGAGCCCTCCATGAGCTCTCTGGATATCTTCTTTGAAAACTGCAGCGCTTTTGCTACGGTAGGCGTGTCGCGGGACATTACTCCAGATTTAAGCGACCCTTCCAAATACCTTCTTATCGTCAACATGCTCGCCGGCCGCGTGGGGCTTTTCGCTTTTCTCATTGCGCTGGCCGGCACCCCTACTCCGAGACATTACCGCTATCCATCCGTCAAAATCCCGTTAACCTGAATATACCATGATGAGATACACCGTTATCGGCCTGGGCCAGTTTGGACAGGAACTCTGCACAGAACTTTCCGCCCGTAATATTGAAGTAGTAGCCGTTGCCTCCACAGATGAAGAATTGGAGCAAATCAAGGATCTGGTGACTTATGCCGTGGTGACGGATTACACTAATCCGGCCGCTTTGCGTGAGTTGGAACTGGACGACCAGTCCGCCGTCATTGTCGCCATCGGAGACAGTTTTGAAGAAAACCTTCTCGTCGTCACGCACCTTCAGAAAATGGGCGTCCGCTACATCTACGCCCGCGTCATGAGTCCGGTGCACGAACACATTTTAAGCCAGATGAACGTATATGCGCTCATCAACTTATCCCGCGTAGCTTCCAAGCAGCTCGCCAGCCAGTTGGAATCCCCGGAATTCCTGCGCGTCTCCCCCATGGACGAAAACCACAGCATCGTGGAAATTGCCGTGCCGCGCATCTGGGTGGGCAAGCGCCTGCGGGATGTGGGCCTGCGCACGGAACACCACCTCAACCTGCTCACCATCCGCCGCGGGGAGGCCCAGACTCCGCAGGGGCGCCGGGAAATCCTGTCCATACCGCGCATTCCCGTCATTGGCACTCCTTCCCCGGATCTCGTTTTTGAAGACCATGACATTCTGGTCCTGTTCGGCAAGGAAACCAATTTGATTGAATTCGCCCAATTATCCAAGGGATTGTAAACCATCCTCCGCAAGCAGGCTGAGGGTATCCCTCTCCATTTCAGAAAAAGGCGACGGATAAGCCGCCTGTGTAAACAGCCTCCGTCCTGGTTTTACTGGCTTGACAATGCCTCAAAAGAAGCCACCAGACGTTTTTCGGAGACGCGGCCCTTGACGGAGATGGCGGGAGCGAAAATGGCCAGGCGGTATTCTTCCAGCAAATAACCGTATTGTATCCAGCGCAGGTCTCCGGCATGTTCCTTCAAAACCTGATGCCAGGGAAAATACACGCGTTCAAAGAGGTCCAGGCGTTCCAATTCCCTGGCAAGGGGTTGCTGGCCGATGCGTCTGATACGCTCCGCAATTCCCTGCATGTACCGTTTCAGATCCGGCAAGCGTTCCGCTCCATGCGCCCACAGGAAACGGGGGCGTAACAACCAGTCAAGCTGGCGCTGAAGGTCAGCCGTGATGCGCTCCGTATGGCGCACGCCCTTTTGCAGCGCCGTAAAGTCCCTGACGGCATGTTCCGTACCCGCTACCAGTTCCCATATATCCGCTACGTTATGCGCCGCATCAAAAAGATTTTGGCGCAGATTCATTTCCGCAGCAGCGAATTGCTCCGCCGTGCACGGCAAAGGACGGCCCATGGCTATCTCCGCGGCAACGTCCACCAGGTCTTCCGCATTGGTAGACGGCTCCCGTCCGAGCATATGAAGAGAGAGCTTTCCTTCCAGCTTCAACGGAAATTTTCTGCGGAGATGGTTAAGCTGGTCCGTCTGGCGCAGGCGCATGAAACGCAGGCACCCTTCCCGGTGGGATTCCGCAGCGCTCAGTTCATCCTCAAAGACCCGGACGCCCACGGATGCTCCTTCATCCACCAGAGCCACATAACCCGGCCTTCCCACCACATCCACCGTGTACTCCAAATCTCCGCAGCTCCATTCCTTCATGCCGGTTACGGACACGATATCCTCCGCTGTTTCCTGGAACCGGCGGGAAAGTTTTTTACCCAGGCGGTTATTCAGTTCCGCAACATCCGTGCCCATGGCAAGCTCTTCCCCTTCATCATCGCACACCCATATTTTCGTAACCAGCTCCGCAGGAAGACGGTTCATATCAAAAAAGGAGGGCGCGCAAAATTTTCCCGTTTCCACTTCCACAAATTCCGCCAGTTTCCCTGCCAGCGGCCCATCCGGTTCCAGGCCATGCCTCAGTTCCGCAAAGTAAGCGGCCTTTTGGCTGATAGGCTGGAGAAAGACGCGCAAATCCTTGGGAAGGGAACGCAGCAGGCATTCCGCCCGCTGGGCCAGATGGCCGGGAACCCCCCACTCCGGCAACCATTCGGGAATATCCGGCAACTGGTCGATGTGGACGCCCAGGGTCACGCCGTCATCTTCCGCGCCGGGATCATTCTGGTAATACACGGCATATTCCGCTCCTTTACAGGTGATTTCATCCGGAAAACCATCCAGCAGGTCTTTCCCCCAGAATTCGTACATGGCTTCCTGTGGCGGAACATGCAGAGCTTCCGGATTTTTCTTCTCCACACCGGCGGCCCACCGCAAAAAGGCCCTGGCCGTACAGCAGTCCGGGGGAACAAGCCTGTTAAAGAATTCAAAAACTCCTTCCTCACACCAGACCTGGTCCGGACGGCGCAACTTCAGCTCTATCTGCCGAACATCTTCCCGGAGCGTTTCCAGATGCCTGATACAGGCGGGTTTCGTGCGGAAACCACCGCCCAACAGGCCTTCACGTATCATTATTTCCCGCGCATGGGCGGGATTGATACGGCCATAGTGCACACGCCTGTTATCAATGATGCGCAAGCCGCCGCACACGACGCGTTCCACTGCGTAAACAGCCCCCTGCTCCCTGTCCCACCGCGCTCCGGAATAGTGTGATTCGCACAGATGGGGCGCTACTCTCTCCACCCATTCCGGTTCCAAAATGGAGGCGCGGCGCATCCACAGGCGCGTGGTGTCCACCAACTCCACGCCCATTACCCATTCACTCCTTTTTTTACGGCGGAACAGGCCGGAACCGGGAAAAATGCCGAAGGAACGTCCTCCGGCGCCGCGATATTCCCGGTTGTCTGCATCCCAGAGGCCGAACTGGCGCGGAACGCCCGCCAGGATGCTCCGGTGAATCATGGCAAAGGAAGCCTGCCGCTCCGTTTTTTCTTCCAAAGGGGAAATTTTGCATTTCAGTGTTTCCCTGACCAACCGGGAAAGATCCTCCCATAAATTGAACCATTCCATCATGCGGTTGAAATTGAGGAAATTTTTCCCGCACCATTTCCGAAGCTGGTTTTTGCGCCAGCGCCTTCCCTCCCGGAATTGCCATGCAGCCTTCCATAATTTAAGCAGAGACAGGAAGTCACTGTCTTCTTCCTTCCACTGCGCGTGGGCCTGGTCCGCTTTCTGAGCGGCATCCGCAGGGCGTTCACGGGGATCCATGATGCCCAGGCCGGCTACAATCACCAGCATTTCCGGCAGGGCCTGTTCATGTTGAGCCTCCAGCAACATGCGGGCCAGCCGCGGGTCAATGGGCAACCGCGCCAGCTTTCTGCCTACGGGCGTGAGTTGCCGGGCTTTGTCCAGAGCGCCGATCTCCCGTAAGGTGCGGTAACCTTCCGTCACCAGTTTGGATGAAGGAGGATCCGGAAGTGGGAACTCCGGCATTTCTGGCAATCCTAGGTCTTTCATCCGGAGCAGCGCCCCGGCCAGTGCGCTGCGCCTGATTTCCGGATCCGTAAATTCCGGCCTGTCCTCCCAGTCCTTCTCACTGTACAGGCGGATGCACACACCTTCGCACACACGGCCGCAACGGCCAGCGCGCTGGCGGGCACTGGCCTTGGAGACGGGTTCTATCTGAAGCCGCTGCACTTGACGTGCCGGGCTATAGCGGCTGACGCGCGCCAGGCCGGAGTCAATAACATAAATGATGCCGGGGATTGTCAGGGACGTTTCCGCCACATTTGTAGCCAGCACGATGCGGCGGTATCCCTGCTCCGGATGAAAAATCCTTTGCTGGTCCGCCAGGCCCAGCCTGGCGAACAAAGGCAGAATGCACGTATTTCTCAGATTCCGGCCTTTCAGTTTTTCCGCCACCTCACGTATTTCGCGTTCTCCGGGAAGGAAGACAAGCACATCCCCGCGATCGTCCAGAGTATCCAGCCAATCCACGGCACGCGCCACATGAGCCGGAAGTTCCTCATCGTCATGCAGCGGCGGCAGATAGTGGAGATCCACCGGATAAGTGCGGCCTTCTACTTGAATAATAGGCGCGCCTCCAAAGAATTCGGAAAACTCACCGGCATCCAGCGTCGCGGAACTGATGACCAGCCGCAAGTCTCTCCGCCTGCCCAGCAAAAGACGCAGATAGCCAAGCAGAAAATCAATGTTGAGGCTGCGTTCATGCGCCTCATCCAAAATCAGGGTATGATATTGGCGCAGATCCGGATCATGCTGCGTTTCCGCCAGAAGAATCCCATCCGTCATGAACTTCAGGCGCGTATCCGGCCCGGCTTTTTCCTCAAAGCGCACCTGGTAACCCACCAAACCTCCCAGGTCGCAGTTCAATTCTTCCGCAACTCGGCGGGAAACGGAAGCAGCAGCCAGCCTTCTGGGCTGGGTGCACCCTACTCTGCCCCGCGCCTCCCCGGCAAGCTCCATGGCCATTTTAGGGAGCTGGGTAGTCTTACCGGATCCCGTCTCCCCCACTACGACAATGACCTGGTGCTCCTGCATTGCCGCCAGAATGTCATTCCGGCGGCGGGAAATGGGTAGATCCGGATAAGTAATGTTCATGGTGAAGATGAGAAAAAAACCCTGCAAGAACGTCCTGCAGGGTTGAAGAAGAAAACCGGGAGGTTCTTTTACTGACAGGGTTTGGGAAGGGCGATACGGCCGCTCCGGGTCAGCATCTGCACATCATAATCCTCAATGAGGGACAGGAAACGGTCTATCTTGTACTCGCCTCCCGTCACTTCAATGGTCAGGGCGTCCCGCGTGACATCCACAATGTGGGCGCCCAGTATCTGGCAGAACTCAATGACTTCATGCCGCGTGGCGGAATCTACGCCAATGCGGGTCAATACCGTTTCCCGGTACACATTGTCCGTATTGCGGAAATCTACTACTTCCACCGTGTTGACCAGTTTTTCCAGATGCTTGATAATCTGGTCCAGAACATCTTCCTTTTCGCGTACGACGATGGTCATCCGTGAAAAGCGCGGGTCCTGGCTAGGGGCAACGTTCAACGAATGAATATTGTAGCCCCGTCCACTAAACAAACCGGCAATGCGGGCAAGCACGCCAAATTTGTTTTCAACAAGTACGGAGATAGTATGACGAGTCATAATTTAATTTCTTAAAGGTGATGCATTGTAAGCACTTTTGACTGCCAGTCAAGCCTGCGGACGGCGATGCCGGAAAACGTTTTTCCTAACGGGGGTTCCGGCAGGAACCGCTCAGGCCGGATCAAAGCTCGTGCGGTATGATGGCGTTGCCTTTTGTCGCCTCCGGAATGCGGGGAAGCAATGTTTTTTCAGAAACGGGGCGCGCATCCACTTTCACATTGAATTGCTGCCCGTCGCGGGAAACGGTCAGCAATGCCGGCCCTTCCCTAAGAGCTTTGACCAAGGCTTCCTTGGTGCTGACACTCTGGTGGTTTACGGCAAAGACCATGTCGCCGGCCTGCAATATCTGCCCTACGGATTTCTTCGGATTCACTTGAATGACCAGCAACCCCCGAGCACCTATGGATTGTTCTTCCGCAGTCAGTTCACGCAAATGCATTCCCACTCCTTCCATGAAGTCTTCCCAAGGAGAAGGAACATTTTTTAAAATACTATCTCCCACCTTCAGGGTGACGTTCATTTTCTGCCCTTTGCGCCAGACTTTCAGCCAGAACTTGTCGCCGATGGAAAGATTTTCAATGCGTTCCTTCACTTCCTCATCCGTCTGGATGGGGACTTCGTTAAAACTCAGTATTACGTCACCTGTTTGAAGGCCTGCCTGCTCCGCCGGGGAACCATGCTTCACGATGTTGATTACTGCGCCTCCCGCCTCATGATAATCCAGGAAGCTGCGAAGCGGGGGAGTATTGCGCACAATGTCCAATCCCAGATACCCTTTCATGGGGCGGCCATGTTTGCAAATCTGCTCAAAGCTGTGCATCACCAGATTGGAGGGAATGGCAAACCCAATGCCGGCGTAATTTTTCTCCGCATTGGGAAGCACCGATTTATTGATGCCGATGATTTCCCCGCGGATGTTGATGAGAGGGCCTCCCGAATTCCCCGGGAAGATACTGGCATCCGTCTGGATCAAGTTAATGCCGGAATCCACCAGCTTGCGTTCACGGGCACTGATAATGCCGCGGGAAACAGTCGTGCCCAGCCCATAGGGATTGCCGCATGCCAGAACAATCATGCCGGGCGCAATTTCATCACTGTTGCCGAACGGAAGAGGGGTAAACGTCATCGGGTTTTCTACCTGCAGCACGGCAATATCCAGTTCCGGATCCACCCCTACCAGGCGTACGGAAACGCTTTTCCCATTGCTCAGCGTAACGCGCAGCGCATGCTTGTTCTGAATGACATGGTAGGCGGTAATAATATGCCCTTCTTCAGTAACAATGACGCCGGAACCCAAACCATGAACCGTCAGCCTCTTTTCAATCATGAAATCACCATCCTCGGAAGGCTGAGGAACGCTTGTCACGCCTGTAGTGTCTATGCTGACCAATACCCGTTCCACCAGCCGGGCAACGCGTGAATATTCCTCATTGAGCTGGTGCAAAACAGGAATATCCTCCTCCTTCAATTCGGGCTGTTGGGCCAGGGTAAACACTTCCGACCGGAAGGAAACATTCTTCTCCGTAACACGACTGTTCCATCTCCAATAGGCAACGGAGACCACGGTCATCATAACCGTCATCATGATGACAAGTAAAGCCCGTGTCCATATGGTCGATCTCATGGAAATGCCCTGCCGTAATAACGATCAAACGGTTTGCGGCTTGATCACAAGGAGATGCCTGAAAACGGAGCCTGTCAAGCTTCAGCCGCTTTTTGACATTCCGGTTCCATTGATACTATTTAAGTACTTTCTCTTCAAATGAAAAAACTTTCAAATGACAAATACGCCTTTCAACAAGGCGTGCTTTATGATATCATGCGGCTACGGTTTTATGGGTTCCAGCACTTTACAACAACAGGCCATTCATCTCGTCTTCGGTACGGATGAAGGAATGGTGCGTGAAAAGGCTTCCGGCATCTTTGCCGCTCTGACGGAAGGCACAAACGAATTTTCCCATGAAATTCTGGAAGCGGCCTGCGGTGATTCCGATGAAGCGGCCCAGCTGGTACGCCAGGTTATGGAAGCTCTGCGGACCCTCCCGTTTTTTCCGGGGCGCAAAGTAGTCTGGATGAAGAACTGCAATTTTCTGGGAGACTCCGTCACGGGGCGTTCCTCCACCACGGAAGCGGCTCTGGATTCTTTCAGGCAATTGCTGGAAAGCGGCCTGGGGCCGGACGTCCTGCTGCTTATTTCCGCCTCCGAATTTGACAAACGCCGTTCCTTTAACAAATTCCTGCTTCAATACGCCGCATCGGAAGAATTGAACAAGCCGGACATCACGAAAGCAGGCTGGGAAGGCAGTTTAATGCCCCTCATTAATAAGGAAACGGCGGCGCGCGGCATGAATTTCGACTCCGCCGCCCTGGAACTGTTTATTCACCGCGTCAGCGAATCCTCCCGCCAAATCATTTCCGAAATTGAAAAACTGGATCTTTATCTGGGAGCGGACAGACGCACCGTAATGCCGGAGGATGTGGAGCGCATGGTTCCGCTGACGCGTACAGGCGTTATTTTTGAAATTTCCCGGGCTTTGGAAAACAAGAAAAGCGATGCGGCCATCTCTCTAATTGATTTTCAACTGGAACGCGGTGAAAACGCCATCACAATCATGCGTGCCGCATTCATCCCTACGTTAAGAAATTTGCTGGCTGCCAGACTTTTATGTGACGCATTCAACCTGAAGCCCACCAATTTCAAGGAATTTACGGCCCGCATTTCTTCCCTGCCCTCCTATGCGGCCGCGTTAATTCCCTTGAAAAAAGACGGTACACCCAATGCGTATCCGCTTTTTCTGGCGGCGCAAAATGCTTCCAAATTCAAGACGGAACGGCTAAAGCAAACTTTGAAAGAATGCATGAAGGCGGATAAAGCCCTGGTGTCCTCCTCTCTTGATCCCTGCCTGATTCTGCATCGTCTTGCTATCTGCTCCGCATCCTGATGAACTCCTCCCCTTCTTCCGTTTTCCCCCTGTTTGACGTTCTCGTCGTCGGCGCCGGGCACGCAGGCATTGAGGCGGCACTGGCAGCATCCCGTCTGGGGTGCTCCGTCGCCGTCCTAACTCATAACCTGGATACTATCGGACAAATGTCCTGCAATCCGGCTATTGGGGGACTTGCCAAAGGGCATATCGTCCGGGAAATAGATGCCATGGGGGGAGCGATGGGGTTGAACACGGATGCTACCGCCATTCAATTCCGGATGCTGAACGCTTCCAAGGGGCCCAGCGTGCGCGCTCCCCGCGCCCAGTGCGATAAAACAGCCTACCGCACAAGAATGAAAATGGTTCTGGAAACCGCCCCCGGCATACGCCTGTTTCAGGGAGATGTGGTCAAACTGCTCGTCAATGGAGAACAGCAGGCAACGGGAGCCGTTACTTCTCTGGGATGCGCCATCCATGCCCGCAGCGTGATTATCTGCTCCGGGACATTCATGAAGGGATTGCTTCATGTGGGCCTTCAACACATAACAGGAGGCCGAATGGGTTGCGCTTCTTCCAGCCTTTCCGCCGATCTTGCCATGCTGGGTTTTCAGGTGGAAAGGCTTAAAACAGGAACTTCTCCCCGCGTCAATGGGAGATCCATCGACTTTTCCGTCTGCGAAATACAGCCTGGAGACTCTCCGGAAGCCCTGTTCAGCTACCGTTCCCGTGATATACTGAAACGTGATTCCGAACCCTTTTGCACTTTGAACACGTGGGGAGATGAAAATTTCCGGATGAAGCAAATGCCGTGCTGGATCACCTACACCAACCAGACTACGCACGACATTATCCGGAAGAATTTAAAATTCAGCCCCCTTTACAGCGGTATCATTGAAGGCGTAGGCCCCCGGTATTGTCCTTCCATAGAAGATAAAATCGTGCGTTTTGCGGAAAAAAACAGCCATCAGGTATTCCTGGAACCGGAAGGCCGCAGTACGGAGGAATTCTACCTTAACGGAGTTTCTACTTCACTGCCCTACTCCGCTCAGTGCGACTTCATCCATACCATTCCCGGCCTGGAAAACGCGCAGCTGATCCGTCCGGGATATGCGGTGGAATACGACTTCTGTCCTCCCACGCAATTGCATCCTACGCTGGAAACAAAACTGGTAGAAAACCTGTACTTTGCAGGTCAAATCAACGGCACTTCCGGCTATGAAGAAGCCGCAGCGCAAGGACTAATGGCGGGAGCGAACGCCGCTCTGAAAACCCTGGGCAAACCTTCTCTGGTGCTGCGCCGGGATCAGGCTTACATCGGCGTCATGATAGACGACCTCGTTACCAAAGGAACCGATGAACCTTACCGCATGTTTACCAGCCGGGCAGAATTCCGCCTGTTGCTGCGTCAGGATAATGCAGACCTGCGGTTGGCCCCTCTGGCTTTTGAAGCGGGCCTTATTACCTGTGAAATGGCCCGGAAGGCTGAAGACAGGAAAAACGCCGTTGAAGAAGGAATAATAAAAGCTGCCGCGCTTAAACATGAAGGAGTTTCTCTCTCCACATGGCTTAAAAGGCCCGGCAATGACTGGACTCTATTGCCTGAAGAACTGAAAAAAATGTTCCACGTGGAACATTTGGATGCCATTGCTACGGATATCCAGTACGAAGGGCATATTGAAAGGCAGAAAAAACAGGCGAAAAAAATCATACGGATGGAAAATAAAACTATTCCCTCCGATATTGATTACGAACATGTCCATGCCTTAAAAAAAGAGGCTGTCATCAAGCTGGGCAACATACGTCCTGCAACTATCGGGCAGGCCTCTCGAATTCCCGGAATTACCCCGGCAGATATCGCCCTGTTGCTTGTGCATCTGCAAAAACGCAGCAGGCAACAAACATAATACCCCGCGTTTTTTATTCAGAAATTTCAATTTAAGGAGGACCATAGGAGGCGGGTATTGAAAAATAAATATGGCAGGGACATCCTTGAGCCGTATATGATCCCATTATATTTCCCTGTCGCCATTGCCTGGAGTCGATAAAAAGATTCAATACTGTTTTCTGAATGTCTTTTTGCGCGACAGCAGCTCTTCCCTTCCTCCGAACAACCACCACTTTCTGCTTGTCGTAAAAAGAAATGGAATATCCCTTCAGTATTATTGAATACCGGCCTTCCTGATTTATCCATCGCAAATCATTAAGAAGCGTCACACGATTTCTTCACGGATTCCATTCAAATACTGCCGATAAGAAAAAGCAGCATTGAGCTTACTCCAAGAGGCAAGGGAGGCCGGAAGGGCTGAATGACAAATCCACCGGGCGAATGAAAATTACCTTCCCAAGTTTAAAATTCTTCGGATAACCAATAAACAAAGACCTCATCCATTACCGGTAACAGATATCTCCTCGGATACATACATCATCTCCAAAAATATTTACAACAGGTTGTTCAAGATGGGCTTCATGCTCCAGAAACGGACCGGGCGCTACGCCGTCCGTACCGCCGCCGATAATGATGGGAGCATAAAACCCCACCCACTCGTCGACTAAACCGGCTTTCAGAAATTCCCGGACCAGACAGCCTCCCGCTTCCAGCAGTATAGTTCCTATTTTTTTATTATTATATAATTTTTTTAATAATTCCAAATAATTGAAAACATTCTCCACAACCAAAGTGCGGTCACGAAATTCATCTGTTAAACAAATGGAATCCGCAGGTATGGAAGAAGCATCATGGGTTAGAATAATACGCCAGGGTTGTTCCTTGAGGGGAGAAACAGGACGATCCGGTTTCCTAATGGTCAGGGACGGATTGTCCAGACGCACGGTATTCCCTCCGGTAAGAACCGCATCGCATTCGGCACGCAAGGTATGTACAAAAGATCTGGATTTTTCATTCGTCAGCCATTGGGAACGTTCCGGACTACGGGAAATGCGGCCATCCAGAGACATGGCGCTTTTTGCAATTACCCAGGGACGCCCTTCCAGCATGTTCACCCTGAACCCCCTGATTAAATGATCGCATTCCTTCTCCAGAACCCCGCGGGTAACCTTGATGCCGGCCTGTTCAAGAATATCAGCCGCAGCGCCGCGGTGTTTGGGATTAGGATCTTCCGAACCATAAACCACCCGTTTAAAACGATGTTTCAAAATGGCATCCGTACAAGGCGGTGTTTTCCCGGAAGTACTGCATGGTTCCAGAGTAACATACAAAGTTGAGTCCGCGAACAGGGGGGCATTGCCATTCGCCACTCCGTCGGCAATAGCCTCTCTTTCCGCATGAGGCAAGCCGGCTTTTTTATGAAATCCCGAACCAATCACCTGGTTTTCATGCACAATGACTGCCCCCACGCAGGGATTCGGACTCGTAAGTCCGATTCCATTTGAGGCCAGTTTTATGGCCATGTTCATCCAACAGTCATCCTGATTTTTCGTATTCACGCCGTTTTGTAGCATGAAAACCGGAAGAAGGACAATCACGTTGTGTGATTGAAGAATATTAGGTTTAACAATATTAAATTCCTTCTTCTTCTGCTGTGTGCCCAGTGTGAATAAGATTTTAAATGACTGTAAATGAGAGCATTGAGTATCATTTCAAATGTTAATAAATTTGGCTTGCAAATTTGTGAATAATATCTGAATAAGTTATCCACATCATACTCACAGTTAATCAACCTGGCCTTTCACAAGGTTATTGGCAGGTGCGGCTGTAAACAGAAACGGCATTCCTGTTGGAAAGAAAACGTACATTTCCAATAAAATTGCCGCATCCTGAGAAAAAGAGACAATATCCGGATTTATAATCCGCACAAGAATATTGAAGAAATCTGATTCCCCGGAATGGATTTTTAAGAATGCTTAAATAATTTGAAAAACCTTTTCATGCAAGATATGCCCGGAGAAATTGTATATTACTATATATAGTATGCTTTTAAAAAAATACTGCCAAATATTAGGGTTTGACGGAGAAATGGCTTGAATCACAGGAGGCACTTGTGAGAGGATGCGAGGCAGATAAAAGCACAGACACATGAAGTTTACCATTTCCAAGCAAGTATTTCTCGACGGTCTGAGACAGGTTGCCAGCGTGGTGTCTTCCAAGACGACGCTGCCCATTCTTTCCAACGTCAAGATTGAAGCTGAAAACGGCCAGGTACGTTTTACGGCTACGGATCTTGACGTATGCATCACCGGCGTAGTTCCCGCGAACGTGCTGCGCGAGGGCACCGTGACTCTTCCCGCCAAAAAGCTGGTGAGCATCATCAGCGAGCTTCCTGAAGCCGAAGTCCAGGTGGACGTCAACCAGCGCAACCAGGCGACTGTGGAATGCGGCCGCTCCCAGTTCAAGTTGAATGGCCTTCCGGCGGACGAATTCCCCGAACTGCCGTCCTTTGAACAGGCGACCGTGTACCAGGTGGACCAGAATTTGCTGCGCGACTGCATCCGCCGCACGGAATACGCCATCTCTACGGATACGACCCGCTACGTGCTGAACGGCATTTCCCTTTCCTTCCGCAACGGCAAGATGACTCTGGTGGCTACGGACGGCCGCCGCCTGGCCCTGGCGGAAACCGCCCTGGAATTCCCGGAAGAACAGCAACTGGACGCCATTCTGCCCACCAAGGCCGTTGGTGAACTCCGCCGCCTTCTGGATGAAGTGGGGACCGTCACCATACGGTTCACCCGCAACCAGGCCGCTTTTGAAATCAATGATACGCTGCTGATCAGCAAGCTGATTGACGGCAATTACCCGAACTACCGCCAGGTAATCCCGACGGACTGCAAGGAAAGCATTGAACTGCCCTGCGGGGAACTGCTGGAAACGGTGCGCCGCGTGTCCCTCCTTTCCGTGGACAAAAGCACGAACATCAAGCTGAACTTCCGTGAAAACGAACTCGAAGTGGCTTCCAGCGCGGAAGGCGTGGGTGAAGCTCATGAATCTATGACGATCACTTATGCCGGAAGGCCGCTTTCCATTTCCTTCAACCCGGATTTCTTCATGGCTCCCCTGAAGACGATGGCCGGGGATACGATCATTACGTTGAACCTCATTGATGAAATGAGCCCGGGCGTATTGAAGATAGGTGATGAGTTCCTGTACGTGCTCATGCCAATGAGATCTCCCAACTGATTTTGATGGTACAAAATCATTCATACGAGAACAGGCGCCGTGCTGTCACGGCGCCTGTTTTTTATTGATTGAAAATGAAAGTGATGACTGGGTTATTCACATGAATGTTCTACGTGGAACATTTTTCATTTTCCACCGTCGTCAATAAACCGGACGGTGATTTCCGGGGGAGGGATAAAAAATAGGCGTGCCGGCATGGCACCAGAAAAAACGCGTATAAACACCTTCCGGCGCCGGGAACGTGCGGTTCAGGCGCAAGGGAAGGCACGGAGTGCCGCAGCGGGTCTAAGGAGGCTCCGCCGCGTCATTCGCTCAACAACCCCGGATCGGCGAACAAATCCGGAGCAAGATGGAAAGGATAGGAACCGGAGGCTTGCAGAATGGCTTCCCGTACGGGAGGCAGGGAACCGAAGCAGGAGGATTCCACATCCAGAATACGGCCGTCTTTCAGTTCAATCATCAGTCCGGGTTCAGATTCATGATCGGGCGTACATCCTATGCGCTCAATCAGTTCCCATGGAATTTCCTTGCGTGAAATGCTGTTGCCCCAGGAGATGGAGGAGGAAGTGATTGTGAGAAAATAAGGTCTCCCCAGAATGACGGGAAGCCACAGGAACAAGAGAAGAGCGCCGAGGAGAAAGCTCCACCATCCGGACCCGAAGAATGCCCAGGCCAGGCCGCACCCCAGGGTGCCGAGGAGTCTCCCTCCCAGCCGGTAGCTGCGGTAGGAATAATAAGTGTTCATGGATTGCGAAGTCAATGAAACGTCAGGCCGGCCAGGGAACGCGAAGCCCCCAGCCGTACTCTGTACGATACTCCTTCATTCCTGCAAAGACAAGATGATAAGTCAGGAAATCCAGTCCAGCATGTCCGGCGGCAGGGAACCGCGGGAGCGGATCAGGGAAAGGAAAGCTTCCTCCATTTCCGGAGGCGGCGGAAAAATGCCCGGCATGGCGCGGCCTGCGGCAAGCTCCACGGCGCCCAGGTTATGGAGTGCCAGGGGAGGGTCTATGTAGCACATTTGCGTAGGGTCCGGCAGAATGAAATTAAGGGGGCGGCCTCCGTTCAGCAGGCGGTTCTTCGGGATCTCCGGCCCCCATTCGTCCTCCACGCCCATATTGGCCAGCAGAACGCCGGAGGAGCGGGTCACAGCGGGGTCAATCACTCCTGACAGGGCATGCCGCCGCCCTGTGGCCGTGACGGCGCAAAAGGCATGACTGACTGCATTGGTAAGAGCTTCTCCATCCGTTGCGCGCATGAATGAGGCGGAGGACAAAGGGAGAGGTTTTTCCTCCACATCCGCCACGATAACGTTCAAGCCCCGCCTGAGCGCGTGCAGAACGATTCCGCGGCCCACTTTTCCGTACCCGATGACTACCAGGGTCCGTCCCGGGCCACTCTCAATTCCCAGCGCTTCCAGCGCGCGGAAAAAGCTTTCCCCGGTTCCCAGGCAGGTTTCTATCTGCTTGATTTTTCCGGCGTCCACCATCCACACGGGCTGTGTGCAGCACGTATAATGCTGCGCTCCGGACCGGGTCAGTTCCACATACCCGCAGCGGCTGGGAACATGGCTGAGCGCCCCGGCGCAGTCCATCACCACGTCATAGGGTCCGTCCGCCCGTTCCGCCTCCACCACGGGTATTCCATACCTGCCCAGCAGCGCGACCGTTTCCGGATCGTGGGGCATCACCGGAGAGACTGCTGCCGTCAACTCCGCTCCCGCCGCCAGCAGGGCGGCGTATTTGGCGCAGGTATTCCGGAATACGGGGGAGGCGTCAATCACACGGCATCCCTCCAACGGGCGGCTTTCCGCCCACGTTTCACACTGGTGCAGAAGCACGGGAAATTCCTCCTGCCGGTAGAAGGGGGACAAATCTTCCAGAATGCGCGCCGGAGATACAGGCATGGCAAAAATTGTAAGGGTTCTACGGATGGAGGGCAATCTTTCTCCTCTCGTTTTCATAGAAAAACTTCGGAAAAGATGTATTTTTTGTTTAAGGGTTTTCAGAAGTTGCGGCAAATTCGAAAAGACAAACTACTGAATCATCAACCATTCTTTCTCCATGAGAGAGACATTTTTTACAGGAATTTGACTGGCGCCAAGCAGGAATGACATCCTATTGTGGATTTTTTCTAACAAATAGATAATATTAATGTCTGTAAAAGGAAGGCGCTGATTATAAAAATTATTATATTATATTTTGATGGAAAAAATTCATTATGTTTCATAGGCAAACAGAAATTCTCAAATAAACTTTATTGACACTGGCTCTGGATCATGCTACTGGGAAAATGATCATGGAGGATTGCTCTCCTCTAATTTCATCATCAATCCCAGTTCTTTAATGCCTTATGAATACTCCAACTACTTCTTCTGCCGGCACCCCTTCTTCCATCCCCGCTTACCGCAAATGGTACTTTGGCTCTACGGCCAAACCCATGCCGCGTGGCATGCGCGCCGCTCCGGAGCCCGATCCGCTACCGTTCGAGGAAATCCACGAACACGATGAAATTACCGTGGGACCGCCTAGTACGTCGGCGGATGGACACAGTGCTCACGGTTACTTTACCATTCCGGAAGGAGCGGACGGCAAAAAACTCTACGGCACCTGCTCGCTCTTCCTTGGGGTGGACGACTGGGGAATCCTGGAAGTAAAGGACTCCGGCGGCAAC
>NZ_MNUD01000012.1:0-9241 GCF_001917295.1 Akkermansia sp. 54_46
CATGCACTGGCTGATATATGGGAAGATTATAAGAGGCAAGTACAACTATTAGATTTGAAGAAAGCGCAATAATGCTATTTAACAAAAAAGCCCCTGACCCGGAGGCCAAGGGCTGAACAGGAGCACTTTTCTGGGAGGATGCTACTGTACACGGCTGTAATGGCAATAAAAAACCGCCCGCGTTTCCCAACGTGGACGGCTAGCGGAAAATAAAAAAGATGATTTACCTATAGCACATTTACCCGGTGCGTCAAGCTTTCTCCCACCTGTCCAGGGTTTCCACATAGATGCCGGAGATTTTACCGCCGTCCATGGGTTCGATGTCTCCGAAGTCGGGATTGAGTGGATGTAATACGTATTCCATTTTTCCGGTTTCCGGGTTTTTCCTGCGGACCAGTTTTTTGAGTGTCACGCCGCGTTCATCATGGTATTGAACAATGGTTCCAGGTTTGGGGATGGGGGGGATGGTGTATTTTTTCATGATGACCACGGAGCTGTCCGGAATGGAAGGTTCCATAGAGTGACCGTTCACGCGCAGCAGGTATTCCCCTTTTTCCAGTTCACGGTATAACCAGATGTCCTGCGGGATGGTGTCTCCATCCGCCAGATTGCCGGCGGCAATGTTGCCGATGATTCGTCCCTGAGCCTCCAAGGGAGGGGCTGTGAATGTTTCTACCGGGGTAAACTTCTTGCGGGCTGCCTCTTTTTCTTTGGCGGCATTTTGAATAGCGGTATTGACGAATTCCAGGAAGGTTTCTTTGTGGGCTTTAGCGGCCTCACAGATAATGTCCCATTCTTCATCTGTGAAGTCGATGACGATGCGGGGAGAGGATTCGGCTTCTCCGTTCATAAGACGCTGAATAACAAGGATAGCCTTTGCGGGAATATTGATGGATGACGAAAGCCAATTATCTACCTGACGCTTGGAAACTCCACATTGGTTAGCGAGCCATTCTCTGTCTCTACCAATAACCTTGAGCCATTTTTTTACGTCTTCTTTTGTTGTCGTCATGCATTGATATTACAGCATTTTGCTGATATGTCAACACCTTGTTACCTAGCAATTTCAGTATTATGCTGAAAATATATCTTGAAATATTCAGTTATACGCTGTAATTTGAGGCCATCAGTTACGGAAATAGATGAAAACAGAAATCGACTTAGACAAATTACCGGACGGCTGCAAGAGCCATCTGCTGGCCGAAGCGGAAGAAGGATTGAAGCCTTCGGAAGCTATTATCCGCATCATTGAACGAGAATCATTCCGCAGGGGATTCCGTGTTCACCTGACCACGGCTAGCAACCTTCCCCGCCCGAAGAACCCCAAGAAGCCGGCAGCATGAACATGAAAACCTCCCACCAAGAAAGAACCATGAATACAAATACTGAATTACCGAAGAACGCCCGGATATTGACCAAGGAAGAAGCAGATGACTGGGACAAGAGCTGTTCCGCTTTCGGCCCCATTTTCCTCGAAGTAGATGGAGAAATACGCGAGTTTGAAAGAATAAGTTCCTGTCCTTCCCCTGTTCTGGGGAAAGGTTTCCTGGTATTGGCTGTCTCTTGCCCTGAATGGGGGAAAGAGAAACTAATGATTGTTGCCAGATGTAAAGAAGGAAAGGAGGTAGTTTGAATGAATAACGCGGAATCTGGCATTCGCGTTAGGGATGGAGAGGATGTAATCATAAGTCCCGTCGGAGCGCTTCTTAATCAGCGCAATGTAATCCACATTCACGATATGGGGACGACCAGAAGAATCTTCTATTGTGATGAATTTAGGCATAACGGAATAGTAGCCTGACAGCTTTCATCTTCAAGAATAATGAGCCGGCATGCGCATGAATTTGGGCAATACGAGCACATTCAAAGCCAAGGCGTTACATTGGCAGGCTCTCCTTTTTATTTAAGTAATAACAACCAATATCAATCACTAACAAATAACCCATGATGAACTGGACTGAATTTATTGTTGTAACGCTGCTTAACCTGGCAGGCTACCTGTCCGCGTTGATGCTTGGTATCAGCCTGGGAGAGAAACACATCATACGCCAGGTAAACAGAACCCTGGATCAGATGAGAAAGGAGCGGGCATGATTATCGAATACGACGACGAAGACCGGTGCATCCGGGTGAATGGCGAATACGTCGCCATCCGGGAAGCGGAGGGCCTCAAGGACGAGCTGGAATTAGCGATTGACCAGTGGGAAGTGGATCACGCCGAGCAGTGCGACAACCCCGACGGACACTACGACGACTGAACCATGGAAGAAGATCTAATCGAAGAATTGAAGCTGCTCGGCTGGCACGAACTTTAACAATGAAAATATTATGACCTACCCTGAATCAGAGTTTTACGACTGCAAGACCTTGGCCCTGATGTACGATTCCGACCGGGATGTGATCAAGAGGACCGTCCATGAGTTGAAGGACAAGGGGCATGTGATCGAGATCCTGTACTGGGGCAAGCAGGGGAAGATGAAGGTGCACGGCAAGCAGTTCCGCCGGGCCCGCTGCGTGCCTGTTCTGGCTGGCGGTGGAGCTGGATAACGCCGAGCTGCAGGCCGGCAAGAGCCCGCATTCCGGGTTTTGCCCGGAGTCTCCCACTCCCATGAAAGCTTTTGACGGCTTGGAAAAACCGTCCCGCCCCACGCGGATCGTGGAAAGCAATAACCAATAGAATACCAATACAATGGACAATACCGAAGAAAAGAATGCGCAGTCCTGCACGCCGGACGAAGCCTGCTGCTGCGATACTGTTGCATCCACAAAAGAAGAAATCAGCGCCGCGCTTGATAACCTTGTTGATTTGATTAAGCGTTACGATGGGCGCGCTATTTTTTCCGCCTTTTTGGAGGTCCCGGAAGAAAGAAAAACTCGGCACATATTAGAACCCTCCAGCTCCGTTTTTCAGTCTGAGAGAATGAATTTCAAAGTTTACGGGTGGACGAGCGCTTTCGGCTATCTTCTCAAAGCAGGCGAATGCTTTGAGGGCAATGTAAAAACTATGGGAGAAGGCGTCCGTTTGTTCCTTGAACAACAGCAAAAAACGAAAATGAAGGATCGGATGAATCCCATTGCCACCATGCTCGGAATCGCTGGATGCGAGTGCGAGGAATGCGAAGACTGATTCAGTTGGCCGGGGACGGCGGCAACCGAACCCCGGCCTGTTACGAATGCAACCTGTAAAATTACAATTAGTAACGATTTATGAATACACCAAGTGAAGCCACACGGCAAGAGAAAGTAATGGATCCCTCCAAGTCCACCGAGCTGGCTGTCAGCCTGGACAATCTGGCCCTGGAAGCCCAGCAGGCATTGAGCTGCAAGGGCAGCTTTGAAAAGGCCATCAACATGGGCATTGCCATGAACCGGCTGCGCGACGCCCTGACTCCCCCCATCATGGAATCCATCATGAAGCTGAAAGGCTCCCAGCTCGGCTTCCGCACGGACGAGTGCGCTGCGACACAATACAAAGAAGGCGTGACCTATGGCGTGGATGCGGTCAGGGAATGCCTGATTGTGGCCACCTGCATGGGCCTTTCTCCGGTAGGTAATCAGTGGAATATCCTTGCCGGGCGCACGTATGTGACCAAGGAAGGCATGACCTACCTGCTGAAGAACCTGGACGGCCTGACCAATTTGAAGATGGTTTACCATCCCGCCGAAATCAAAGAGTCTTCCACTTCCGGCATCAGCAAGAGCGGGAAGGAGTACCAGAAGATTGAGCGGGAAGGTTTGGTGAGGGTCGATATGAGCTGGGAGTTCAAGGGAGTCCCGGATTCCGAAACTCTTGAGTTCTGTATCCGTGTAAATAACGGCATGAGCCAGGATGCCATTATTGGCAAGGCCGAGCGGAAGGCCAAGGCATGGCTTTATTCCCACCTGACCGACACGATTATTTCCGACGGCGAAGTGGAAGACGGACGGGAAATGCGGAATGCTACTCCGGAAGCCGGAACGCAGAAGCCGAAGGCCGGCAATCCTCTTGCGGGCGCCGCTGTACCTCCGCCAGTGGCGGCGGCATCCAGGCAGGAAGAAAAGCCCCTTGAACCGGAAGTGGTTTCTTCGCCCACTCCTACTGATGATTTGAAGCTGGAGCCGGAATCTGCCGTGAGCGTGGCAGACCTGGAAAAACTGCTGCGAGACCACGGCGTGACGATGCCCCAGGTAGTGAATTTCTGCCGGGGCCGGCAGATTTATTACGTGCAGGGAGCCAGCCGGGAAGAGACGTTCCCGCCCAAGACGCTGGAGTGGCTGGTGGCGAATTTCAACCAGGTGGTTGCCTGGGTGGGGGCCTCCGGGAAGTAAGCATGCAGGATAGCAAGGATCTTTAGCTATGAATGTTTTAGATTTATCGGGCTTTGCGACTTTCGGCGAGGCTTGTGGCCGGGTGGATAATCCGCAGGCGTACCACGATTCCAAGAAGGGGATTCCTCACTGTGTCTCCAAGTCCATGCTGACGGATTTCGCCCGGAATCCCTATAAATGGAAGTATCGGCAGGATGAAGGGATTGAGAAGGTTTCCCAGGGGTTCCGGTTTGGTTCCCTGGTGGATTGTCTGGCCCTGACGCCGGATCAGTTCCAGAATCAGTATCTCGTAGAAGAGTGGCTGCCGGGGGTGAATAAGAACGGCTCCGTGTCCAAGACGAAGCAGGACGACGGGCAAGCAGCCCGCTGGGCGGCGTTTGCCGACCGTGGGGGAGCCGTGCTGACGCCAGAGGAGTACGCCGAAGCGCAGAAGGCCGTGGGGATTTTCAATAATTACCTGCGAACCGAACATGGGCTGGTGCTGGGGGATTCGTTTGATTCCCAGGTGGCGATGTATAAGACGCTGCTCATTGAGTACGCGCCGGACAAGCCTCCGGTTCCGATTACGATTACGGGGATGATTGACATTCTTCCTCACGATGAAGAGATGCCGATTATTGATATGAAGACGACTTCCACGCCCGTGGAGGATTCCGGCCTGATTGACCGGGATATGGCCCGCTACGGGTACGGCTGGCAGGCTGCCTTGTATTGCGATTTGTATGAAGCGATTTTCGGGATACGCCGGAATTTCATGTTTGTGTTCATGGAGTCGGCAGCTCCCTATTGCATTTCCGAGGTGCGGATGGATCAGGAGGCCCTGGAGCATTACCGGGGGCAGTATATGACCGCCCTGCGCCAGTACGCCGAGTGCGTGGCGACGGGGATTTATCCGGGGGCTGTGGCCTTGCCGCGGTATTTCCGCATTCCGCGCTGGGAACTTAAAAAGGGATGGGAAGGAGGTGCGGCATGATGACCACGCTGACCATTTCTTTGCCCCACACTCCCCGGTGTTTGTCCCCCAATGCCAAGGCCCCTCTCACACAGAGGGGGGCCATTGTGGCCGGTTATAAGAAGACGGCTGCCAAGAGCCGCGCCCGGAATATAGCCTGGGGCAGGACTTGTGAAGCCCTGAATGGCCGGAGGATGCAACCGACGCATTACCGGGTGATCTGGTTTTTCAAGGGACCGAAGCCGGACGCGGATAATTGCCTGGCGCGCTGCAAGGCTATGGGCATTGACGACAGGACGCTGGATTGCGCCGGGATTGAGCGGATTCACGACCTGGGACGCGCCGGACAGGTGGAAATCGTGTTTGAAAGGAGGCTCGCATGAAACTGACGCCTGAACAGAAAGCTTTTTACGAATACGGAAAAGCAGTCGAAACTCTCGAAACCAGAATTGAAAGGATTCGCAATAATGCCCGAATACGATTTAAAATGGAATATCACGAGCTGCCACTCCAATTTCGCGGAGGCTTATGGGACGACTTTAAGTTGTACAATGTTATCGGTGACGTCCGCCGGAAGCGGGCCGCATGCAGGGCGTGGGTGCATCCTATGCGACGGAGATGCTCGAACTGTAAACATGAGCTAACGCAGTACAAGTTCTGCGCAGCCTGCGTCCATGAAGGATGGCCTGTTTACTGGGAGCCAAGAAAGGAGGATGAGTGAAAGTCTGTGTGAATTACAGTGGTGGCCTTATGTCTTGGGGTGCAGCCAAGTTAGCCGTTGATCAGTATGGGCCGGACGAAGTAGATTTAGTCTTCGCCGACACCGGGATCGAAGATGAAGATAATTACCGCTTTATCGTCCAAGGTGCGGGTGCCTTGGGATGCCAGCTTCACATTGTCCGTATGCGCGGCCATAAAGGAGCGAAAAATCCGGATGCTTATATTACTCCGTGGGAACTGTGTACTGGGCAGGATGGTTCAGGCGGAGAGGGCATGATGGCAAATTCCCGCGTGGGATTTTGCTCAATATTGCTCAAACGTAAACCGCTAGACACATGGATGCGTAAGCATTGCACACCAGAAACTCGTATCGTTATTGGGTTTAACATTGAAGAAATAGAACGGTGTGAAAGGCTCCGAAAAAACAAACCGGAATGGAACTGGTGGTTTCCACTGGCTGAAAAACCTTATTCCTACTGCGAGATTAAAAGCTGGTTGGAAGGATACAATGTCAGGCTTCCAAGGTTATACGACATGGGTTTTAACCATGCAAATTGCGGCGGTTTTTGTTTCAAAGCGGGTATTGGTCATTTTGTAAATCTTTTGGAAAAGATGCCGGAGAGGTTTGCCTTCCATGAAAGGATGGAACAACGATTTCGAGATTCAACCGGGAAACATAATACCATTTTAAGGAGAACTGTTAACGGGGAAAAGATATTTTATCCTCTATCTCAACTCCGCCAAGACTACCTTCAAGGTTTGGTGAGACCCTCCGATTTTCGAATGCCGTGTGAGTGTGGAGTCATGTGGGAACAGCCAGAATTTAACCTGATGAATGGAAAGGAGGGAGAGTGAATGAGCTACATCTTTTCGCGGGCGCTGGTGGAGGCATACTTGGAAGCGAGCTGCTCGGATTCCGCACCGTTTGCGCTGTCGAACTTGAACCCTATCCCGCAAGCGTACTGCTCGCCCGACAGAATGACGGCTTACTCCCGCCTTTCCCGGTTTGGGATGACGTACGAACCTTTGACGGACGACCGTGGCGCGGCCTTGTTGACGTGGTATCTGGAGGCTTCCCGTGCCAGGACATTTCAGCCGCAGGAAAAGGCGCCGGCATTGACGGCGCCCGCTCCGGCCTCTGGCGGGAAATGCACCGAATTATCAATGAAGTACGACCGGAATTCGCATTCCTGGAAAACTCACCTCTGCTTGTGGGAAGAGGACTTGCCAGAATCCTCGGTGACCTTGCCCGCATCGGGTATGATGCTGCATGGTGTGTGCTGGGAGCTGACGCCGTTGGATTACCCCATCGCCGCGCCAGATTATGGCTTCTTGCCCACCATGCGTGCATGTATCGCCAAATATGGACTGTGTTGGAAGAGAGCGGAGGAAGGCAAACCAAAAGGGAATTTGGAAGATTACCTGGCATATCTCTATGTCAGGAGCGGTGGGAAGCGAGTCAGGGGGATGTGTGTGTCAGCGTCTTTCGCCGCCCTGATGATGGGGTGGCCCCAGAAGTGGACGAGCTTAAAGCCCTTGGCAACGGGCAAGTTCCTGCAGTGGCGGCAACTGCATTCCGGGTTTTGCTTGGCAGATTCCAAGAAGGAAAGGAGGGGGAATGAAAGCCATTCTTGACGCCTGCTGCGGCTCCCGCATGTTCTGGTTTGACCGCCGCCATCCTGACGTGGTGTTCATGGACCGCCGGGAGGAAACGCACATGCTTTGCGACGGGCGAACCCTGGAAATCAAGCCGGACGTCGTCGGGGACTTCCGGAAGATGCCTTTCAACGACGGGGCGTTTCGCCTTGTGGTATTCGACCCTCCGCACTTGATTCACGCCGGGGAATCATCCTGGCTGGCCAAGAAGTACGGAAAACTGGACCAGAAAACCTGGAGGGAGGATTTGAAATCCGGCTTCCGGGAGTGTTTCCGGGTTTTGGAACCGGGCGGCATTCTGGTGTTCAAGTGGTGCGAGGATCAGGTTTCAACCGCGGAAGTTCTGAAACTGGCCAGCCATGAACCTTTGTTCGGACACCGCCGCGGGAAGACCGTCTTCCTGGTCTTTATGAAATCTACAACCCCCAACTGACGCTTTTTTGATATGGAATACATGAACATCCCAACAGCCTTGTTTTCCAGCCCTGAATTCATCGGAGCTGAACCAATCCAGCGCGCTACATGGATTGCCCTGTTGGCGTGGTGCTGCACCCAAGAGAACGGCGGAATCATTGAGGGGTGCCGCTCCTGGGGCATGCGCCGCTGGATGCAGACCTGCGGGGTGATGGACAAGGAAGTCATGAACGGCGGGGAACTTTACCACTTCGACGGAGACAACCTTGTTGTTTTTGGCTACCCCGGAGGCGTACAAGAGCTTCTTGAGCGAAAGCGAGTTATTGCCCGCGAAAATGGCAAGCTCGGAGGGCGCCCCAAGAAAACCCATGTTGAAACCGACATGGAAACCGAAGAGAAACCTACGTTGGTTTCTGAATTAACCGACGTAGGAACCGAAATAGGAACCAATGTAGGGGCCAACATCCAAAACCGGAAGAAAGAAAGAAAGGAAGAAAGGAATATAGGGGGAGAAACTACTACGGTGGACAGTACACCGGGGGAAGAAGCGCCCGCTGCTCCTGTGCTGCCTGCCCAGTCTTTCCCGAACCGGGAACGCCTGAACGACGTCCGGGGGATGCGCTGCGCCGACAATCACGCGGATCTGGGGGCTTCTCCTAGTGCCGCCAGGTTCATGGCTGCCTGTTTGGAAATCAACCCTTCATGGTCCCGGACAATGCCAACTGCCATTGAGCAGGCAGCCGCGCTTGAGGCGTACCGGTCTGCACAGGGCCGGGTAACGCCACGAGACATGGAGATGTTGAGGGATTATTACGCGTCAGGACTGACGGAGGACTGCAAGAAGAAAGCTTTTTGGCGCCCGGACAGCCGTAAGAAGTTTTGGGAGTGCTTCGGCGACGTTTTGACGCATGCCGATAGGTGGGCGAAGGAAACACGCTGGAAGCCGGCATCCGCTCGGAAGAAGCCAAAACCCGAAGAACCACGGCAGCCGGAAGGGCCTGTTGTGGATGTCGTGGACGCTGCGGCAGAAATTGCATCTCTACGGGAGGAAATGGGAATAGGAGGTGACGAATGAATATCAAAGACAGGAAGATGCTGCACCTGATTGTGCTGGCGGGAGATTGCGCCGCTTGCGGGGTGACGCCTCCGCTCCAGCCTACCATGTGCGCCGTGATGCGGCTGCTGGGGCTG
>NZ_MNUD01000013.1:0-10231 GCF_001917295.1 Akkermansia sp. 54_46
GCCTATACAATGATTGATGCGGTGTCTTTGACCGTTGAGGCCGTCCATGCGGAGACCAAAGGCCGCAGGATTTTTACAGTCTCGGACTACCCGGCTTTTGTGATCACGGATTCCGCCTCCGTGGCGTTTTTCCGCTATTTCACTCAATCCTGATTCCTGATGATGGCCTATGAATCCACAGACACGGTGATTTACCGTCCGGACGGCCTGGATGCGGTCACGCTCTGCAAACAGGGGGATCTTATGGCGGCTCCGGTGGACGTTACGGCCTCCGTCCAGGTGCAACGGGACGGCGTGCTGGGCAGTTCCTGGATGCTTCAGCGGGCGCGGGGCAACGCCCTGATGCAGCTGTCTTTCACAGTGGCCCATCCGTTCCCGACAGCGGCGGCGGCCCGTGCCTGGGGCCTGGACGTCCAGGAATTGTTCACGCTGCACCCGCTGGGGCGCGTCACCTGGCTGACCTGCTATTACCAGGGCCGCCCCCAGCGCGTGAGGGAATACGCCGCCACCGTGGACCCTCCCCGCCCGTACCCCCTGACCAGTGAACACTGGTACGGGGTGGACTTGCGCGGGGCGGCCTGGCAGGCCGTAGAATTCAAATTTGCCCTGACCGGAGAAATCAACTGATGAACAACAATATTGACATATCCCTGACGCTTGGCACCCGGGCGGACATGAGCGGGATTAACCAGGTGCGCAAGGGGGTGGACGATCTTTCCACGGCAGCCAGGGGGCTGCCGCGGGAACTTATTTCCGGAGGGGAGGGAACCGTGGCGGATGCCCGGGCATTCTCCGGGGCATCCGCCCCCGGCAAGATGACCATACAAGTGGAGGGCCTGGACCGTCTGGCCGGAACGATTGCCCATGCGGAAGGAGTGGCGGCCAACGGCACACCCGCCCAGGGACGGACGGACAAGGCCCTGGAAGAAATGCAGTCCGGAATTGCCCGGGTGTCCAAAGCCGTGGAAGAGGTAGCCCGCGGGGCTGCTGCCCCGGATCATTCCCCCTTTCCTGTCCCCTCCGCCCGGGAAGGCGGGAATGAATGGATGATGGCGCGGCTGGACCAGATTGCCGCGCTGCTGGCCAGGATGGACGCCACGCTGGCCAAGAGCCTGGCCGCATCTACCAAGCCGGAGGGGACGCTGGACCAGGTACGCAAGGGCATGGATGAATTGTCCCGGGCGGTCAAGTCTGTTCCGGCGCTGGCATCCGGAGGCGTGGGGGGGCAGACGGGGGCCGTGCCCGCTTATCCGGAGACACAGGCGGCAACGCCTAATGACTGGACTGTGAGGATTGACGGACTGGACGCGCTGGGCGCCACGGTCCAGGGCGCGGACAAGACGGTGGGCCATGCTGCGGATGCCGTCAAGCAGCAGTCCGGATGGCTACAGCGCAGCATTGACGCCTTATCCAAATTTCCCGGACAGGTTCAAACCTGGGCGGGTGATAAAATGCAGGAATGGCGCAAGTTCAAAGGCGGCCTGCAAAACGCCACCAATGTCCTCAACCTGGGAAAGGAAGCCTGGGGGCTGGGCCGGGCTGCCGGAAATGCCCTTATTGACGCGTTTGGCCTGGACGCTAAAAAAGTTTCCGCGCAACTTGCGGACGTGCTGGCAAAAGGAAAGGCGAAGGTGGAGGCCTGGCAGGCCGGAATGAGCGCCGAACTGGGGAGATTGAACCAGGAACAGGCGCTGAAGAAGGAACATGCCCTGGTCAAACAGATCAATGACGCTTACGACGCCCGCAAAAGGACGATCGAAGCCCTGGACGAAAAGGCGAGCCGGAACCTGGAAATGCAGGCCCAGCTGCTGGCCATCGAAAACGAAAAGAACCGGAGCATCATCAGGCAAAAACAGATCCGCGGGGAAATGACGGAGAGCCAGGCCCGGGATGCCCTGGCGGCCATCGACGCCAAAGACGCCGGAGAACGCCGGGCTATCGAACGGCAGCAGGCGGAAAATGCCGTGAAAAAAGCCGAAGCACTGGCCGAAGCCAAGGCGGAACAGATCAGGCGCATGCAGGAGCTTACCCAATCCAGCCCGGCAGCGGCAGGCGTGCGTGACCTGAAGACGGAGGATTTTTACAAGCAGGCGGACGCTTTCAAGAACGCGGAAGCGGCCCTGAAACAATGGCAGGAACTGGCAGCCAAAAAGAAGAAGCTGGAAAAGGAAATTGCAGACGCGCCGAAAGAAATGGCTAAAGCGGCCATGCTGGGCGGCGTGGGCATCCCGCTGGTGGCCGGATTACAGCAGAAAAAGAATCAGGACGAAGAAACCCTGAAGCATGTACAAGCCTTAATGGATGGCATGCGGAAAGATGCCAGCATGCCATCCGCCACCAATGGAGAAATGATGGCCCGGCTGATTGCAGAAAAACAGCAGCAGGAAGCCGCCTTGAACAATATGATGGAAGGCATCAAAAATACGGGGTTGCTGGGCGACGTGCGCGGCAAGTCCGGGGATGCCTTGTATATGGCTTATGCGGATGCGTTAAAAGTCGCCAGAGAGGTAATCAAAAACAGAACAGCATCTTTGGCTGATTTATTCAAAGAGCAGGAAGCTTTAGATGAAGCTGTGACGACGGCCAAAGAACGGCTGAATAACGTTCTGGCCGTGCAGGGCGTCCAGGCAAAAGCTGATCAGGATGTTCAGGTGGAGACGAAAAAGACAGAGGCCTGGCAGGATAACCAGCGGCGTGATTCCACTGTTTCCCGGACAGCGGCGGATGCTCTTTCCAAGGCTGCCGAGGCGCGCAAGAAAGAACTGGATGCTAACAAGAAAGCAATGGACACCGCCGCAGATGTGATGAATGCAAGCGTGGATTCCTTTTCCGGTTTTGCTGCTAAATACGCGGAGGGAAATGAAAAGGCCCAGGAGCGCGTTACCAAGTTCCTGGACACGGTTGGCCGCCTCCGGAATAAGGACCGGGAGCTATGGGACAAGCGGGACAAGGATGATGCCAAATGGGTTGATGAATTCTTAAAAGCCCTGAAAGAAAAATTCGGCAATGCTTACAATTCCGACGCCGACCGGGGCATGGTGAAAGCCGCGGAACAAGCCTGGAAGTCCATGAATGACATCCTGACCGCTAAAAAGACACAGGAAAACCAGGAACAGAAAATCAAGGGCCTGGAAGAAGCCGCCCGGAAAGTAACCGCCCTGCCTGAAGACATCCAGGCCAAAAGCATGGCAGCAATGGAACTGACGGAATGGATGCGGAAATACCGGGAGGGGGCTGTTCAGAAAGCGGGGGATCTGGCCGGAAGTTCCGACTATGAAATCCTTTACCAGGTGGAGGACGTTGTGCGCAAGGCGTTACAGGACGGACAGGTGGACAAGGGCGAGCGTGCCCAGCTGGCCAGCCAGCTGAAAATGCTTCTTGGCAACGACCGCGGCCAGGACGAAACGCCCGTGATTCACGGCATGGTGGAGCTGGTGCGGGAGATACTAGGCAGGTATTCCAGGAGCCAGGAAACGGCGCAAAAGCTGAATGCGGAAGTGGCGGAGCTGAAAAGCCGCCTGAACAAGATTGATTCACAGCGGGGGTATGGACATTAGAACAGTAGAATTGACGGGACTGGCCAGCCAGTCATGCAGCTGGCAATGGCGGAATTTTACGGCGGCCCAGGTGTCTTTCCAGCTGGGCCGGAAAATGATGGATGCCGCCCCCTTCTCTTATAAAGAGCGCGTGCGGGTGGCGTGGGACGGCGTGACGGTGCTGGACGGCACCGTGCGCAAGTGTGATGCCGCCTTGTCCGCGTCCGGCTACGTGTGGCAGGTGGAAATTTGCGACCACTGGAAGCCGATGGAGGGCACGACGTTTTTCGGCTCCGGCATCGGGGCGGGCAGGATTGCTTTCTCGTTTGCGGCGTTTTCCGGCCTATCCTCCGGGGCGTCGGTCAAACGGCGCATCAAGATCGCGGCGGCCCTCCGGACGGTGCTGGACAACGCCCGCAAACATGGGGCGCTGGTGACGGATTATGTGCTGGATGTGGATGATTCCGCCTGGATATGGGACACGGATGTCGCCTGTGACAAGCACGCCTCCCTGCTGCGCAAATTCCTAAGTTCCCGGCCCGGCATGGTGGCCTGGTTTGATTATTCCGGAGCCAGCCCCGTGCTGCACATTGCGGACGGGGACCGCCTGGACCCGGTGACGCTGGACCGGATCGCGCACAGATTGTCAAAAATCCAGCTGACGGAACGGGTGGACCTGGTGCCCCCCGCGGTGGGGGTGGTGATGACGCGGGGCAAGTACGCCACGTCCACGGTTGTTCACCCAGCCGGGGCGGACTTGCACCAGGAAGGCTGCACGATCGTGCAACTGTCCGACCCGCGAACGGGGGATGACCCGGACGACACCGACGAGGATGGCGTGGATGGTCCCCAATACAATTTTGCCAAACCGGAAATGATGGTTCTGGGCGAAAAGATGCCGACCGGGCCGGAGGACGCCCGGGAATGGTGGACAAAAAAGATTCCGGAACTGGCGAAGGTGCCCGGGGCACAGTTCGGGACGATCCAGCGGGAGACGCCCGCCGTGGAAGGGCAGGATGCCAGGAACTACAGCACGACCGCCACCAGGTACGAACTTGTTTCCGGCTCATTAAGCGAAGCCTGCACAACCATCAAATGGTGTGAGGTGATTTTCAAGCAATACGTTTACATAGATTCCCCTCCAAAAAAAGGTTTTGAGCTGCTCTTTCCGCGTAAAAAAACCGTGACGATTAACGGGGACAAGGTGACGAGGTATTACAACTGGCTGACCTGGCGCGGCGTTACCACCAACACCCGGAAACGGCATTACAAGGTGGACCGCCAGGGGACAATCGGCCCGGAGGACGGTTCTGCATTCCCGCCTCCGTCCGGAGGCAGCGGGAGCGGCGAAGCGGACTGGCCAAATTACAGGCCCGTCCTGGCCGCCTATTACCAAATGACCCGCGTGGCACCTTGGGCCGGAAGCGTGGACGCCCTGGCGGCCATCCGTCCGGACCTGCTGCTGGGGCGGCGCTTGTCGATTGCAGGGGCCAACCCGGCCTGGCTGGACATGCGGACGGTCATTCAGGGCGTCACGGTGGATTTATCCGCAGGCAACACGTATATATCCACGGGAGTTCCCGACCATTTGAGCCTGCAAAGCATGATTGACCGACAGCAGCAGCTTTACAGCAACCAGGCCGCTATGGATGACCGGGACAACCAGGATCAGGTGCAGGACAATCCCGCCCTGTCCCTGACTTACGATTCCAACGCCCGCATCAGCCCCAAGGCCCCGACCGTCAGCCCCCGCGGAGAGGTTATCTGGTCATCCGCGACGCCGGAGCCGAATGACTACGGATTCCGCGTTCAGCTGGAATACGATGAAGACGGCCAGAAGACGGGAGCCACCATCACGCCCGGGAAAATCATGCTGAATGGCCGCGTGCTGGGAGATGCCCCGGCAAGCAAGGATTTGCCGATGATGGAAGGGGAAGTCTGGCTGAATTTGATTCTGAATGAAAACGAGGAAATCACGGGCATGGCCGTCATTTCCTCCGCGGGGACGGTGGACCCCTTCATGCTTACATCCATAGACGGAGCAAGGCCGTCCCGGCTGTTTTATTATTCCTTCCCTCTGGCCGTCATTAAAGGCGACGATGTAATCCAGTACGCCCTGGGCACCATTCAGCTTCCCGTAGGGGGCGGCACGTATTATCCGTGGGGACCGTAGTTTTTTATGATCAGAATTCACATATTCACGTATAAGGAAGACGCCCCGGAAGCCGTAGCGGCGGCCAGGTGCGCCCGGATGGCCTGCCCGTCTGCCCTGGTTCGGGTGCTGGATGATTGCCACGCTCCGGTGGATGCCGGAACGGTGGAGGCCCTGGAAGAGCTGGGAGCCGTCTATGATCAGACATCCTGGATGCGCGGCGGCAATTTACGCGGCCCCGGCGCCATTGTGGGAGTGCTGCGCTCCATGACGGCAGGGGCAGCCCCTGAAGATATACTCGTCAAGCTGGATGCTGACACGGCGCTTTTAGATGGGGACTGGCTGCACTGGATGACGGACCATCCGGAGTGCCTGTGGTACTCTTCCGGGGATGATCGGCATTTAACCTATGGGTGCTGCTATGCCGTGCGTGCCCATGTGGCCGTCCATTTGGCCGATGTTCTTCAGGAGCGGCATTTACCGGATTCAGCCCCGGAGGATTTAACGTATGCCTTAACCATGATTGAAGAATACGGACGGGAGGCATGCCGGATTGAAGCGCCCTGGCGGCGCGGGGAATCGGAGAATTCCCGCTGGTCCTGCTGGTGCTGGCACAGTGCCGAGGCTTCCCCTGATTTATACGCCCGGATGTTCCGGATGGTGACGACAGGCAATCCCCGGCCTTATGGAGTGCCGCGCGAACGCAGGGCGGAAATTATGCACTCCCTTTGCAACGCCAAAATAAAGCTGATGGCAGCGGCGGCAATAGCCCCGGTTCAAGGTACGGATCAACCTTCCTTCCGGTGAGTTTTTTATAGCAAATTCGGGGGTAAAAGTCACGCGAATTCACCCGTTTTCAGGTTCCTGGCAGCAAGTGGCGAAATATCGCAACAACCTGTCCCGCATATCGCAACTATCTTGCGCCGTTACAGCCGCCGAGACCGCCACCTAATCCACCCAGGCCTTTCAGACCTCCCAAACCTCCTCCCATGCCGGGAAAGCCGGGCACCTTGCCCCCCTTCCCTTTCATGGAAGCCATCTGCTTCATCATGGCGCCCATTTTGCCCTTGCCGGACATCATCTTGCGCATTTCGGAAAAATTCTTGATCAGCTTGTTCACTTCCATCAGCGGGCGGCCGCAGCCCGCGGCAATGCGGCGGCGGCGGGACGGATTCAACAGGTTGGGATTGCTCCTTTCCTTGGCCGTCATGGAGAGCACAATGGCCTCCATGTGCTTCATCCGCCTGGGGTCCAGAGCGCCTTCCGGAAGCTGTTTCTTGATTTTGCCGAAGCCGGGGAGCAGGCCCAGCAGTCCTTCCAGCGGTCCCAGGCTCTGCATCATCTTCATCTGATCCAGAAAGTCGTTGAAATCAAATTTGCCGGACATCATGCGGTCCATGGATTTGGCTGCCTGCTCTTCGTCAATGCGCGCGGCGGCATGCTCCACCAGCCCGACAATGTCGCCCATGCCCAGAATACGGTCCGCCATGCGGCCGGGGACGAAGGGGCCGAACTGGTCCAGTTTTTCCCCCTCACCGGAAAATTTGATGGGCTTGCCCGTCACGGAACGCATGGAAAGAGCCGCGCCCCCGCGGGCATCGCCGTCCAGCTTGGTCAGGACGATACCCGTCACGTTCACGGCACGGTCAAAGGTCTGGGCCACATTCACGGCCTGCTGGCCCGTGGCGGCATCCGCCACCAGGAGCGTTTCCCGCGGCGCAAGAAAGGAGTGCAGATGGCGTAGCTCGTCTATCAGGGCTTCATCCACTTCCTGGCGGCCCGCCGTGTCAAAAATCATGACGGTCCCGTTCTGGGTCCGGGCCCATTCCAGAGCCTCGCGCGCCACGGCCACCACGTCCCTGCTGCCGGGAGCGGGCTTATAAACGGGCACTCCTATTTGTTCCGCCAGCGTGGCCAGCTGGTCCACGGCGGCGGGGCGCACCAGGTCGCAGGCCACCAGCAGGGGGCGGCGCCCCTCGTTCTTCAGGCGCAGGGCCAGCTTCGCGCTGGTCGTGGTCTTGCCGGCGCCGTTCAGCCCCACTACCATGATTCTGGCAGGATCCGTCAGGTCCAGCCCCACGGCGTCCCCGCCCAGCAGGGCGGCGATTTCATCACGGAAAATTTTGACGATTTGCTCTCCGGGCTTGATGGATTTGAGCACTTCCTGCCCCATGGCCCGTTCCTTCACGCGACCGATGAATTCCCGGGCCACGCCAAACTCCACGTCCGCCTCCAGCAAGGCCAGCCGGATGTCGCGCAGGGCGTCTGCAATATTTTTCTCGGAAATCTTGCCCAGGCCGCGCAGCCTCCGGAACGTGTTATCCAGTTTATCTGCTAAAAGTGAAAACATAATCGTATGATGCGCCAGACTGTGCCACATTTCCCCCTTCCCGTCAACAAGCGCGCCCTGCATGGGACATGATGCTTGACTTGCCGGGGGCTTCGCCCCATCTTTTCCCGCATGGCACCCTTTGACCTGAAAGAGGAAATTTTACGCCTGAAAGAAGAACGCAACGCCATCATTCTGGCGCACAGCTACCAGACCGGGGATATCCAGGACATGGCCGACTATGTGGGCGATTCCCTGGGGCTGGCCTACAAGGCGCAGAATACGGATTGCGACGTGATCGCCTTTTGCGGCGTCCATTTCATGGCGGAAACCGCCAAAATTCTTAATCCGGACAAAACCGTCATTCTTCCAGATGCCGATGCCGGCTGTTCTCTGGAAGCCTCCTGCGACGCCGGTGAGCTGGAAGCCTTCTTAAAAGAAAACGCCCATAAAAATTACTATGTAGTGGCGTATGTGAACTGCTCCATCGGCGTCAAGGCGCTGGCGGATGTAATCGTTACTTCCGGAAATGCCGTAAAAATCGTCTCCCAGGCTCCGGAGGATCGCCCCATCCTGTTCGTCCCGGACCAGAATCTGGGCGCTTGGGTAAGCCGCCAGCTTGGCCGCCCCCTGGAACTGTGGAACGGGGCCTGCCACGTGCACATGGAGTTCACGCGGGACCAGATTCTTGCCCTGAAGGAAAAGCACCCCGGCGTGCCGGTGGTGGCCCATCCGGAATGCACGGAGGCCGTGCGCCTGCTGGCGGACCATATCTGCTCCACGGAAAAAATGATCCCCTATTGCACGGAAAACCCCGCCAAATCTTTCATCATTGTGACGGAATCCGGCATTCTGCACCGTCTCCGCAAGCTGGTGCCGGGCAAAGAATTCATTCCCGCGCCCACGGAGCAATGCTCCTGCAGCACCTGCCCGTACATGAAAATGAACACGCTGGAAAAACTGTACCTGGCCCTCCGGGACCTTTCTCCCGCCGTGGAACTGCCGGAAGACCTGCGCAGAAGGGCGGAAGCCCCGTTGCTGCGCATGCTGGAGCAATCCCAATCCTGACCCCTGCCTTCCCTGCATGATACGCCTTTCAGACCACATCGCGGCCGCTGGCGGCTGGCTCTCCCTGGAAGCTTTCATGCAGCTGGCCCTGCACCACCCGCAGGAAGGGTACTACTCCTCTTCCATTGAAAACATCGGTCAACGCGGGGACTTTTCCACCACCCCCACGCTTTCCCCCATCCTCGCAAAAGCTATTATCGCTCACTGGAAAGAAGCCTGCTCCCGCTGCGGCAGGCGGCTGCCCCTGCTGGAAATAGGCGCCGGTTCCGGCGCCCTGGCCGTCAAAATCCTGGAGCGGCTGGGATTCTGGAACCGCCTGAATACGGACTACGTGATTGTGGAATCTTCCCCACGGCTGCGCGAATTCCAGCACCTTCTGCTGGGAGGCAGGGCCAAAATTTATTCCACCATGGAAAAAGCGCTGAAACACTGCGGAGGCAAGGCCTTTATTTTCTCCAACGAGCTGGTGGACGCTTTCCCGGCGCGCGTATTCGAATACACGGAACAGGACTGGAAGGAAGTAGGGCTTGTCGTGAAAAACGGAGCCGTCCGGGAAGAACTGCGCCCCGTCCGGCAGCAGCCGCTTTTCTCCCATATGCTGGAATACGGTTCCCAACCGGGGCAGCGGGTGGAAATTCACGACTCCTACGCGCGCTGGTTTACGAGCTGGCTTCCCCACTGGAACATGGGCGTCATGACGGTCATCGACTACGGGGATGAAATGGAGCGGCTGTACTATCGCCGCCCCCGGGGTTCCCTGCGCGGGTACAAAAGCCACCAGGTGCTGACCGGAGAGGAACTGTACCGTAACCCCGGCCTCACGGATTTGACCTGTGACGTCAATTTTACGGACCTGCTGGAACTATCCCGCAACTGTCTGGGGGACCGGGTCACTTTCATGACCCAGCGGGACTACCTGCTCCCCCATGCGGAAAACACGCCGCAGGATGCCTTTCTGACGGATGAATACGGTGCCGGAGGACACTTCCACGTACTCATTCAGGAACGCCAGCGGCTGCAACCGGAAGGGTTCCAGTAATCCAGGAAACCGTACTTGGAAATGCCGGACGAAACCTAAGCAGGCCCCGTCCGACAGCGACGGCCCCATCTTTCTTCGAGAAAGAAAAACATTGATTACAGGAATTG